>CAMTWF010000175.1:0-5683 GCA_947085355.1 uncultured delta proteobacterium
AGCGGTGCTCCTCGTCGATGACGATGAGCCCCAGGTCCTTGAAGTGCACGTCGGCCGACAGCAGCCTGTGCGTTCCGATCGCGACGTCGACCTCGCCGGTCTTGAGCCCCCGGACCACGCCGGACTGCTCGGCGGCGGTCTGGAACCGGAACAGCGGCTCGATCCGCGCCGGGAAGTTGCGGAACCGCTCGCGGAACGTGGCGAGGTGCTGCTGCGCGAGGATCGTCGTCGGCGCCAGCACGGCCACCTGCCGGCCCGACCGGACGGCGCGGAACGCCGCGCGCATCGCCACCTCGGTCTTGCCGAACCCGACGTCGCCGCATACCAGATGATCCAGCGGCGCCTCGCGCTCGAGACCCTCGATCACCCCCTCGATGGCGCGCGCCTGGTCCGGGGTCTCCTCGAACCGGAACTCCGCGACGAACGCCTCGAACGCATCGTCGGCCGGCGCCACGGCCCGCCCAGGCCTCGCAGCCCGCTCGGCGTGCGCCCGCAGCAGCTCGTCGGCCAGCCCCTGCGCCGCCTCGCCGGCGCGCTCGCGAGCCGCTCGGAACCTGCCGCTCCCCAACCTGTCGAGCTGCGGCTCGGCCTTGCCGACGTACTTCGCCACCTGGTTCGCGTGGTACACCGGCAGCAGCAGCCGATCGGTTCCCCGGTAGGCTATGTGCATCAGGTCGATCTCGACCCCGTCCACGACGCGCCGGACGAGCCCGTCGTACCTGCCTATCCCGTACTCGACGTGCACGACGTGGTCGCCCGCGGCGAGATCCCGCAGGTCCGGGCCGGCGGACGCCGGGCGCCCGCGGGGGCGCCGCGCCCGCGCCCCGAACACCTCCTCCTCGGCGACGTACGCGAGGCCGTCGGCCGGAAGCCGGAAGCCGCGCGCGAGCGGTCCCTCCTCGATCTCGTACCTTCCCCGCCTCGCGTCCGCCGTCCGCCGTCCGCCGTCCGCCGCCACCAGGCCGTGCCCGCGCAGAAGCGCCGCGAGTCGCTCGCACCCGCCGGGAGTCGGCGAAGCCAGCACGACGCGCAGGCCGGAATCGAGGCCGTCGGCGACGAAACGGGCGAGCGGCCCCAGCGGGGACGCGCCGGAACGGTCGCGGCGAGCCCGGCGGAGCCCGAGCGACAGATCCTCGTTGTCCGAGGCGCCGAAGCGCAGAGGCGAGGCGCCCGACTCGGCCCATCCCCGCGGCCGCTTGACCGCCGCCGCGCCCGGCGGGAACGACAGGAGGTGCACGCGACGCCCGCAGACGGCCGCCGCCTCCACCGGCGAGAGCGAGATGGCCGACGGCTCAAAGACCGGCCGATCCCTCACCGCCGCGTACGCCCGCTCGATCGACTCGCGCTCCCGCCTCCACACGTCCGCCGCCGCCGGCGAGTTGTCGACGAACACGACGGCGCCGTCCGGAAGGTAGTCGTCGAGCGATGCGAGCCGCGCGTGGAACGCCGGCAGCAGCGTCTCGATCCCGGGGAACGGCGCACCCGACTCGACAAGCTCGACCCACTCGCGCGCCCGGACCGTCGGCAGGCCGCGCGCATCGCACAGCTCCCGCAGGCGATCCCTGGCCGACCGACGCTCGGCCTCGCCCCGCACCAGCTCGGTGATCGGGTGGATCCACGCCTCGTCGCAGCCCCCCGGTGCAATGCTCCGCTGGTCGGCCGGATCGAAGAGGCGGATCGACTCCGGCACGTCCGCAGTCCACTCGATCCGGTACGGGAAATCGGCCCCGGGAGGAAAGACGTCGAGCAGCCCGCCGCGGACGGCGAACGTCCCGGGGACGTCGACCGCGCGGACCGGGTGGTAGCCGCCCTCGACGAGCAGCCTGACCGCGTCATCGCGCGACGCCTCCGCCCCCACTCGCAGCCGCACGCAGCGGGCGCGCAGGGCGTCCGGCGGCGCCACGCGGCGCAGGAACGCCTCGGCGGCCGCCACCACGAAGCGCACTGGGCCGGCTTCGGCCGCCAGCCGCGACAGCCCGCGGACGCGCTCGTGCACGAGCGACCGATCCGGCACGATCTCCGAATACGGGTCCGGCTCGCGCTCCGCGAAGGTGACGACCGCGCCCGGTCCGCCGCCCTCGGTTCGTCGCCCGGGATCAAAGTGGGCCAGGTCGTCGGCCCAGCGGCGGACCTGGCCGGCTCCGACGGTCACGACGAGAACCGGGCGGCCGATGCGCTCCTGGAGACGCGCGGCGAGCATCGCGCCGGCGCCTCCCGCCAGGCCGGCGAGGTCGAATCGAGTTCCCGGCGCTGCGCTTGCGATCTCGCGCACGGCGTCGTCGATGCGCCGGAGCGACGGCCAGTCGGCTGCGGTCAGCGGTCGGGGGTACGGCAACCCGTTCCCGTCCACGTCCACGTCCACGTTCACGTCCACGGATGGCCAGCACCTATGCCCCGAGCCCCGATCCCTGACTCCCTTGCGCGGAGCCAGCGGCCGAGGAAGCGGATGGCGAGAGCGAGGTTGAGCGCCGACAGGCCGACGATGAGGCAGACGAGCGCGACGTACCACCACTTGTCGCGGGGCGTCTCGCCGAGGATCAGCAGGAAGTCGTCGTCCCGCAGCGGCGGAGCCCCGGTGCGTTCCAGCTCAGCCGGAAGGCGCGCCGCCAGCGTCTCGCGCAGGCCGCCTACGCCCGCGAAGACGTTCGCGGCGTACTCACCGAAGCGGACGAGGCGTCCGCGGCACAGGTCGTTCACGCACGCTGTGCCGCCCGGCACATGGATCTCGGGCACCGGACCCTGGATCGATGCGTCGAGGGTCGTTCGCGTCCAGTGGCGCCGCCTGGCCTCCTGGTTGATGCGGCGCGACTCCTCCGGAGTCTCGGGCTTGAGGATCCACAGCCTCGGGCGGGTCGTACCGTCGCCGGCGCAGGTCATGAAGTAGGAGTCGCCGAGGCCCATCTGGAGCGTGAAGGCGTAGGACTCGTCCGGGCGGAAGACGTCGACCGTGGGGTCCCAGTAGTCGCAGAGTTCCTTGTGGTCGATCCTGGCCTCGGCCAGGACGTTGGACCTGGCGTTGTGCGGCACGGGCCGCGCCTTCGTGGGCGCGAGCTTCTGCTCGGGGGCGGCCGACGCCATGAAGTAGGCGATCTCGTTGCGGACGAGGTACAGGAGCAGGCCGCCGGCGCAGAGGAAGACGACGGTGAGCGCCAGGGACACGACGGGGAGCCTGGGGCGGCCGGGCAGATCGAGTTCGGCGGCGAGGTCCGTGCCGCCGTCCGTGTCCGAGCGATGGTCGTCGTTCCTCATCGATCACGACCACGACCACGCAAGGTGGTCGGCACACTGCGGGGCGCCGTCCTAGGCGAGCCCGAGGTCCTTGGCGATCCGTGCCGCCCTGCCGGTCGACTCCCAGGTGAAGTTCGGGCCCTTTCGGCCGAAGTGCCCGAAGGCAGCCGTCTCCTTGTAGCACCTGGACAGAAGCTTCAGCTCGTCGATCATGGCGCGGGGCCGCATGTCGAAGGCCTCGAGCGCGTAGCGCGCGAGCTTCTTCTCGTCCACCTTGCCGGTGCCGAAGGTGTCCACCGTGACGGAGACGGGGCGCGCGACGCCGATCGCGTAGGCCCACTGGACCTCGCACTTGGACGCCGCGCGGGCCGCGACGATGTTCTTGGCGACGTACCTGGCGTAGTAGGCGGCGCTGCGGTCGACCTTGCTCGGATCCTTGCCCGAGAAGCAGCCGCCGCCGTGCCTGGAGTAGCCGCCGTAGGTGTCGACGATGATCTTGCGGCCGGTGACGCCTGAGTCGGCATACGGGCCGCCCAGGACGAACCGCCCGGTCGGGTTGACGTGGTGGATCGTCCTGCGGTCGAGCCATCGTTCGGGCACCGCCTTGCGGATCACCTCGGCGAGGATCGCCTTCCGCAGGCGGTTCTCGGAGACGTCGGGCGCGTGCTGGGCCGAGCAGACGACGGTGTGGACGCGGATAGGCCTGCCGTCCTCGTATTCGACGGTGACCTGCGACTTGCCGTCCGGGCGGAGGAACGGCAGCTCCCCAGACCGCCGCACCTCGGAAAGCCTCCGGACGATCGCGTGGGCGAGTTGGATCGGCAGCGGCATCAGCTCCGGCGTCTCGCGGCACGCGAACCCGAACATCATGCCCTGGTCGCCGGCGCCCTGATCCATCGGGTCCTCGCGGTCGACGCCCATCGCGATGTCGGGCGATTGCTTCTCGATCGCCGTGATGACCGCGCACGTCTCCCAGTCGAACCCCATCGACGAGTTCTCGTAGCCGATCTCGCGGATCGTCGACCGCACGACGTCGGGCATGTCGACCCACGTGCGGGTGGTCATCTCGCCGGCGATCACCGCCATCCCGGTCTTCACCAACGTCTCTATGGCGACGCGCGAGTGCTTGTCCTTCTCGATGCAGGCGTCCACGACCGCGTCCGAGATCTGGTCGCAGATCTTGTCCGGATGCCCCTCGGTTACCGACTCCGACGTGAACAGGTGCTTGGCCATGAACTCTCCTCGCTTCCCTCCGTCCGCGTGCCGCGCGACGGCACGCTACTTAGCCGGTCGCCTCGGCGCCGGTCAACCTTCGAAGTCAGTGGTCAGTGGTCAGTTGCCAGTGGTCAGTCGGCGGCGGCAGGGCTGCGGACTTCCTGCTGCCTACTGACCACTGACCACTGACCACTGCCTACTGACCACCGACCGTCGCCCCGCGGATCCGCTCGGCCAGCCGCGTCCGGCGGGCCACGGCGGCGTTGTTGCGGATCGCGCGGCCGAAGGCCCGGCGGGAGCCGACCAGCAGCAGCAGGCGCCGCGCGCGCGTCACCGCCGTGTAGACCAGGTTGCGCTGGAGCATGACCCAGTGCGCCGGCACGAGCGGTACGACGACGACGGGGTATTCCGAGCCCTGCGCCTTGTGGATCGAGCAGGCGTAGGCCGGCGCCAGCTCGTCGAGGTCCGCCGCGTCGTACGCCACGGCCCTGCCGTCGAACTCGACGACCACGCCGCCCTCCGCGGCGCCCGGGGCGGCGACGCGGCCCAGGTCGCCGTTGAAGACGTCGCGGTCGTAGTCGTTGCGGATCTGCATCACGCGGTCGCCGACGCGCAGCCTGCGCCACGCCGGTCCGATCTCCCGGCCGTCCGGGTTGAGCGCCTCGCGCAGGGCATCGTTGAGCTCGTCGCTGCCGCTCGGGCCCTTGTTCATCGGACACAGCACCTGGACGTCGGTGCGCGGATCGACGCCGAGGCGGCGGGGGACGTCGGCGGACACGAGCCGGACGATGCGCTCGGTCGCCCGCGCCGGGTCCTCCTCGATGAAGTAGAAGTCGCCGCCCTTGCCGGGGGCGTTGGGCGGCATTCTCCCCTCGCGGATCGCGTGCGCCGCCCGCACGATCCAGCTCGACGCCGCCTGGCGGAACACCTCGTTCAGGCGGATCACCGGGACGCTCCCGCAGGCGATCGTGTCGCCGAAGAAGCTGCCCGGCCCCACGGAGGGGAGCTGGTCGACGTCGCCCACCAGGATCAGCCGCGCGCGGCGCGGGACCGCGGCCAGCAGGTGATGCGCCATGACGGTGTCGAGCATCGAGGCCTCGTCCACGACGACGACGTCCGCCTCGACCGGGCGGCCGCGGTTGCGGGCGAAGCGGCCCGATCGCGGTTCGAACTCGAGCAGCCGATGGATCGTCCGCGCATCGAACCCGGTCGCCTCGGTCATCCGCTTGGCGGCGCGCCC
>CAMTWF010000176.1:0-8892 GCA_947085355.1 uncultured delta proteobacterium
GCCGGTCGGAGCACCGGCGCCGCCCGCGGCGGCGCTCGCCGCCGGGGATTCCTCCTTGGCGGCCACGGCGGCCGCCGGGCCCTCGGGCTTCTTCGGGCCGACGCCGCCCCTGGCGAACCAGCCCACGGCGATGCCGGCCGCGGCGGCAACGATCAGCCCCACGCCGACGAGCGGCAGGTTCGTTCCGGTCTGCTGTGTCTTCTCGGTCATCTGCATCTCCTGTCCCGCCTGTCGCCGGCGGCGAGTCATTCGCCGTGGCCGGCGGGTCGGCGCAATCTAGCCCCCGGCCCGGCGGAAGTCCAGAACGCAACCCGCGGATCCGCGTGGGCGTGGTCGCCGCGGAACGTCGCGCCTACGCGCTCGACAAGGCCGTCCCGACCTCGCGCCTGAGATGGAAGTGATCGCCGGACACCCAGAACACGAGCATCTCGTCCATGCGCAGGTGGCTCGACGTCCCGGCCGCTCCGGCCGAGCGCGAAGCCGCGGCGACCGCCGCTCCGATGTCGCCGCAAACGAACAGCCCGGCCCGGTCCGCCGTCGCCTCGATGGCCGCAGACCACGCGGCGAGATCCGGGGGCGGCGCCGATGCGAGCGGTTCGGCGGCGGCGGCCAGCGCCCGGCGGGCCGCGGCGCCGAGGTTCGAGTCCAGCGTCCTGGCCGCGGCGAGCGTCTCGTCGTCCGCGGCGCCGCCGGGCGACGCCGTCGGCCGCAGCGCCGCGCGCAGGTAGGCGGCGATCCAGCGCAGGGGCGAACGCCCGGTCTCGGCTGCAACGGCGGCAAGGATGTGCCAGACGCGGCACTCGGGGCGCCACAGGGCCAGGTGCCTGCCGGCCACGAAGCGGAGTTCCGCGGGCGGCATCCCCGACAGCACCTCGACTCCGGCGATCATGGCCGGCGGTTCCGTCGGGGCGAACCCCAACCCGCCGGGGTGGTCCGGAAGTGCGTACAGGTCGGGCGGAGGCAGGCCCAGCACCGCTCCGGCCTGTCTCAGCGCACGGGCGATCGCCAGCCCGCTGCCGACCGGGTCGTGGCGGTCCCGGCGGAGCAGGCCGAGAGCCTTCTCGCTCCTTGCGAACGCCTTGAGCACCGCCGGCTCGATCGCCGCCAGCACCGCCGAAACCGCCGGATCCTCCGCCGGGTGGCGCAGGCGCAGCCGCCACGACTCGGGCGTCACGGCCGCCGCGGAACCCTGGCCCGCCTTCGGCCTGTATCGCTCGTGGAACTCCGCCTCCGCGGGCTCGGCCCGCCCCAGCGCCGCCAACGCCGCGCAGGCGCACCACGCCTCGTCCGCACGGCCGGCGGAGCGGTAGATCCGCCTCAGCGCCCGGAACGACTCGACCCTCTTCGGATCCCCGCGGATGAGATCCCCGTGCAGCGCGGCCGCATCCGCCCACCTCCCGGGCATCCGTTCGTACAGATCCGCCAGCACCACGGTCAGCGCACGATTCGACGGATTCAGGTCGACGGCCTGCCGGTAGTACGCCTCGGCGCGATCGAGAGCGCCCAGGCGATCGCGGGCCAGTTCGGCCAGCCGCTGAAGCAGCTTCTCGCACCCGGTCGTCGCCCCCGCCGCTCCGGGCCTGCCGAGCATCCTGACCCACGACCGTTCCAGTGCGCCCCAATCGCCGCCGGAAGACAGGATCCGCTCGATCTCCGCCGCACTCTCCTCGTCCGCCGAGTCCGCATCGAGCGCGAGTTCGTAGTGTTCGACCGCCGCGGCCGCGTCCCCGAACACGTCCCTGTATGTCGCGGCCGCGAAGCGCCGGCGCGCCGCGACGCTCGACGGGTCGGTCTCGACTTCCGCGAGGCGTCCGGCGATCTCGACGGCCTCCTTCCAGCGACCGGTCCCGCGGTGCAGATCGAGCAGCGACGTCAAGGCGTCCCGGTCGTCGGGCACGATGTCGAGCGCATCCCTGTAGTTCCGGATCGCGCCGTCGGCGTCACCGATCCTGTCCCTGCGGACGTCGCCCATCCGCCGCAGCAGCTCGAACCGGTCGCGGCCCTGTGCGATCGCAACGGCCCGCTCCAGGCACTCGACGACGCGCTCGAAATCGCCCTCCAAGGCCCACATCTCCGCGAGCGCGTCGAGCGTCGGGCGGTGGGTGGGGTCCAGGTGCAGCGCCTTCTCCCAGAGGTTGCGCGCCTTGACCCTGTCCCGACCGGCCATCTTGATGCGGCCCATGCGGTGGTACAGATCGACGCGCTCGGCCGCGGCCAATCCGTCTCCGTACTGCACCTGAAGCGTCTGGTAGTGCGCCGCCGCCTCGGCCCACTCGGCGAGATCGAAATGAAGATCGCCGAGGCCCCTGACGACGTCACGGTCGAACGGATCGACCTGGTGCGCCACGGCGAGCCAGCGGCGCGCCTGGGCCGGGTCGCCGAGCCGCTTGGCGATCTCGGCCAGCCGCAGGTGGAGCGGCCGCAGGTCTTCGGGCCGGGACCGCTCGGCGCGGCGGAGAAGGAGCGCCTTGAGCAGGGACCCGGCGCGGGCGTGCTCGCCCGCGTCCATCAGGCGCGTCGCCAGGGCCTCCGCCGCGGCATCGTCCTGGGGGTCGGCGGCCGTCGGGGGTCGGGGGTCAGGGGCCGGGGGGGGCGTTCGCGACACGCTGGGACTATACCACCGAGGCAGTGGTCAGTGGTCGGTGGGTTCCCTCGATCCCCGAGCCCCGGTACCTACGGAGGAACGCGCCGCGGGTCGCTGGGCATGCTGAACTCCCAGGTCGCGGTGACGCCGTAGACGATGATCCAGTGGCCCGGGTCGGCGGGGACCTCGATCCGGAAACCGGCGACCGTCACCGGCTCGAGGACTCCATGCTGCAAGTCGCGGTTGAAGGCCAGAACGTAGGCCGCCACGCCGGCGTCGGACCGACTGCCGCTCACCACGGCGAAGCCCGCGACGGCGGGCCCCAGCGTGAAGTTCGGCGGCGGGATCGGCAAGGTCGGGGTGTTGCACGAGCCGCACAGGGTCGTGAACGCCAGGACCGCCAGGAGCACAAGCATGGGTCGCCGCAACAGCATTCGTATCACAAGACTAGCACGGCGCGTGCCGCCTCGCGAGAACGGCAGTGCCGTCGGGGCCGCGGGCGCCAACTGGCGTGATTACGACAGCTTTGCCGGCATGAATTGAGTATCCAAGTGCAGGCCGGCCGGAGCGGCTCCCGGCAACTCGGTTGACCGATCGGCGCCGGGCGTTGACACCGCGGACCGCCGCCCGGTGGTGGCTTGGTTCCTGCAGCATGGGACGCGGGAGCGAGGTTTCCGACCCCGCGCGGGAGCGTTCGTAGGTTGACGATTCGGGACACCGGGCGGTAGGCTCCGCGCGCTGCGTGAGGGGTCGGAGGGTCGGACGATGGAGACGTCGAGGCACGAGCAGGTTCCGGGCGGCGGCGCGGGGGTCCCGCCGGGAGGGGGCGACGGCAGGCCTTCCATCCCGCCGCCTCCGGACGAGCGTCCGACGGTTTCGATCGAATGCGAGATGCGTTCGGCGTACCTCGACTACGCGATGAGCGTCATCATCGGGCGTGCGATCCCGGACGTGCGCGACGGCCTGAAGCCGGTGCATCGGCGGATCCTCTTCGCCATGCACGAGCTGAAGAACTTCTTCAACCAGCCCTACAAGAAGTCGGCCCGCGTGGTCGGCGACGTCATCGGCAAGTACCATCCGCACGGCGACTCCGCGGTGTACGACGCGCTGGTGCGGATGGCCCAGGATTTCTCGATGCGCCACGTCCTGGTCGACGGCCAGGGCAACTTCGGGTCGGTCGACGGCGACCCCCCGGCGGCCATGCGGTACACCGAGGTGCGCATGCACCGCCTGGCGGGCGAGCTGCTGGGGGATCTCGAGAAGGACACCGTCGATTGGGGCGCGAACTACGACGACTCGCTGCGCGAGCCCCTGGTCATGCCTTCCAGGTTCCCGAACCTGCTGGTGAACGGAGCGAACGGGATCGCGGTCGGGATGGCCACCAGCATCCCGCCCCACAACCTGGCGGAGGTGGTGACCGCGACGATCATGCTGGTGCGCGATCCGGACCTGCCGGACGACGAGCTGCTGGCGGCGGCGCCCGGTCCCGACTTCCCGACCGGCGGCGTGATCTGCGGCTCGGCCGGCGCCAGGCAGGCGGCGCTGACCGGGCGAGGGCTCCTCACCGTCCGCGGCCGGGCGCACGTCGAGGAGCACCCGAAGACGGGCCGCTCGTCGATCGTCGTGACCGAGATACCGTTCCAGGTGAACAAGGCGCGCCTGGTCGAACGGATCGCGGATCTGATCCGCGAGAAGCGGATCCAGGGGATCTCGGACCTGCGGGACGAATCCGACCGCGACGGCATCAGGGTCGTCGCGGAACTCCGGCGCGAGGCGGTGCCGCAGGTCGTGCTGAACCAGATCTTCAAGCTGACGCCGCTGCAGGACACCTTCGGCACGATCAACCTCGCCATCGTGGACGGTCGGCCGCAGGTGCTGCCGCTGCGAGGTCTCCTGCTGCACTTCGTCCAGCACCGCCGCGTCGTCGTGACGCGCCGCTGCCGCTTCGAACTGGGCGAGGCCGAGGCGCGGGAGCACGTGCTGGAGGGGCTGGCCAGGGCGATCGATCGCATCGACGAGGTGATCGCGGTCATCCGGGCGGCCGGATCGCCCGCCGAGGCCAGGGGCCGCCTCGTGGAGGCGTTCGATCTCTCCGAGATCCAGGCCCAGGCGATCCTAGACATGCGGCTCCAGCGCCTCACGGCGCTCGAACGCGGGAAGATCCTGGCGGAACTCGCCGAGGTCAGGGCGGACATCGCACGCCTGCGGGCCGTCCTGGCCGACGAGAAGCTGCTCGACGACGTCGTGGTCCGCGAGCTGGAGGCGGTGCGCGAGCGCTACGGCGAGGAGCGGCGGACGGAGATCGTCGCGGACGCGGCCGACATCGACATCGAGGACCTGATCCAGCGGCAGGACATGGTCGTGACGATCTCGCACCAGGGCTTCATCAAGCGAAACCCGGCGCGCCAGTACCGCGCCCAGCGCCGCGGCGGGCGCGGCGCCGCCGGCATGGAGGTGCGCGACGAGGATTTCGTGCGGGACCTGTTCGTCGCGTCCACGCACAGCCACGTCCTGTTCTTCTCGGATCGCGGCAAGGTCTACGTCAAGAAGGTGTTCGAAATCCCCGAGGCGGGCAAGACGGCCAAGGGCCGCGCCATTGTGAACTTCGTCGGCATGGAGCCGGATGAGAAGGTGGCCGCGGTTCTCCCCGTGCCCGAGTTCGTCGACGGCCGCTTCGTCGTCACGGCCACCCGGCGCGGCCACGTGAAGAAGACGTCGCTCATGGAGTACTCCGCGATCCGCCAGAAGGGGATCATCGGCCTCCTGGTCGACCCGGACGACTCCCTGGTCGGCGCCACGCTGACCGGCGGCGACGGGACCATCCTGCTCGGCACCCGCGACGGCATGACGATCCGCTTCCCCGAGGAGCAAGTGCGGCCGATGGGACGCGCCACCCGCGGCGTCAGGGGGATCGCGCTCGAAGAGACCGACGCCGTCGTATCGATGTCGGCCCTCGCCGGCGAGGAGGGCTCGATCCTCACCGTCTGCGGCAACGGGTTCGGCAAGCGGACCGACGTGGCCGAGTACCGGCCGCAGAACCGCGGCGGCAAGGGGCTCATCGACATCAAGACGACCGACCGCAACGGCCCGGTCATCGCACAACTCCACGTGCGGGAGACCGACCACATCATGCTCGTCACCGACGACGGCACCGTGCTCCGCTCGCGCGTGCGCGAGGTGTCGATGATCGGCCGGAACACCCAGGGCGTCAGGCTCATCCGGCTGGAAGAGACCCGCAGACTGGTCGCGGCCGAACGGTGGGCCGAGGCCGAGGATGACGACGCGGAAGCGGGGACCGCCGCAGCCCGGAACGGTCCGGGCGACGGCGCGACCGCGGAAGAACCGGCCGGCCCAGACCGGCCATCGGGGGGAGAGGAGGAAACGTCATGATGGATCGTATTCGATGGTTGATGCCGCTTGCGGCGGCGACGGCGATCGCCTGGGCCTTTCCGGCGGCGGGCCGACAGCAGGAGGGGGCGCCGGATCCGGCTCCACCGCCGGTGATGGTCCAGCCGGTCGATCCGTACGCGGATGAACCGGCGCCGGTCCCCCACCCGCCCCCCCAGCCGGTCGTTCCCGTGGTCGCGTCGCCGGCGCCCCAAACGGCGCCGCCCGGCGGCAACCTTCTTGCGCTGCCCGCGCCGGCGACGGATCCGGGCGCCCCGGTGGCGGAACTCCCGCCGCCGGTCGCCCTGCGAGCCCTGTCGGACCCGGCGTGGACGCACATCTGGTTCCTGCCCAGCGCGCGCACCCTGCGGGAGGGCGACCTGTACGCGCACTACGTCGGCTACATGGGCCTGTTCGGCGTCCAGTACGGCATCAACGGGAACGCCGACATCGGAGTCGGGCTGACTTGGCCGACGCTCCAGTTCGCCGCGAAGTACGCGCTGATCCAGGGCGACGGGCTCGCATTCACGGTCTTCGGCTGGATGATGGTGCCCTTCCTCAAGGACGAGTTGATGTGGCCCTACAACGAGGGTGGAACCCGCTACTTCCTGATGTTCTCGGCGGGGCCGCTGCTCAGCCTCTGGAACGACAGGGCCCAGCTCGACATCGGCTTCCTCGTCATGCCGCTGCTCCAGTGGGAGGGCCCCGAGGACGGCGACACCACGTTCGATGGCGACTACCCGATCATGCCGTGGATCGCCGGATCGATCCGCCTGGGCGGCATCGCCCGCGTTCTACTCGGCATTGCAAACGTCGCCGCTCTGGGCCTCGACGAGCTGTTGTGCGTCGAGCGCGACCTGTCAGGCGTGTGCATCCAGCGCGGGGGGGAGCGCGGCACGTACAACATCGCCACGGCCCTGTTCGGCATCCGGTTCCACGGGCGGGAGTGGGCGATGGACATCGGCCTTGCCTTCCCGATGCACACCGACTGGTGGGACTACACGGATTGGATCGCCGTCCCGTTCGCGACGTTCGGGCACCTCTGGTAGAAGCCTGGCGGTCGGCGGTCGGCGGTCGGGGGCATCGACGGCTCTCTTGGCCCGCAGCGCCGGTCTCTGGTAGCGTCGTTTCTCGATGGGCCGGATCGCGGTCGGAATGGATCTCGGAACCAGCACGTCGCTGGTGTCGGTGTGCATGCCCGACGGGCAGCCTCGGCTCCTGCGCGACCGGCAGGGGATCGGCATCATCCCTTCGGTGGTCTCGATCGACGCCGACTCGCGGGTGATCGTGGGCCAGCGCGCCAAGGATCGCCTCGTCCTCGATCCCGCCAACACGTTCTTCTCCACGAAGCGGTTCATCGGCCGCGACATGCGGGAGGAGAAGAACCAGTGGGCGGCGACCCAGTATTCGTACCAGATCGTGGCGGGCGAGAACGGCATCCCGATGGTCAAGGCCCACGGCCGGACCTACTCGCTGATCGACGTGGCCGCCATGATCCTCGGGTACCTCAAGGAAGTCGCCGAGGAGGCCACGGGGCTGCCGGCGCCGCAGGCCGTGATCACGGTGCCGGCCAACTTCAACGACATCCAGCGGTCCAGCACGCGGCAGGCGGGCGAGAAGGCCGGGTTCGAAGTGCTCCGGATCATCAACGAGCCGACGGCCGCGGCGCTGGCGTACGGGTTCGGCCGGGAGAAGGACGAACGAGTCGCGATCTACGACTTCGGCGGCGGCACGTTCGACATGACGATCCTGGAGATGCGGGGCGCCGTCTACGAGGTGCTCGCGACCGCCGGCGACACGATGCTGGGCGGCGACGACTTCGACCGCAGGATTCTCGACGACATGGTCAGGACGTTCCAGGAGGAACACGGCCGGGACCCGCACGCCAACCCGGCGTTCATGCAGCGGCTGCACCTCGGCGCCGAGCGCATGAAATGCCAGCTTTCGGACTGGGTCGTGGCCGGCTTCACCGAACAGGCCGTCGAGATCGGGGGCAAGACGGCCGACTTCCGGTACGACCTGTCGCGTGAGCGGTTCAACGAGATCTGCGCCGACCTGATCGAGATGTCGTTCAACGTCTGCGACGAGACGCTCCGCCTCGCCGGCTGCACGCTGACGTCGATCGACCAGATCATCCTCGTCGGCGGGACCACCCGCGTGCCGCTCGTGCGCGAGCGCGTCACCCGCTACTTCCTCCGCCCGCCGCTCGACAAGATCCAGCCGGACATCGTCGTGTCGCACGGCGCCGCCATCCAGGCATTCGCCCTGGCGGGCGGCGCGGCGATGTGGCCGGCGCCGGAAGGCCTCGATGAGTACGACCGGCAGCAGGCCGAGGCGCGGGGCGTGGCCATGGCAATCCAGGGGGCGGGGGCCGCCGCCGGAGCGCCCGTGCCGGCGGCGGCAACGAGCGGCGGCCCGGGCGTCCTGGAAATAACCGACGAGGACATCCTGCAGGATGTGGACCTGCCGGCGCCGGCGTTGAAGGCGCCGTCGCCGTGGGACGATGTCGGGGCCGGGGCCGCCGCCGGGGTCGCCGCCGATCTCCCCGCGCCGTCGCGGAAGCAGCCTGCGACATGGGAGGCGATCGACGTCGTCGCCGATCTTTCGGCGCCGACATCGCCGACGGCGTGGGATTCCGCGGGCATCGAGCTTGATCTCTCCGCGCCGAGCCGGCCGGCGCCCGACGCTTTGGATGTCGCGGTCGCCGCGGTCCCGCGCGCCGCGACCCGGCAGGCCGCGTTCGCGGCGAGTCCGCCGATCGCTCTTGAGGAGCCCGCGACGGTGGTCGTCTCGCGGACGATCGCGCTGGGGGAAGCCCCGGGGGCGCCGCCGGATGTTGCGGCGCCGTCGCGGCCGCCGCCGGCAGCCGCTCCGCGCGACTCCCTGGTCCTGCCTGTGCGGCCGCCGCCGCGCGTTGCGCC
>CAMTWF010000177.1:0-6377 GCA_947085355.1 uncultured delta proteobacterium
CGGGGCCGCCGAGGCCGCCGTCGCCGCCGGGGCCTCCGCGCCCGCCGAGGCCGCCGTCGCCGGCGACGATGCGCACCGACTCGAACGATGGGACGCCGGGGCCGCCCGGTCCGGGCGTGCCGAAGTCGATCACGATCCCGACCGACGGCGCGCCGGACGTTCCAGGCGAACCGCCGCGTCCGCCGCAACCGCCGGCTCCTCCTCCCCCGCCGCCTCCTCCGAGGCCATCGGGGTACTGGCAAACGGTCGGGTACCAGTTCATGACGGCGCCGCCGCCGGCGCCGCCGCCGCCGCCACCGCCTCCCGGTCCGCCGGCGGTCCCGGCCGAGGCGGTCGAGGCGGTCCACGTTCCGCCGGGCATCGTCCCGATCGGATCGGCGCAACCGCCGCCTGCATTCCCGGGCGCGCCGTCACGCCCGTTGTCGCCGTCTCCCGCGAGTTCGTACTCGTACGGCACCGTGAAGTCGGCGAGGCCGCAGCAGATCCAGGTGGGGCATGGGCCGCCGAGCATGGGGCCCTCGCAGTCCCACCCGCCGCTGCCGCCGGCGCCGCCGGGGGCCGCAGGTCCGCCCGCTCGTCCGGTCTCGCCGGGCGGCTGGGACGATCCGAACGTCGGGCACACCGCGGATCCGCCGGCGCCGCCCCGCGGGTCGACGCCGCCGCAGTCGTTCGGGGCGCCGGCGCCGCCGCGGACGGTGTTGGCATCGCCCCGGACGCACGAGCGCAAGATGTCCTCGACGGCCCCGCGGGGCGGCTGTCCCGTCTCGGCGGTGCGGGCCGGCGAGGCGCCCGCGCCGCCGGCGACTCCGTGGCTTCCGGCCCCGGCGCGGCCCGCTCGGACCAGCAGGTTGCGGAGCAGCAGGCGCGGGCCCGGAGCGCGGACGAATGCGCCGAAGGCCGGCATGCCGGCGCCCGGTGCGTCCGCGCCGCGGAACTGGATCCCCTCGACGACGGTGGGCGAGACGCCCGCACCGTCCTCGATCTCGAGCGCCGCGCCGCCGGGGGCCGAGGACCAGTCCGGCGCGACGACCGCGGTGACGAACGAGTCGGGCTGGAGCGCCAGGAAGTCGTTGCGGTAGCCGCCGTGCAGGCGCACGCCGTCGGGGATCCGCACGATCTCGACGTAGGTCCCGGCGGCGACGAAGACGTCGGCGCGGGGCGAGCCGGTCGACAGGGAGTCGCGCGCCCGGCGGACGCCCTCACCGATGGTGACCAGCGGCAGCATGGGCGAGCCCGGGTTCGAGTCGTTGCCGTCGGGGGCGACGTAGAACGAGGCGGGCACGTCGCCGTCGGCGCCGTCGCAGTCGGCGTCGAGGTCCCCGCCGCGGGTCCCGACCGGCCCCGCGTCGTCGGTCAGGCTCCCCACGCGGCATTCGCATCCGTTGGCGAGGATCAGGTCGGCGTCGATGTGGTCGCCGACCTGGATGCCGTCGCTCTCGTCGGCGCACAGCATCCGGCAGCGCGGCGCGTACGGATCGCCTCCGCAGACCAGTTCGCCGTCCGGCAGGACCGTCTCGGTGCAATCGACGCCGCAGGCGCCGCAGTTCCGCGGGTCGATCGAGTACTGCCCGCGCTCGTCCCGGAACCCCTCGTCGGTCAGGCCGTCGCAGTCGTTGTCCGCGCCGTCGCAGATCTCGTCCGAGCCTGTGCACGCCGAGAGGGCGCCGTCCCGGCAGGTCGCCGTGCCCATGCACGCCTCGCCGCCGGACGTCTCGATGCGACACGACACGGTGAAGAACTCGCCGGGGCCGCACGAGCACGACCCGCCGGGCGGGACGCACACCGTCGCGACGCAGCGGTAGCCGTCGGGGCAGGGGGCGCCCGGGTTCGCGGGATCGCACTCCACTGTGCACCGGGGCTCCCCGCCGATCCGCGCGCAGACGCCGCCGCGCACGTCGCACCCGTCGTCGTCGAGGCAGTCGAGGCACATGACGGGCTGCCACGGCACGCATCGCGCGGCGTCGGCCGAGGGGACGAGTCCGGATTCGCACGTCAAGGCGATACATGTCCAGACGCCCCGCCGGATCTCGGAGCAGGCGGCATCGACGGCGCCGTCGATCGCGGAGGAGCACGACCGCCCGCAGCGGCCGCAGTGATCGTGGTGATTGTAGTAGCCGGTTGCGGCGTCGCGGAACTCCTCGTCGACATCCCCGTCGAGGTCGTTGTCGAGGCCGTCGCAGAGTTCGGGTTCGGCGACGGGCACGTCGGGACCGGGCGGCGGTTCGTGTTCGAGGCCGGTCTTGGCGCCGCAGGCGGCGGCGAGACCGGCAGCCGCGGCGAGGGCGAAGCCTCGTGGGGAAACGCGTCGGATTCGGCGCATGGCGGCCCGGAATGTACACGAGCGACGCCGCCGGCGCCAGACGTCGGCCGGCGGCGTCAGCAGGCGCCGCAGTCCGCGGGGCATTCGGCGCACTGTTCCCTGGGACCGCAGACGCGGTCGCCGCAGACGTCGCCGCAGACGTTGCAGTCGGCGGGGCAGATCGCGCAGCCCTCGGTGAGGCCGCAGACGCGGTCGCCGCAGACGTCCGGGCACGTGCCGCAGTCGGCCGGGCAGGTCACGCAACGCTCGTAGGGCTCGCAGCTACCGTCGCCGCACCACGGGCAGACGCCGCAGTCGGGGAGGCACGTCGTGCAGAACTCGGGGTATTCGCACACGCCGTTGCCGCAGATCGGCGGGCACCGTCCGCAGTCCCACATGCATCGTTCGCAATCCTCGGTGCGGCCGCAGACCCAGTCGCCGCAGACGTCCGGGCACGGTCCGCAGTCGGCGGCGCAGCGCCAGCATGTCTCGGTGGGGCCGCAGATGCGGTCGCCGCAGACGTCCGGGCACGGTCCGCAATCGTCGCGGCAGGTGACGCAGTTCTCGCTCCAGCCGCAGTGACCGTTGCCGCAGGTGTCGGCGCAGTAGTCGCAGTCGATCGGGCAGTTCCAGCAGGTTTCGGAGCCCTCGCAGACCCAGTCGCCGCAGCCGGGACACGCGCCGCAGTCGTTGGCGCACGTCGAGCACGTTTCGGGGCTTTCGCAGACGCGGTCCCCGCACCACGAGGGACACGCGCCGCAGTCGGACGGGCACGTGTAGCAGAGTTCGGTCGGCCCGCAGCGGCGGTCGCCGCACTGGTCGGGGCAGGCGCCGCAGTCGGAGGGGCACGAGGCGCAGTCCTCGGTCATCCAGCAGAACCCGTCGCCGCAGCGCTGGCAGATGCCGCAGTCGTACCAGCAGGTGCCGCAGTTCTCGCCGGCGCCGCAGACGCCGTCGCCGCAGGTGGCGGAGCAGGCGCCGCAGTCGGCGGGGCACGAGGTGCACCGCTCGCCGGGGTCGCAGCGGCCGTCGCCGCAGCCGGGGCACGCGCCGCAATCCCGGCTGCACGAGGCGCACGTCTCGTCGGCGGCGCAGCGGCCGTCGCCGCATACGGGCGGGCAGGCGCCGCAGTCGGACGGGCAGCCGGAGCAGTTCTCGTTCCACTCGCAGCGGCCGTCGCCGCATGCCGGCGGGCAGAGGCCGCAGTCCTGCCGGCACGCCGAGCAGTCCTCGCCGGGTTCGCAGATCCAGTTGCCGCACCTGGGCGGGCAGGCGCCGCAATCGGCAGCGCAGGTGGTGCACGTCTCGGTGGGGCCGCACGCGCGGTCGCCGCACCAGTCGCCGCAGGCGCCGCAATCGGCGGGACAGGTCGAGCAGCTCTCCAGGTAGGCGCAGACGCGGTCGCCGCAGACCGGGTCGCAGATGCCGCAGTCCCAGGGGCACGAGTTGCAGTCCTCGGGCGGCCTGGCGCAGCGGCCGTCGCCGCAGCCGGGGCAGGCGTCGCAATCGAGCCAGCAGGACGAGCACGATTCGCCGGGGTCGCACTGCCAATCGCCGCAACGAGTGGGGCACCTGCCGCAATCGACGGGGCATTCGCGGCACGACTCCGTGGAGCCGCACGTGCGGTCGCCGCACGCGTCGGGACAGGGCCCGCAGTCGCCGGGGCAGCTCGAGCAGCTCTCGGATCGCTCGCATCGGCGGTCGCCGCACACGCCGGGACACTCGCCGCAGTCCCACCTGCACGTCGCGCACCCTTCGGCGGCGTCGCAGACGCGGTCGCCGCAGATCCCGACGCACGTCCCGCAGTCGCCCGGACATTCGCGGCACGTCTCGGTGACGCCGCACGTCCCGTCGCCGCAGGCGTCCGGGCACGTGCCGCAGTCGGCGGGGCACGATGCGCACGTCTCGGTGGGAGAGCAGGCGCCGTTGCCGCACCCCGGGCAGGGGCCGCAGTCGGCGGGGCACTGGGCGCAGGTCTCGGTCGGCCCGCAACGGCCGTCGCGGCATACGTCGGGGCACGCGCCGCAGTCGGCGGGACACCCGCGGCACGTCTCCATCACGCCGCACACGCGATCGCCGCAGATCACGGGGCACGCGCCGCAGTCGGCCGCGCACGTGACGCACGACTCGGTCGGGCCGCACGCCCCGTCCGGGCAGCGGTCGACGCAGGGGCCGCAGTCGGCCCGGCAGGTGACGCAGGTTTCCGGCGCGCGGCACGTCCCGTCGCCGCACCCCGGACAGGCGCCGCAGTCGACCACGCAAGTGAGGCAGCTCTCGGCCGGACCGCACCTGCCGTCGCCGCAGACGTCGGGGCACCCACCGCAGTCGGCCGGGCAGTCGGCGCAGTCCTCGGTGGCGCCGCAGACCCGGTCGCCGCAGACGTCGGGGCAGGCGCCGCAGTCGGGCGGGCAGGAGACGCACGACTCGCCGCTCCCGCACGCGCCGTCGCCGCAGCCGGGGCACGCGCCGCAATCGCGGGCGCACGAGAGGCAACTCTCGCCCGCGACGCAGACGCCGTCGCCGCAGAACCCCGGGCACGCCCCGCAGTCGGCCGGACACGAGGCGCACGTCTCGGTGAAGCCGCACGCGCGGTCGGGGCAGACGTCGGGGCAGACGCCGCAGTCCTCGGGACACCAGACGCACGACTCGGCCTCGTCGCACCTCCGGTTGCCGCACGTCGGGCATGCGCCGCAGTCGTCCCGGCAGGTCGAACACGTCTCGCCGCCGGCGGCGTCGCACACGGCGTCGCCGCACACCGGCGGGCACCGCCCGCAGTCGGCCGGACACGACGCGCAGTCCTCCGCGCCGGAACACTCGTCGTCACCGCACGTCCCCGGGCACGCCCCGCAGTCGGCCGGGCACGATGCGCACGTCTCGCCGGCCCCGCAAAGGTCGTCCCCGCACACGCCCGGGCACGCCCCGCAGTCGCGGCTGCACGTCGCGCATGCTTCGCCCGCGCCGCAGACGCCGTCGCCGCAGAACCCGCCGTCGCCGAAGCAGTCGCTCGGGCAGTCGAGGGACGTCTCGCCCGGATCGCAAGTCCCGTCCCCGCACATCCCCTCCAGGAGCATCGTGCGGCCGCATCCGGAACCGATCGCAACGAGGACGGCGGCAAGCGCCGCCGACGACATCACCCGTGCCCGCATGATTCCCGCTCCTTTTCCCCCTCCCCCCATCTTGCCGACGTAGGATGCATCGGAACCAGCGTTCCATCGAGCGCCGCGGGCCGCGCGGCGCCCGGCGAAGGTTCCTGCGCGGCACGCCGGGAACCGGTCGGAGGGTTGTGGTCCCGGCGTGCCGCGCTTCGACACGAAGCTTGATGCGGGAAGCGTGCCGGTGAGGCGGCGTTGCAAAGCGGTCAGCCATCGGCGTCCCGGCGTTCCCTGTCCTCCGGCGCCGGGGCGGCGCCTGGACGGGTCGAGCATGAGGCCGAGGGGGGTAGCTTCGCAACGCGGGCATCCTGCCCGCAACCCAAGAATCGTCGCACGGCGCGAGGATTCTCGGGGGAAAAGCTGTGGCTACGGGCCGATGTGCCGGCCGAAACGACGGTCGAGACCGCCGATCGCGATTCCCGCAAGTGAGAATCGCCGTTCCCGACCTGGAAGCTCGATTCCCACAGATAGGATCGCTGGATCGAGCTCAGGATGACGGATCCCGGCGGCTGCAGAAACGCCAAGGCAGTGCTCGAACACTGTGGTCACGAGGCGGGAAGCGCCGATCGATGTCTCGGTCCGGCCTTCCCGCAAAGTGTAGGTGTCGAGCGAGACCTCGCGCTCGCTTCCTCCCGTCGGCGGAAACGGCCGGGGAGACCCGGATCGCCGAAGTCGCCTTGTAGGAATCGGCGCCGGCGACCTCGATCTTCGATTTCCATCTGCGGGATCGGGTTTCGGGCCGGTGGAAGGCAAAATAGCGCCCTGGGAGCCCCGCCGCGGGGAGGCAGATCCGACGTCGCGGTCCGAGGGATTCGCGGCCGGCGGCCTGTCCGACGCGCTACGCCGGGGGAGGCGTGCCGGAACCGGGGTCCTTGGACGAACCGCGGCGCTCGCGGTCCGGGATCACGGTGTGGATCTCGTCCGGA
>CAMTWF010000178.1:0-3629 GCA_947085355.1 uncultured delta proteobacterium
CGATATTGGTCACCGCGGAGCACGCAGAGAACACAGAGACCATTCTCTGCGCCCTCTGCGGTCTCTGCGGTGATTCATCGTTTGGTTGCGGCGCCTGCCTGCCCTGCCTGCCGGCAGGCAGGCGGCAGGCAGGCCGCCGCGCCATGTACTCCGGCCCGCAAGTTCGATGACGTATTTCTCAACGCAAAGGCGCAAGGACGCGAAGGCGCCCCTACCGTTCGAGCACCATCGCGCAGCCCATGCCGCCCTGGGCGCAGACGGTCAGCAGGCCGAACCGGCCGTTGCGGCGCTTCAGTTCGCACAGAAGCTGCGTGACCATGCGCGCGCCGGTGGCGCCGAAGGGGTGGCCCAGCGCGATCGATCCGCCGTGGACGTTGAGCTTCGAGCGGTCCACCTCGCCGAGCGGCTTGTCGCGGCCGAGCTTCTCGCGGGCGAACGCGGCCGACTCGAACGCCTGGATGTTCGACAGCACCTGGACGGCGAACGCCTCGTGCATCTCGATCAGATCCATCTCCGCCAGCGTCAGGTTCGCCCTGTCCAGCGCGACCGGGGCGGCGTACGCGGGGCCCATGAGGAGCTGGCCCCACGGGTCGGTCGCGGCGAAAGCGTAGCTGCGGATGTACCCGAGCGGCTCGATGCCGAGGGCCCGCGCCTTGGCGTCGGCCATGAGCAGCACGGCGGCGGCGCCGTCGGTCAGCGGGCTGGCGTTGCCCGCCGTGACGGACCCGTGCCGCCTGTCGAACACCGGCGGGAGTTTCGCGAGCGCCTCGCAGGTGGTGTCGGCGCGGATCTGGTTGTCGCGGTCGCAGTGCCGGTCGAGCTTCGGCGGCGCCCAGACCGTGACCGTCTCGGCCCGCAGCACGCCGGTCTCCCACCCCTTCGCGGCGTTCAGGTGGCTGGCGAGGGCGAACCGGTCCTGCTCCTCGCGCCCGATGCGGTTCTCCTTGGCCATCTTCTCGGCCGACTGGCCCATCGTGAGGCCGGTCGAGTGCTCCGCGATGGCGGGCGGGACCGGCAGCAGATCCCTGGGGCGCACCTTGGAGAACGCGCCGACCTTGGCGGCGATGCCCCGCGCCTTGCCCGCGGCGACGATCGCCTGCGCCGCCGGCCTGGACCACGAGATCGGGACCTCGGACAGCGATTCGGCGCCGCCGGCGATCGCCGTGTCGTACTGACCGCAGGCGATCCCCTCGGCCGCGCTGACGATCGCCTGGTTGGCCGAGGCGCACGCGCGGTTCACCGTGAAGCCGGGCACGTCGCGCGGGAGCGACGAGGCCAGCGCGACCTCCCTGGCGACGTTGGGCGACCGGACCGGCGCGATCACGCACCCGAAGACCAGCTCCCGCACCTCGCGCGGATCCACGCCGCTCCGCGCGATCAGCTCGGTCACCGCCGCCCTGCCCAGCTCGACGGCGCCGAGATCCTTGAACTCGCCGCCGGCCCGCACGAAGGGCGTGCGGCACCCCGCCACGATCGCTACCCTGCGCCCTGTGGAATTCGACATCGTCGTCGGCCTCCTCGCCAAGCCGGTCCGTGTACCCGAATTCCGGCGGGCGGGGAAGGGGAGCGGTTCGCGGTTCGCAGTTTCCGGACCGCGAACCGCCTACGCCTACGACGCGGCGCTCGCCCGCCAGCACGTCACGCGGTTCCGTCCGAGCCGCTTGGACTCGTACAGCGCGGCGTCGGCCCGGCGCAGAAGCGTCTCCTCGCAGTCCGTCGCCGCCCCCGGGTCGAACGCGGCGACGCCGAACGAGGCCGAGACGGGGCGCGCCGCGCCCGCGGCGGCCAGGCTCTCCACGGCCTCCCGCAGCCTGTCCGCGATCTCCTCCGCAATGGCCGCCGACGTCTCGGGGAGAATGAGGACGAACTCGTCCCCGCCGTATCGCGTCACGACGTCGGAGGACCTGACCTCCCGCTGGAACGTCGCCGCCACCCCGCGGAGCAGATCGTCGCCGGCGGAGTGCCCCTGGGTGTCGTTCATGTCCTTGAAACGGTCGATGTCGGCCACGACCACCGAGAACGACACGCCGTACCGGACGCCGCGGAGGAACTCCTCCCTGAGCCGCACGCCGAGGTAGCGGCGGTTGAAGGTGCCCGTCAGGGGGTCGGTGATGGCGATCCGCTCGAGTTCCCGCTTCGCCTCCTCGATCCGAGCGATCAGGTCGCGCAGCTCGCGGATGTCCTTCGCAACGCAGACGTACCCGACGGTCGCGCCCCGACGGTCCCGCAGCGTGGACATCGACAGCGCAACGGGGATCCTCGCGCCGTCCCGCGCCGCGAATTCGACCTCGAGCCGAACGACCCCCTCGGCGTCGAGGCGCCGGCGCACGTCGTCGTCGAACGGCGAGCCGTGGCAGAGATCGTTGAAGCCCGTGCCGGCCAGGTCCCCGTCCGACAGGCCGGTCAGCGACGCCATTGCGGGGTTGGCCAGCGTCACCGCCCCCTTGCCGTCCAGCACGAGGAGAGCGTCGGGCATCGTCGCGATGATCGTCCCCGCCGCGAACTCGACCGTGAGCGAGAGGAAGCGGTACCGGATGACGGCGAACGCCATGACTCCCGCGCTTGCCGTCGTGAACGGGATCGCCAGTTCGGGCGCCCGGAGCCCGATCGCCGGGAGGATCATGTTCGTCAGCCCGCCGCCGATCAGCGGAATGAGTATGCCGCTCACCACCAGGATGCCGCGCATCCGGTCGTCCCGCGTGGTCGCACGCGCCGTGAAGGCGACGAGGTGGTACAAGCCGTAGCCGAAAAGGACCAGCAGGTAGGGGGCGAAGACGAACCGGTACACCGGCCCCGGCTCGTGCGTGAACCCCCACGAGGTCGGCAGCATGCGCTCGACGATGAGCCCGTCCACCCAGGCGGACACGCACAACGCGGCGCCGACGACGTAGATCGCCGCGATGACGCGGCCCGTGGCCGCGCCGAACAGCCGACGCCGCGTGTACGCGCCGACGAACTGCAGGTACACCGGCGGCAGAAGCAACCACCCGGGACCCGACAGCCGGTACCAGAAGAGCGCCTCCTGGGGATCCGCGCCGTACGACAACGCGAACTTCGCCAGCGCCCACCAGGCGACCAGGAACGTGAATGCGGCGTACAACCGGTTGGCCGCGGCCTTGCCGTCGCGGGACAGGACGAAGAAGCCGAACAGCGCGTTCGCCGCGAAGCCGGCGAGCATGTGGGCCGAATGAGCGGTCAAGGGACCCCCCGCACGAAGGACGACCTACCGCACCGAGCGCACCGGGTCAACCCGGTTCGCGGTTCACGGTTCGCGGTTCGCGGTTCGCAGAACGCATGGCGCATAGCGCCGGGTCACCTCGCCCGCGACGCCGCCGCCAGCGCCGAGCATGCGCGCGCCGCGGCCAGCACAAGCAGCGACGACCGAAGGCCCCACGCGGGCAGCATCACCAGCAGCGCCGCCGGCGCGCCGACCGCCGCCCCGAGGTGGTCGCCCGCCGACGCCCACGCTCCTGCCCGCGCCGTCCCGATGCGCTCTGGCGCCGCCGCCGCCACGAGCCCGGGGAACGGCGCACCCGTCAGGATTCCGGCCGCAACCGACGCCGCCCCCAGCAGCGCGCCGCTCGACGCCACCTGCGCCGCCGCCGCAGCGGCGGCCAGGAGGATCGCCG
>CAMTWF010000179.1:0-1984 GCA_947085355.1 uncultured delta proteobacterium
GCAGGACCGCGTTCTCCAGCTCGGGGATCGCGACGAGGCGCCCCGCGGCGTCGCGCACAGGCTGCATCTCGCGCACCTCCGCGAACGCCAACAGCCGCTCGTCCCGCTCGTTGCCCCTCGCCCGCGCGGAGAACAGGTACACGTCCTCCCGCGCCTCCAGCCGACGGACGTGGAAGTTCCGGAGGCGCCACAGCTCCAGCCGGTCACCGACCGTCGGGTGCGAGTCGCGCAGCATCTCCTCCTCGACCCACGCGCCGTCGCGCCGCACGAACGTGCGGTAGCCGAGGTGCGGGGGCTCGGAGCGTATCGTCGCGATGCAGGCGCGGACGACGCGACGGTCGAGGTCCGCCGCCGAGACCGCCTCGGCCGCCGATTCCGCGGCCGGGTCCCCGCCGGCGGCGGCCGGAACGCACAGGTACAGGTCCGCCAGCACGCCGGCGTCGGGCGGAAGCTGGCCCGCCGTCCGGTTCATGCCGGCCAGCGCGGGACGAAGGCGGGCGATGTCGGCGCAGGTCGCCAGGACCGTCCTCGATTCGCCGCGCTCGCGGTGCTCGGCCACCAGGTGCGTCTCGCCGTCGACGCGGAGCGACCATGCGCTGTCCGGCGACAACCCCCTGTAGAACCGGCGGGTGACGATCTCGACCACGAGCGCCCGCTCGGCCTCGCCGCCCGCGATGAGGCGCGGGGCGAGGTGTTCGATCAGCCGGTGTGGCGTCTGGACCAGTTCCGCCATCAGCGCCGCTCGTTCCGCGGCCGGAGGGCCGGCGAGCAGCCGTTCGACAGCGGCGTCCACGCGGGCGAAGGCCGCGGCCCGTCGCGCGGCCAGCTCCCGCCCCTCGAAGAGCGCCCAGCGCGCCTGCCACGCCGCCTCCGACACATCCGGGGCGCTCTCCTGCGTCAGCGCGGCGAGCCGGCGCAGCAGGTCGCGGAACCCCGGCTCGGACAGCACCCCCCACCAGTCCGGCCGCTCCACGCACTGCCGCAGCACGGCGATCGCGACGCGGTTCTTCGACGGGAGGTCGTGGTGGGAGCGGTACAGCCGCACGAGCGCCTCCCGCAGGCGGGGTGCGTCGGCAAGCGAGCCGACAGCGTAGTGGACGAGCGCCGCGCGCAGCATCGCCAGAAACTCGTCCGGCAATCCCCGCCCTTCGGCGCGGTACTCGCGGAGATATGTGTGGAACAGCACGTCGGGCGAAGGCCCCGGCTGCCGGGACGAACCTGGGGAGTAGTGCTTCGAGAACAGCGCCTCCATGTCGACGTACATCCCGAGTGCGCGCCTGGCTGCCGCGGGACCCCACGGTTCGGCCTGGGTCGCGCCGTCCGCCTCGCCGGCCTCCGGCGAGGCCAGGCGACCGACGAGTTCCTCGACGCGCTCGGCCGTCACGTCGAAGCCGAGCATCAGGCGGCGGACGTCGGCGGCGGCCTCTGCGCGGCCCGGCTCGACGCCGAGGGCGGGGCGCACGCAGCGGCGGAATTCGACGACCGGCGCCGCATCGGCCGTCCGGTCGGCGCCGCCCAGCGGCTCGATCACGACCAGCGTCTCTCCGGCGGCGACCTGGACGCCGGGCCGTGCCGGCACGTGCCGCACGCGGCCGTCGAACGGCGCCGTCAACGGCATCTCCATCTTCATCGCCTCGAGGCTGAGCAGCCGGTCTCCGGCCCGGACCTCCGCCCCCTCGGCGACGTGCACGCCAAGGACGATCGCGGGCGCCGGCGAGCGGACCAGGCCGCCGGGATCCAGGCCGATCCGGTGGGCGCGGCCGTCCACCTCGACGCACAGGTCGTGGCCCGCCGGCACGGCGACGATCGCCCGTCGCAGCGCGGGCATCTCGCCCGCGCAGGGAATGACGAGACGGGCGCGGTGCTCGTCGGTGCGCTCCCAGCGGACCTCGATGTCGGCCCCGTCGATGCGCACTCGGTAGAGGCCCGGCGCCGGCGTGGCGATCCGGAAGCGGTACTCGCGCCCGCGGTACCGCAGTTCGAC
>CAMTWF010000180.1:0-21239 GCA_947085355.1 uncultured delta proteobacterium
AACCCGGCGGGTACGGGTCCGGCTCGCCGTACTCCACCGTGATGCACGGGTCGGGGCAGTCCGGCGGGAGCGCATCGCGCACGTCGGGCAGGACGTCCACCGGGACATCCGGCACAGCATCCGGGTCGGCATCGGGTTCGACGTCCGGTTCGGCGTCAGGCGCGGCGTCGGGCGCCGCGTCGATCGCCTCGGCAATTTCGCTTCCGCCGTCCCGCCGGTCGCCGACAAGGTTCAGGCCGTGGTCGCAAGCCGACAGACCGAGCGTGGCGAAGATGGCGGCTGGGGCGAGGCCGCTGACGAACCGGCTTCGCGGGCCGGGACGCGCCGCGGCCTCCTCGGCGGCCACGCGGTAGTAGCAGTACCGGTTCTCGTACATCGTTCCGCCGTGGGCGATCGCGGTCCAGTGACAGCCGGCGCGGCAGATCGCCGCGTACCGGCACGTCCGGCAGAAGCCCGTCAGCCTGCGCGGCTCGAACCGGCGGTTGTAGGCGAACGCCGCGGGGTCGAACCAGATGTCGGCCAGGCCCGTCGCCAGCACGTTCCCCTCGACGAACTCGCCTGTCCCGTGGCGCTCCGACGGCAGCGCCAGGCAGCCCTTGATGTTGCCGCCGCTCTCGATGCCGATCGCGCGGCACCCGGCGTAACACCCGGTCCAGAACGGCAGCTCCTTGCGCCACGTCCGCCGCATCTCCTCCTCGTACGGGCCGAAGTAGCCGATGCTGTCGGACGGCTCGACGAACGGCAGGCCGCGGCGCCGCAAGCGCACGATGTGCGGCACCAGGCGCAGGAGATCGCGCGGCCGCAGGATCACGTCGCGGTGTCCGGCCGCCTCGCCCGCCGGGTTGCAGAGCTGGAGCTTCCACGATCGGACGCCGAGGCCGGCGAGCAGGCCGTGCATCTCGTCGAGTTCGTCGATGTTCCACCGGTTGACGTGCGTCACGGCGCACAGAGGCAACCCGGCCGACGCGGCGGCCTCGCAGGCGGCCAGGACCTTGCGGAACGAACCCGGGCGTCCGCGCATGCGGTCGTGCGACGCCTCCATGCCGTCGAAGCTGAAGGCGACGTGCGCGAGGCCCGCATCGACGCCGCGCCGCGCCTCGGCCGCGTCGAACGCGAGGCCGTTGGAGATCATGCCGACCTTGACGCCGGCGGTTGCGAGCGTCCCGCAGATCGCCGGCCAGTCGCTCCGCAGGAGAGGCTCGCCTCCGGAGAGCGTGGCGTGTTCGCAGCCGAGCGCCGCCAGATCGCGCGCGACGCGGAGCGCCTCTTCCGTCGCGAGTTCGCGGTCGCGCGGCCGGCCGGCGTGCGACCCGCAGTGCAGGCACGATGCGTTGCACGCCAGCGTCAGCTCCCAGACGCAGATCCTCGGCCGATACCCCAGCTTGTCGATGTACTCCCGCATGACCGGCTCCCTTCACCGGCGACGTCCCGGCCGAACACCCGGCCGACACCGCCCGTGCCCGCCAGTCTACGACGCCCGCGTGCGATGTCCAGGACGGGCATTCCGCTACCTGCCCAGGGCCGCGCGCAGCGCGGCGACGAGCCGGTCGCAGTCCTCGTCGGTCGTGCGCTCGGTGACGGCGAGCAGCCGGCAGTCGGCCAGTTCGGGGTAATCCGGCGCGAGCGGAGCGCCCAGGACGATGCCGTCGCGTTCGAGCGCGGCGGCCGCGGCGGCGAGGCCGCCGCGCGGGCGCCGTACGGCGAACTCGTGCAGGTACGGCGCGTCGAACGCGAGTTCGATCCCGCAGTCGGCCCGCAGGGCGGCTACGAGTCGTCGCGCCGTGGAATGGCACCTCTCGGCGGTGCGCCTGAAGCCCGCGGGTCCGAGCAGCGAGAGGTGGATCGTCACGGCCAGCGCGCACAGCCCGTGGTTCGTGCAGACGTTGCTCGTCGCCTTCTCCCGCCGGATGTGCTGTTCCCTTGTCGCGAGCGTCAGCACGTAGGCGCGATCGCCATGCACGTCCACCGTCTCGCCGACGAAGCGTCCCGGCATCTGGCGGACGAACTCGGTGCGCGCCGCCAGCAGCCCGACGCCGGGCCCGCCGAACGACAGCGGCAGCCCCAACGGCTGCCCCTCCGCGGCGGCGATGGCGACGTCCAGCTCGCCCGGCGGCTTCAGCAGTCCCAGTACGAACGGATCCGGCGTGTGGCTGACCAGGTAGGCGCCGGCATCGCAGCAGATTCGCGCGGCTGCCTCGAGGTTCTCCGGCACGCCGAAATAGTTGGGGTACCCGAGCACGACGCACGCGGCGCCGCCCGCGGCGGCGCGGCGCAGCGCATCCAGGTCCACGGCGCCGCCGGCCGGATCGTACGGAACCTCGGATGCGGCCTGGGGGCCGACGCCCGACAGGTACGTCCCGACCGTGGCCCTGACCTGGGGCGGCAGCGCCGCCGAAAGCAGCACGCGTTCGCGCCCCGACAGGCGCCTGGCCATCAGCACCGCTTCCGCGACCGCGGACGCGCCGTCGTAGAGAGACGCGTTGGCGACGTCCAGGCCCAGCAGCTCGCAGACCATCGTCTGGAACTCGAAGATCGCCTGCAGCGTCCCCTGGCTCGCCTCGGGCTGGTACGGGGTGTAGGACGTCAGGAACTCCGAGCGCAGCAGGATCTGATCGACGACCGGGTGCGTGGCGTGGTCGTAGGCGCCGGCCCCGAGGAACGAGAGCGACGCACCCCTGGAACGCGCCGCGAGCGCCTCCATGCGGGCGGACAGCGTCACGTCGTCAAGGCCGTCCGGGAGGTCGAGCGGCCGGCGGAGGCGGAGAGCCGGAGGCACCTGCTCCCACAACGCCTCGACGTCGGGGATCCCGATCGCCCGCAGCATCCGCTCGACGTCATCCGGCGAGTGCGGCAGGTACGGCACCGGTCAGCCCTCCGCGACGAGCTTCCCGTAGGTCTCGGCATCGAGCAGCGAGGCCGTCTCGGACGCGTCGGACATCGCGATTCGCACGATCCACCCCTCGCCGTACGGATCCTCGTTCACCTTCTGCGGCGCATCGGCAAGGACGGCGTTGACGGCAGCGACGGCGCCGGACAACGGCGCGAAGAGGTCGCTGACCGTCTTGACGGACTCGATCGTGCCCATCGACTCTCCACGCCGCACGGCCGCGCCGATCTTCGGCAACTCGACCATGGTGATGTCGCCGAGCTGCTCGACCGCGAAGGCCGTGACGCCGACGGTCGCTTCCCCCCCGACCAACCTGGTCCACTCGTGATCCCGCGTGTACTTGAGGTCCCTCGGAAACGGCATTCGAACGCTCCTGTTCCACCCGCCCGGACGGCGGCGCCCCAGGCTAGCGGAACGGCCGGCAGGGTCAAGAGCCGGACTCGGGCAGGGCGTACGACGCCGTTGTGACGTCCGGCCGCCGACCGGCAAGCGATGACCGTTGACACGGCGCGTCAACGGCGGCGACTATCCGGCGCGGCTGCGGCGGCCCGGGGGGACCGGCCGGGGCGGGAGGCGTTTCCGTGGCGAACCGAGACAAGGACAGGCCCGTCATCCGGGCGATCGGCCCGGCAACCGGGGAGGAGATCGGCACGGTTCAGGCGTGTACGCCCGACGACGTGCGGCGGATCGTGGAGGCGGCGCATCGCGCGCAGCCCGGGTGGGGCGCGCTGTCCGTCGAAACGCGGGCCGGGTACCTGACCGCGGCCAAGAAATACATCGCCGCCAACATCGATCGGATCGCGCGGACCATCTCGGAGGACAGCGGCAAGCCGCGGGTCGAGGCCGTGACGACCGAGATCTCCGGCGTGATCTACCTGCTCGACCTGATGCCGAAGACGGCGCCGCGCTGGCTCGCCGACGAGCCGGTATTCGCCGCCTACTGGCGCCTGCTCGGCAAGCGCAGCCTCATCACGTACAGGCCGCTCGGCGTCGTCGGCGTCATCGCGCCCTGGAACTTCCCGTTCTCGATCCCGTTCGGCCAGATCGCGATGGCGCTGGTGGCCGGGAACGCCGTCGCGTTCAAGCCGTCCTCGGCTACCCCGCTGGTCGGCAAGCTCATCGAGGAGATCTGGCGCGAGGCCGGCCTGCCCGCCGGAGTGCTCGGCGTCGCCCACGGCCCCGGACGCCTGGGGGACGAAATGTGCCGCGCCGGGCTGCGGAAGATCCTGTTCACCGGATCGGTCGCCATCGGACGCCACGTGATGCAGGAGGCCGCCAAGTCGATGACCCCGGTGTCGCTCGAACTGGGCGGCAAGGATCCGATGATCGTCCTGGAGGACGCCGACCTCGACGTCGCCTCGTCGGCCGCCGTCTGGGGCGCGTTCTGCAACTCGGGGCAGGTGTGCGCGTCCATCGAGAGGTGCTACGTCGCCGAGAGCCTGTACGACGCCTTCGTCGACCGCGTGGTGGAGAAGACGCGGAGGCTGCGCCAGGGCGTCGACACGGCCTTCGACGTGGACGTCGGGGCGATGACGACCGAGGAGCAGCTTCGCACCGTCGAGCGCCAGGTCGAGGCCGCCGTCCGCGCGGGCGCCCGCGTGCTGGCGGGGGGCGAACGAAACCGCGGGCTGGCCGGGTGGTTCTACAAGCCGACCGTCCTGGTCGACGTCGACCACGGCATGGAGGTCATGAGCGAGGAGACCTTCGGCCCGGTCCTGCCGATTGTGCGCGTCCGGGACGAGGACGAGGCGGTCAGGCTGGCCAACGACTCGAAGTTCGCGCTGACCGCGTGCGTGTTCACCAGGGACCTCGAACGCGGCGAGCGCGTGGCGCGGCGCCTCGAGGCCGGCACCGTCATGGTCAACGACTGCCTGTTCACCTACTCGATGGCCGAGACGCCGTGGGGCGGCGCGAAGGAATCGGGCGTGGGGCGAACGCACGGTCGGATCGGCATGATGGAACTCGTGGAGCCGGTCCACATCTGCACGAACACCAGGCCGGGCAGGAAGAACCCGTGGTGGTATCCCTACGACGAGGCGTCCTGGCGCTTCTTCCTGGACTCGATCGTCACGTTCGCGCCGCCCTCCCCATCGGAACTCGTCGGCGCGGCGGTCCGGAGCATCGGCAAACTGCTCCGCGACGACCGCTGGTGAGGCAGGCCCCCGGCCTCGGGCTTCGGGTTTCGGGTCGCGAAAGGACGTCGAGCGGGCGCTGGAGGCCGCGGATCAGTTCACACGCCGGCCCCTCCTGAAGTCCGAAGCCTGTTTTCCTTGGCTCGCCTTCGCGAAGCCCCGGCATAGATTGGCCGGCCCTTCTTGCCGAATGGCAACATGTGCCGGGACGCCTCGGCGTGCTCGAGCACGAATGGAAGGATGGCGACTCCCGGCAGTCGGTCGAGCCGGCCTACGGCGTGGGTGCTGAACAGACGCGGGCGACCGCCGGCGCGCCGTCAGCGGCGCCGTCCCTCCGGGTTTCGGGACCGCTCCAGCAGATCGCGGGCGATCGGGCGGTACCGGTTGCCGACCGCGCCCCAGCGGCCGGCCGCGGGGCGGTCCAGCACCCAACGCAGCAGATCCCGCGCCCGCTCGAACTCGCCCTGCTCGATCAGCGCCTCGGCCAGGAGGAGCCGGTTGAGCGGGAACTCGGAGCATTCCGCGGCCATCTCGAGGTACTCGACGCCGGCCTCGGTATCCCCGATCGACTGCGGCCACGGGGGCGCCGCGACCAGCAGCATGCCCATCAGGCGGAGCGGCCCGCAGTCGTCGACCGTGCGGTCGGCGGCGACGGCGGCGCGCGCCGCGGCGTGGATCCGCGGCACGTCGTCCAGCGCGCCGATCGTCGCCCTCTCGGCGCGTAACCCGAGCAGCACGCCGAGGTAGTAGTGCCCCTCGGCCCGGTCGGGGCGCGCGGCGACCGCGGCCTGGGCCGCATCGAGCCCGCATTGCAGCCACGCGGCCTGCTCGGCGGCGCCCTCGTTCTCCTCCACCATGCGGAAGACGGTCCGCGCGCGCAGGACATCGGTGGCGAAGCGGTCGGCGCCGAGCGATTCGGCGCGGTCGAGCGCCGCCAGGGCGTTGCGCTTGTCGCCGAGCGGCGTGCCGTCGCGGGACCACCGTTCGGCCAGCCGCAGCAGTTCATGGGGATCCGACGGCAAGGGCGCCGGATCGACGACGTCGTTCCCCGGACCGACCGGCGGGGGCGGACACGCGCCGGTCGGGAGGACGACGGCAACGAGGATGGTTGCGATGAGGGCGTGCAGCGATCTGCTTGAATGCCGGCGCCGCACGGTGCGACACACTGGTATTCCCGCGGCTTCCCGGTCAGCCCGTCCCGCCGTCGGCCGACTTGTCCCCGCTGCCCTCCTCCGGAGTCTCGGCGCCCGCGGCCACGACGAGCGCCGCGGCCGGCCGGCGCCGATTGCGCAGCCGCGCGGCCTTGCCGGCGAGCCCGCGGAGGTAGTACAGCCTGCTGCGCCTGACCCTGGCGCTCGCGGTCACGGTGATCTTCTCGAGGCGGGGCGAGTGCAACGGGAATATGCGCTCGACGCCGATCCCGGACGAGACCTTGCGGACGGTGACGGTCGACCGCGTACCGGCTCGATGAATGCGGATCACCACGCCCGCGAATACCTGCACGCGCTCCTTGTCCCCCTCGACGATCTTGTAGTGCACCCGAACGGAGTCGCCCGGGCGGATCTCGCGGGGGGCATCGGGCCTGCGCAACTTCGCCTCGACCGCCGCCATTTTCGCCGACACGCCGCTCATCGCGCCACCTCCAAACCGCTCCCGTGCGCAACTCCCCTCGCCGCGGAACAGGCAGCGGAGTCTACCCGCCAAGACCCGGAAGTCAATCGGCGGTGCGGACCCGGGGGTGGACGGGCCGGGACATCGCCCCAGGGGCGAGGATCTCGGCCGGCAGTTCGAGCGGCGTCCGAGTCGGGCGGAGTCATGGAAGGCGACCCAGATGGTGCTCCGGCAGGCACGGAAAAGCGATAGGTCGATGAGCCGAAGCGAGCATACGCGGAGCCGGAGCGAGGGTACGAGGAAGCGGAGCGAGGCTACGAGGAACCGGACTATTCCCCGCCCGGGGGCGGCGGAGACTCTACGGCGTCCGCGTCCGGCCCGCCTCCCGCGCCGCCGGCGCCGGCCCGGTCCGGCAGGCCGGCGGCCAGCGCCAAAGTCGAGGCGGCGAGCATCATCGTCTGGGCCGTCGAGATCGGAAGCGGTCCCGCCGACACGGCCAGCACGAGGCCGCAGGCGAGAAGGTCGCGGCCGGCGCAAGGCGTTCCGGGGCGGGCCGAGGCGAGCACCAGGGACAGCGCGGCGAACGCGACCGCCACCAGCACCGCCGCGCCGAGCGCCATCGCAACCGGGTAGTCCAGCGCGACGCCGTGCGACAGCAGCGCGAACTCCGCCACGCGCCGCGGCTGCGCCAGCGCCGCCGCGGCGAACCCGCACCCGACGACGAGCGCCCCCAGAAGACCACCGAGCCGCACGGCGGGCGGGTCGGAGCGGCAACGGCGGAAGACGGCCGCGGCCGCCGTGACGGCCGCGATCGCGGCCATGACGTGGACCGACGTGCGCAGGCCGGCGCCAATCCACCCGCCGTAGCCGAACGTACTCGACATCGTGCCGGCGACGGGCAAGAGCAGCGCCGCCAGGACGAGCAGCTTGAGGTCGAGCGGCGCGCGGGCCGGCATCAGCGATGCGCCGAGCAGCAGGCCCCCGAGGGCGACGGTCGAGTGCACCGTGAGGATGCCGCGCACGCCGGGCGGGAAGATCAGCGTTGCGAGGCCGAGCGTCACGGCGGCGACCGAGAGGGCGATGCCGAGCGCCCTGGCGATCGGGGGGATGGGCGAGACGGCCAGCAGCGCGCCGAGCGCTCCGGCGGCGCCGGCGGCCAGCAGGCCGGCAAGGATCGTGACGTGGGGAGACGCGCGAAGCAGGACGACGTCGGCGACCGGCAGCCCGGCGCGAGCGCGCTCGTAGCCGAGGAAGAGCACGCCGCGCCCCAGCAGCAGTTCCACGAGCGTCGCGGCGACGGCGATCGCCGCCATCAAGCGGGCCAGGCGCAGCACGTCGAACGGCCGCGCGTAACCGTCCACTCACCCCTCCTCGCGGTTTCCGGGGATCGGGTGGCCGGCCGTCTCGTCCCGACGGCGCAAGCTACCGATTCCCGCCGCAGTCGAGGCCGCGTTCGAGCGCCGTGCGCAGCCTGCGAATGCGCTGCCGTTCGTCCCAGCCGGTGTCCGGCGCCAGCGGGATCGGGTCGACGGGGGAAAGCAGCGGCGTGCCGGTCCGACCGGGCTCCCACCGGCCCGGCGGCGGGCCCAGCGGCCCCTGGAACCCCGGCTCGCCGTCGGCGTCGACGAAGACCGGGTTCGTCACGCCGTACGGCACGACCGGGATCTGCTCGGGCAGCGGCAGCGGCGGCGGCACCAGGGCCTGCAGCAGCGGATCGTCGATCGACGCGAACGTCACGGCCACGACCTGCGAGAAGCCGAGGTTCGGGTGGCGGTTGGCGGTGTAGACCGGCGACATCGATCGCGACGAAGGGTCCACGGCCATGGCGATCGCCACGTACCATGCGTCGCGTATCACCCCGCCCTCCGGGTACAGCGTGTCGGTGAACGGCACGATCAACAGGCGCTGCGACGGGCTGAACGGGCGCGCCGAGTGGATCAGCTCGCCGTTGCGGTACACCTCCACCCGGTCCACGTCGAACCACGACGGCCACTGCACCCGCACTTCGCCGCTGACCACCACTTCGCCGCCGTCCCGCGGTTCGGGCGCCGGCACTACCGAGCCGATCGGCCGCCCCTCGACGAACAGCTCGACGAACGGGCCGTACGTGGCGATGACGCGCGGACCGCGCACCAGGGCCCGCACACGGCCCTCCGCGTCCCGCTCGAACACCGGCCGCATCGCCTCGGCGATCCCGCCGACGTCGATCGCCCCCGGATCGTCGGTCGGCGAGGCGATGTAGTTCCGCGGGCAGCCGGTCTCCAGCGACGAGAGCGAGTGCGTGTCGGAGTTGCCCAGGCCGGCCATGACCACGCCGTGGTTGAGCAGCCGGAACCAGTCGTCGATCACGCCCTCCGATGCCGGCGATCCGCCGCGGACGCACGGGGCGTCCGCGTCCTCGTCCGGGGCGCACGACCGGCGCAGGCAGCGGCCGCGGTTCGGATCGCTCGCGTCGCAGAACGAATCGACCCGGCAGTCGTGGTCGGTCCGGCACGCCTGGACGCACCTCGACGGACGCAGCTCGCTCGTACAGACCTGCCCGGCCTCGCAGCCGTCGTCGGCGGTGCAGCGGACCCCCTCCGCGACGCACATGCGCCGCTGCGGGTCGCAGACCGCGCCCGTTCCGCACGATGCGTGATCGATGCACCCCGGCGCGGAGTCCATCCGCATCCGATTCTGCTCCAGCCGCGTGCGTTCGAGCACCCGGCGCGCCCATGCGCCGTGCACCCCCGCGACGTCGGCCTCCGTGGAGGCCGGATCGCCGCGCACGCGTTCCAGGTCCGCGGCGAAGCCGGTCACCTCCCGCACCGTCGGCGTGCGGATCATCTCGAACCGCTTGGCGTTGAACAGCTCGACGGCGTCGAAGTCCCACGAGAAGAACGCGCGCGGGTCGTCGAGCAGCGGGTGCTGGCCGCGGATCGCGCCCGCCGGCTGGAACGTCGCCTCGAAGTGGTCCAGTCCGAACTGGTCGAAGTACCCGAAGAAGCCGTCGCGCGGGTGCGCCACGATCGTGACGGTGCGGTCGGGCCCGAGCGACCCCAGGGCGAGCAGGCGCTCGCGGATCTCGCCCGGCGCAAGCGGCAGGACGGCGCCCGGCACGCCGCCGTGGTTGCAATCGGGCCATCCGGGATCGCCCTCCCGGCCGAGGCACTCGTCCCTCCGCGTCCAGTCGATCGCGCCGCGCTGGGGCGCCATCTCGTCGTACCGCAGCGGAAAGCCGAGGAAGTGCCCGATCTCGATCGGCGTCACCTCGACGGCGACCGCGGTTGCGATGCGGCGCCCGACGCCCATCGCCCGCACGGTCGGCCCGAAGTCGGTCAGGTAGTCGTGGTCCGACGGCGTCACCATCTCGACGCCCTCCGCCAGCGCCGAGGCTATGCGGATCGCGTGCGACGTCTCGGCGTCGTACGAGTTGATCCCGTGGATGTGGAAGTCCGCGGACACGTACCCCGTCGTGTCCACCTCCCGGACGACCACGGCGACGACGCGGGCCGGCACGCCGGCGGTCACGCTGACGCACTGGCGATCGACCGAGTACTCGACGCCGCGGGATACCCACGCGTCGTAGCGGCCGGGCTCGACGTGCGCCTCGCCCACGCCGTCGGTCGTGAAGACGTAGGACGCGATCCGGCCGGGCATCTCGCCGCCCCCGAACGGCAGGGGGCGGGCCCCGCTCTGTTCCGTCAGGTCCGGGACCGACGCGGACGGCGGCCCGCCGCACGGGTCGGCGTTCCCGAGCGGACCGATGAAGGTGAGCTTCGCCGGCGACCGCGCCCCGGTGTCGTCGTACACATCGAACCGGATCTTCCCCGGCAGACCGGCCGCCAGCGACACGCGCGTGGTGCGGTCGAGCTCGATCCGCACCCGGACCGGCGTCGACAGGCCGCGGCCCGGCGCGCGCACGATCGCGAAGTGCGTTCCGGGCGGGACCGGGCCTCCGAACGAGCCGTCCGGCGTGTCGTCGCCGCGCAGGTCGGTGCGCATCTCGGTCAGCACGCCGGGGTCGCCGGGTTTCTCCGGGCGCCGACGGTTCGCCTCCAGCAGGTCGTCCGCGTTCTGCGGGAAGTGCGTCTCGGGATATGGATCCGCCACCACGAAGACCTGCGCGCCGGAGATCGGCGCGCCGGTCGACCTGTCGTACACGTGCCCTTCGAGGAAACCCGGACTGGCGCGGCGCAGGCGGTGGATCGGCGCCACCGCGGACGCCACGTCCCCACGCCCCACCGCCAGCACGCGCTCGTACCGCATCGCCCGGCGGTCGCGCGCGCGGCACACCTCGTCGTCGCGGCGGCAGCGCAGCCCGTGCGTGAAGGCTCCCGTGAACGCGCCGGTGAAGATCGGCACGATGACCGGTCCGGGCGTCACCGAGGCGTAGGCGTAGGAGACGCCGTCCCCGACCCCCACGAGTGCCGGGGAGCCCATCGGGGATCCGAGGATGTCGCCGCCTGCGTTGAACGCGCGCTGGAACAGATTCGGGAAGTCGTACCCGGCGCCTTCCGAGAAGATCTCGACCTTCTTGCCGAACATCAGGAAGTCGCCGGCCAGGTAGCCGGGCATCCAGACCTGCTCGGACTCCGGTCGCAGCCCGTCGGCCACCAGCACGTCGAACACGCCCAGGCCGGCGGCCCGAAACGCCTCCAGGCTCTCGAGTTCCTGGGCAGGCTCCCCGTCGACGAACCGGCCGTCGGCGTAGGCGTCGGTGCGGATCCGCAGGTAGCTCCGGCCGGGCTCCAGGACGAAGTGCGTCTCGAACGACAGGCGCATGGGGACGCCGAGCATGGCGATCATGCCGAGCGCCTCGACGATCCGGTCGCCGCGGCCGGTGACGCGCACGGCCGCGCACCCGCGATCGAACCCCTGCCCTTCGCACCAGCCCGGCTGGGCCGCCGTATCGACGATCTCCACCCGCAGGTCGTCGAAGCGGCCGCTCGCTCGCGGGTCCTCGGCGTAGCCGGGGATGATCAGGTTCACCATCGGGAACAGCTCGGAGAACTGGTCGTTCCCGCGCCCCGGCGGGTGCCGCCCGTCGCGGCGGACGATATCCACGTCCACCAGCGATCCGCCGAACATCCCGGGCCCCACGGAGTTCCCCTCGGCCAGGATCGCGGCCCTGATGACGTCGTTCTCCAGGACGATGTCCCCCACGTCCGCGAGCGCCGCCGGGCCTCCGATCGTCCGGCTGCGGCTTTCGATCCGGTACGCCCTCGCGGCCCCCGACGACTGGTTCCCGCACCCCACGACCGGCAGGAACAGTGCGGCGACGACGGCGCAGGCCGCCAACACCGACGTTCGAGCACGAGCACGACCAGGAAGCAGTGGAAGGGAGGGCATCAGAATCTCCCTTGCACCTGGAGCGCGACGTGGTCGTCGGACACCTGCGGCTCGTACCACTGGTGGCGATGGACGTACTCGACCTGGGCCTTGAGGCGGTTGCCGAGCAGCAGGAGCGACGCGGAGCCGGCGACACCCCAGCGGTCGTTGAAATCGCCCACGCCGTCTTTCAGGAGGAAGCCGTCGTGCCTGGCGGCGATCTCCACAAGATCGCCCGGCAGCAGCACGGCTACCTGGGCGTAGTACCCGATCCGGTCCACCTCGGCCGGCTCGCCGCCCGGCATCCGGGGCGCCGAGTCGGGGATGAACCGGCTCCACAGGAACTCCCCCTCGACGGTCAGGGGCCCCGCGCGGAGCTTGACGTCGCCTCCCGCCGCGTGCCGGTCGCCCGCGGCGTCGTCGTTGAAGAGGTACGAGGCGCCGAGGCGCAACAGCGGAACGCCGCCTCCCGCGCGAAGCTGGCCGTCGGGCAGGTCCCCCAGCGGGTGGCATTCGACGCGCGCGGCGTACAGCAGTCCGGCGTTGTCGTCGCCGATGAAGTACTCCCGGTTGCCGTTGAACGCGCCGGCGCTGAAGCGCAGCATGTTCCAGGAGGCCGCGGCCTGGAAGCCGAGCATCCTGCCGGGGGCGATGCCGTACACGGCGCCGTCGTCGCTCCGCCCGTCGACCGCCCACGGCCTGTCGAGGAAGCTCAGGAAGGCGGCCGGCGTCAGCGCCGAAGCCGAGAACGGGACCTTGGCGACCCCGGCCGTCAGTTCCACGATCGGCAGGCGGACGCGAAGATTGGCGTCGAGCAGCCGCGCGCCGCCCGAGTCGAACTCGGCGAGCATCTCCCATTTGACGTCCAGCGGCATCGCGCCCTCGGCGCCGAGGCGCGCGCGGCGGAAGCGGAAGCCGGGCTGGTCCGCCGGGCTCCCGGTGGCCAGCCGCGCTCCGTCGCCGAGCCACGGCACGCCCGCGATCTGGATCATGCCCTGCGGGGCGAACGTAAACCCGCCGCGACCGACCTCGATCAGCGCGGCGTCCTCGGCCTGCGACTCGAGCCACAGGGGTCCCGCCAAGCCTGCGGGTCTTTCCGCGACGTCGCCGGCGGATGCCGCGCCGGAGGCGTCATCGTCGCTGTGCGCTGTGCGCCGTGCGCCATGCGTGGCGTCCGTCTCTGCCGACCATTCCCGCCATGCGGCCGTTGGGGGTTCCACCGACGGCACGGGGCCGCCCTCGTCCTCCGCCGGGGAAGTCGCCGTCGGATCGGCGGCCGCATCGGCCGGGTCATTCCCCGTCGTCTGCGGTTCCGGCTGGGCCGCCGCCGTTGCGGCATGAACGGCCGTGCACAACGCGATCGCAATACGTCCCATCGTCGTCCCTCCTTGGGGGGCGATTCTGACCGCCGGGCGCGAGCGGCGCAAGAGGCGGGGACGGCGACTCAATTCCTGCGCCGGCCTCTCATGAAATCCGAAATCCGAAATCCGAAATCCGAAATCCGCAAGCGGTTCCCTTGTCGGGCGATTCGATGCTACGGTTCCGGCGTTCGGTTCCGCCTTCGGCGGGCCGGGCGGCGAGGAGGAAGATCGATGAATCGAGCGATTCGGTGGACGGCGTCGGCGTGCGCCCTCGCGGCGGCTGGTTGCGGCGGGGAGGAGACGCCCTCGTGGACCTACGCCGGGGGCACGGACGCCGAGATCCAGGTGGCATGGACGATCAATGGGGCGGCCGCCACGTCCACCGCCTGCGCGTCCGTCGGAGGAGCCTCCGTGCGCCTGTACCTGGACCGATCGGACCCGCTCTGCCCCGCCGGCGAGCCGGGCTGCGGCCTGACGGATCCGGCATGGTCCTGGGACTGCTCCGGCGGCGCCGGAACGACCGGCAGGATCTTCGCGCGACAACGGCTCGCCGCGGCGATCGTCCTGCACGGCCCCGGCGGCGAGATCCGCCGGGCGACGACGTGGGGCGAGTACGACTTGCCCGCGGGCATACTGACCCTGACGGCCGGGTTCCGGCTCCCCGTCATCACCGGCCCCGACGCGCATGTCGCCGGCGCGTGGACGATCGACGGCGCGCCCGCGGACGCCGCCACGTGCGACGCCGCCGGGGGCGCGACGGTTTCGCTGGCCTACCGCCTCGCCGGATCCGCGGTGGACCAGCGTTCCTCGTGGCCTTGCGCGGACGGCTCGGGCGCCACGGAGACGATCTTCCGCTCGGGAACCGCCTACGAACTGCGGTGGGAACTGCTCGATGCGGCCGGCGCGGACCTGTCGTCGCACCCGACGGGCGCCGCCTGGCTGCCCACGACGCCGTCGGCCGGGAACAACCCGTTCGACGTGCCGTTCGTCGTGCGGCCGGTCCTGCGCGGGCCGCTCGAGGCGGCGCTCCGCTGGGCGGACGCCGCGACGGATCCGACGTTCGGCGGCTGCACCGCGCCGTCCGACGCCGTGGCCCGGGTCGGCTACCGGCTCGAGACGCCGGCGGGCACGACGATCGACGAGGTGGACATCGCGACGGCGCCGCTGGACTGCGCGCCGTCGCTCTCCTGGCCCGATCTTCCGTTCGGCATGTACCGCCTGATCGTGGACGGGGAGTCCGGGGACGGCGCCGTGCGGTGGCGCGGCGAGTGTGCCGGCATCGTGGTGGACAACGCCTTGTCGAACGCGGCGTCGTGCGACGTGCCGATGGCGCCTTCGCCGTGACCGGCCGACGACGACGTCCGGCGCGGCCGGCGGTCTGGGCCCTCGCGGCGTTCATCCTCCCCGCCTGCCCGGACGCCGGCTTCGATCCGCGCGGAAACGAGGTCGGGATCGCGTTCGGCTGGACCGTGGAGGGCGCGCCCCCGACGCCGGCGCTCTGCGCGTCGCTCGGCGCCGTCCGCGCCCGCCTGCTCGTACGGTCCGGCGCCGGCGCGCGCATCGACCGCGATCTCGAATGGCCGTGCGAGGCGGGGCGCGCCGAGACGACCCCGATCTTCCGGCCCGCGACGCTCGATCTCGCCGTCGAGCTGCTCGACGTCGGCGGCGGCGTGGCGGCCTACGGCGGCTGGCTGCGCCGGACGCTGGGACCGGCCGCGACGCCGGTCGGCACGTTCGACCTGTCGGTTTCGGCCCCGCCGCCCGATGCGTCGCTCTCGGTGGCGTGGACGATCGACGGCGCCCCGGCCGCCGGGCCGTCGTGCGCCGCGCTTGGCGGCGCGACCGTGCGGCTCTCCTGGCTCGTCGGCGGCCTCGAAGGCGCGCCGTTCGACTGGCCCTGCGCCGACGGGGCCGGCGCGACCGGGCCGGCGTTCCGGAGCGCGATCGACTTCCGCCTTCGGCTGCTCGACACAGCCGGCTCGCCGATCGCCCGGTCGCGGTGGTTCCGCGAGCAGCCGCTGGAACCGGGGGACAACCCGCTCGGGACGATCGACCTCTCCACCCACGATCCGCCGTAACCACCGTTCACCCTGCTCGCCGTGGTCGCCGGCCTGCCACCGGCCGTTGCACCGAGCCCGTTTCCCGATTCGCAACCGGGATCAGCCGCTCGTTTTTTGAGATCGAAAGTGCTTGACACGCGCCCGCAGCCATCTCATAGAAGCCACATTCGTCGCGCTGGTGCGACGTGCGCGCGGCACGCGCAAGCGGGCTGAGCGCCGTACACGGGCAGGAGAACGCGAAGTGGGGATGTCGTCCGCTGATCTCCGGCCGATCATGCTGAACCGTGTTTCCCCGTTCGGCAGCGCCGCCGGCAGCGCCTGCGTCGACGCCGGCGCCGGCTGCGGCAGTGGCCGATCCGCCGCGATAACGGCATCATCGGCTACCCCCCCCCCCCGAATAACTCTGCAATTCCGGCGCGTTGCACCGGCCGTTCGGCGCCGGTTGGCATGCCGCAGCGGCCGGCCAAGGCCGTGGCGTGAGCGACGCCGATCGTGGAATTCCGTGGAAATGGTCCGTACAGCCGTGTACGGACCATTTCCAGACCCGGAAATGGTCCGTACAGCAGGTCCGACCAGGCGGCAAGCCGGTGGAAAGGGCCGTCCCGCCGACGGGCGGAGCCCTTCCCGGCGTGGACGGACTCCCTGCCGCGCGGCGGGCGCCTTTTTCCGCTCGTTCTCGGCTGGTTGCCGCGGCTGTTTGGTACGTGTCCAGGTTTGGAAATGGTCCGTGCAGCTCTGTTCGGTATGTGTCCAGGTTTGGAAATGGTCCGTACACGGCTGTACGGACCATTTCCGCGTTTTCCCGAGCGGCACGACGGCGAGTGCCGTCCGGAGCCTGTCCGGGGATCGCTGTCCCCGGTGAAAGAAGGAGGATGCTCTGATGGTGATGCCCAAGGTGAGTGCCTCGACGGAACTGTGGCTGCGCGTCGCCCTGTATCTGATCGCGCGGTTGACGCGCAACCGCCGGACGCGCGGACTCGTTCCGCTCATCAAGCCGGTGTTGCAGGCCCTGGAGGCCGCGGCGGCGGTGGCCGACCGGTTCGAGCGGGCGCTGATCGAGGCCCGCGCGTACCATGACGGCGCCGACGACGATCTCGACGACGTCGTGACGGCGTTCGAGGGCGAGCTGTTCCTCTTCGTGAGGATGGTCAATCGCTTCTTCCGCGACGTCGGCGCGGCCCGCAGGGCCGCGGCCGCCGACGACGAGGCGGGCGAAGAGGTCAAGCCGGAAATGGAGAAGCTCACGCGGAGGCGCGGGGAACGCGGAGAAGTACTGAATGAAAGTCTCCCTCTCCGCGCCTCCGCGTGAACCAGTCCGAAAAACCTTGTCCCGTTGGGTTGCGGGCAAGGCCCGCGGTATGAAGCTACGTGCCGGCAATGCCCGACCGGGGAACCCGCATCGCACCCGCACGCCCGAAGCAGCTCCTCCGCCGGCGATCGGAAGAAGCCGCCGTCCATCCTGCTCGCGGTGGTCGCCGTCCTACTCGCCGCCCTCCCATGCCGCGGCGAGCCTCTGGAGCAGTTCGACCGCCAGCAGGCGCAGGTGCGAGCCGGCGTCCTCGGCGACCGGGCGCAGGGCGCGCGCGATCAGGAGCAGGTACCCGCGGGCGGCGAGCGCATCGCGCGCCATGGGATCGATTACTTCCGCCGCCAGCGCTTCGGCGCCGTCGGACGCCGCCAGCGCCTCGGCGGCAAGAGCGACCCAGACGGCCTCGGGATCGTCGTGCGCCGAGTCCGGTCGACGCGAGAGCAATGCAACCGACTCGACGAGCTCGGTCGAAGGCCGGGGTCCGCCCGCGGCCGCGACCGGCGCCGCCGCCGCGACCACCCGCAGGAACCTCGCGTCGTCCGCGAACCCGCGGCCGCCCTCGCCCTCCTCGAACGCCGGGGCGCCGGTCGCGACGGCCATCCGCCAGCGGTCGAACTCTCCGTCCGCGGGCTGCGGCCGGCCGCACCGCCCGGCGACCGCATCCTCGGAAGGCACGGGTTCCGACCCCGGCAGCGAGCGCAGGAGCGGCAGCAGGTGCTCGCGGACGACGAACATGCTCATCGAGACGCCCGGCAGCGCACCCAGCGCCGCTGGGTCGCCGCGCCCGGCCCGCTCGCATATCTCGTCGAGCGCCGCCGCCACGGCCGGCAGGTCGTCGAGCCTCCACGCCCTGCGCGAGATCCACTCGACGTAGCCGGTCTCGACGGGGGCGGCGCGCGTCGAGGGCGCCGTCGAGGGGCATGCCGGGCACGCGATCGCCGCGGCGGCCGCGGCGATCGCGACGGCGCCGCCGGTGCGGCCGGCGAGCGGCGACTCACAGGTCATCGGCGTCGAACGGCTTCACCTCGACGGAGGCGCCGTCGCCGAGCGCCTCGCGGACCGGTTTCTCGACGTCGGCGGCGGTGCACAGCATCGCCACGACGAGGTCGTCCGGGTGCACGTGGTTTCGCGTGGCCGTCCTGGCCCGCTCGGGCGTCACGGCCTCGACGTTTCGGCGCAGCGCGCTGTAGTAGTCGTGGGGGAACCCCAGCATCTCGATTTCGATCCTGCGTTCGAGCCTGTCGGCCGGGGTGTCCACCAGGAACACGGATGCCCCCGCGACGTGCCCTCTGGCGAACGCCAGTTCCTCGTCGGAGATGCCGTCGCGCGCCAGGGCGCGGAGCATGTCCAGTTCGAGCGCGAGGCAGGGGCCCGCATCGCGCGCGGCCGGGAAGGTCCAGAGGTGGAAGGCGTCGTCCGTCTTGCCGCGCGAGAGCCGCGAGTAGGCCCCGTAGCTCCAGCCGCGCTTGACCCGCACCTCCTGCATCAGCCTTGCGGAGAAGGTGCCGCCGAAGGCGACGGACGAGACGAGCATCCCCATGTGGTCCGGGGTTCCGGGGCGCGGGCCGAGGTGTCCGGCGTAGATCTGCGCCTGGGTGCGTTCGGGCTTGTCGAGCAGCACGGCGCGGCGGCCCCGCGGCGGCGCGGGCTGGGCGACGGGCCCGGCGGCGATCGCCGATCGCGCGGGCAGGGCCCGCAGCGGCCGGAGCAGGAGCCGTTCGGCCTGGGCCTCGTCGATGTCGCCGGCGACGCCGACGACGAGGCGGTCGAGCGACGGGGCCGACCTGCACCACGCGGCGCAGTCGTCGAGCGAGATCGCGCGGACCGATGCGACGGTCCCGGACGACGGGCGTCCCGCGGGGTGGTCCGCGAAGAGGGCGCGGCGGAAGGCGCGGCCCGCCAGCGCCTGGTCGTCGTCGCGCAGCGAGACGAGTTCGGCGTCGAGCAGCCGTTTCGCGCGGTCGAAGTCGTCCTCGCGCATCGCCGGGCGGGTGACGAGGTCGCACAGCAGCCCGGCGAACGGTTCGAGGTTCTCGCGGATCACGCGGCCGCGCACCGACCAGCGGTGCAGGCCGGCGGCGGCCTCCAGGTGCGCCCCGAGCCGCTCGACCTCGGCGTCCACCTGCGCGCGAGTCATCTCCGCGGCGCCCGCCCGGAGCACGCGCAGGGCGAGGTGCGCGAGGCCCTCGCGCCCCGGCGGATCCGCCTCGGAACCGATCGAGAACGCCACGACGATGTCGACGAAGCCCAACCCGATCCCGGGTTCGTGGAACAGCCGCGCGGTCACGTCGCCGCCTCCGCCTGGTCCACCAGGACCACGGTGCGGGTCTCGGGCCGCAGGTATCGTTCGGCCGCCGCCCGCACGTCCTCGGCGGTGACGCGCAGCAGGGCATCCTGCCTTCGCGCGATGGCGCCGGCATCCCCGACCGTCACGTGGAAGAACCCGATCCGCTCGGCCCTCCCGTCGGCCGTCTCCAGCCCCGACCGGAACGCCAGCAGCACCTGGTTGCGGGCCGTCTCGATCTCGGCCTCGCCGGGCGGCAGGCGCGACAGCGCCGCGGTCTGGGCGAGCATCGCGTCGAGCGCCTCCCGGCGGTCGCGGCCTTCGCGGAGGTCGATCCATATCTCGAAGAGAGACCAGTCCCTGAACGCTCCCGGACCGCCCTCGACGTCCGAGGCGATCTCGCCGTCCAGTACGAGCCTGCGCTGGAGGCGTCCGCTGCGGCCGCCGAGGAGCACCTGCGACATGACGGTGATCGCCGCGTGGTCGGGGTGTCCCAGCGGCGGGGATTTCCACGCCACGCCTACCTTGGGCGTCGGCGTCGGCCGGGCGATGCGCGCCGTCCGCTCGACCGTCTGCTCCGGCTCCGGCCGAACGGCCTCGGGCGGGATCTCCTGCGGCCGCATCCAGCCGTGGGTGCGGCCCAGCAGCGCCAGCGTCTCATCCTCGCGCACGTCGCCGACCACGACGAGGCAGGCATTGTTCGGGGCGTAGTACGTCCGGTGGAAGGAGCGGCAGTCCTCGACCGAGAACGACAGGATGTCGTCCATCCAGCCGATCGTCGGGTGGTGGTACGGGTGCTCGACGAAGGCGGTGGCCCACATCAGTTCGCCGGCGGCGCCGTCGACGCTGTCCTCGACGCGGAAGCGCCGCTCGTTGGCGACCACCTCCTTCTCGGTGGCGACCTGCGAGTCGCCCAGCACCAGCCGCGCCATCCGTTCCGCCTCGAGTTCGGCGATCATGGCGAGGTGCTCGGGCACGAACGTCTCGTGGTAGCAGGTCCAGTCGAGCCACGTGGCGGCGTTCATGGACGCGCCGACCGCCTCGATCCGCCGGTCGAACTCGCCGCGCCGCAGGTTCTCCGTCTCGCCGAACATGAGGTGCTCGAACAGGTGCGCCAGCCCCGTCTTCCCGGGCCGCTCGTGCCTGGAGCCGACCCGGAACCAGGTCTGGAACGCCACGAGCGGCGAAGCGGGGTCCGGCAGCACCAGGATCTCGAGGCCGTTGTCGAGCGCGTGCAGGGAGATGACGTGATTTCCGAGGGGGAAGCGCGACATGCGGCGGAATCTAGCAGGCCGGTGGATCCAAGTCGAAGGGCGAGCGGGCATGGGCGTCCATCGTCGCCATCGCGTTCAGCCGACGCCCGCCACGTCCCGGAACAGGGCGTCGTACCTCCGCGCGAACGCATCCCACGTCAGGTGCTCGACCTGCCGGCGCAACGCCGCCTTCCCCGCGAACCGCTCGCGCAGTATCCGCTCCAGCGCCTCGAACGAGCCGTCGAAGATCGTCACGCCCTCCCGGAACTCGCGGACGACCCCCACGTCCGTGGAGACCACCGGCACGCCCGCCGCCAGCCCCTCCATCAGGCACATCGGGAGGCCCTCGCGCTTCGACGTGATCAGCACGAGGTCCAGGCCGCCGTAGAACTCGGGCATCGCCTCGAAACGCAGCCTGCCGTCGGTGCAGCGCAGATCGACGAATTCGAGCGCCGCGACGCGGGCGAGGAGATCCTCGCCCTTGCGCCCCGTGGCCGCGTACCTCCGGCCGACGAAGCCGACGCGCAGCCGCGGCTTGAACAGATCCGCGTCGAAGCCCGGCTCGATGTACTCGACCCGCTTCGCACCCTGCCGGATCAGCATGTCGCGGTAGCGGGGCGCGAGCGCCACGCAGCAGTCGACTGCCGCCGCGCAGCGGTCCCAGGCCGCCTCGAGCTTCGCGTCTCCGTCCTCGCGGTGCGTGAACAGCGCCATCGTCCTGGGCGCCGACGTGGGCCCAAGCTTGTAGTACGGCATGAAGCAGGTGACGTCGAAGCGGCCGCGCCAGGCGTTGATCCGCACGTAGTCGAGGCGGTCGGCGAGGGCGCCGGCGATCCGGTGGAGGATCCAGCCGGGCCGCTCCGTGACGATGTTCACCCGCAGTATCCGTTCACCGGGGGGGACCGCCCGGCCGCGCGTGAGGTCGGAGACGCATGGCGCCGCCAGGGCGGCCTCTGCGTCCCCCCCGGACCCCCCGCGTTCCGGCCTCGAGCATCGCGGGATAGGGGTGAACGGTTACCACCCGCAGATCCA
>CAMTWF010000181.1:0-2655 GCA_947085355.1 uncultured delta proteobacterium
GGGAGTTGTCCGGGTGGCGCAGCGGCGCCGCCGCGCCTGCCTGCCGGCAGGCAGGCGTCGAGAGTCAAGGGTCGAGAGTTGAGAGTCCGGACAGACCGGGAATTCGTCGCGCCGCGCGACGATTCTCGGGAGTAGTAGATCAAAAACAGGTGGCGATGAGGTCCAGCCGTTCTTCCCCGGTTGTAGGGGGACAACAGGATGAACAGGAGGAGGAACGACCTATCTGTGGAGCCTCTTGAACTCCAACTTGGGCATGACCTCGAAGCATGCGCCGATGATCTTCTCGGTGAGGTCCTCATGCAACATCCCATCCTGTCTATCCTGTCCATCCTGTTTGCCCGCGCTGGTCTCCGCCCGCCGATTGGACAGCCCTGGATCCAGGCCGTATATTGCCCGCGTGACGCCGAGAATCGCCGCCATCCCGTTCATGCTCGCGGCCGCGGCCTGCGGCCGTGCCGATCTGTCGGACGACGACGCGCGCGGACACGACGATGCCGGGGCCGAGCACGCGCCGTCGGATCGGGACATCGCCTTCCGGCGAGGCGACCCGGTATCGCTGCGGTTCCGCGAGGAGTATCGCTTCGTGGTCCTGGTCGAGGACGCGAGCGGGCCGGTGGCGGGCGCCTCGATCGATCTGGGGCTGGAGGGCGACGTCCGCGACGCAACGCTCGGCGAGTCCAGGATCGAGACCGGGGCGGAAGGCACGGCCGAGGGCCTCCTGATCGCCGGTTCGGTCGATGCGTCCTTCCGTCTGCGTGCATCGCTGGCCACCGGCGAGGCTGCGCTCTTGCAGGTGCGCGTCGGCCCCCCGGGTGGTGCGGAGATCAGGGTACTGCCGGTCTACGATGGCCCGCGCGTCGTGGAGCGGTACGACCTGCGGATCCTGCCGGGGGCGTCGTGTCCTGCGGTGCGTGGCCTCCCGCCGGACGACTCGGAGCTTGTGGTGTCCGTGGACGCCTCCACCCCGGCCTTCCCGGCGCCGGGCGAGATGCTGCTCTCGCCCGTCCGTCTCGTGCTGGTCGGGCGCGACCGCGGCATCGATCTCCTGTGGGGGTGCGAGGCCGGCGTCTTGATACCGCTCGATGGGATCGACGCCATCGAGATCGCGCTCGCCGACCTGCCCTGGCCGCGTCCCGGCGCGCACGATCTTGATGCCGGCGTTTTGCTGGGACTCCACGGTACGCCGGCGGCGCAGGCCGCACTCGCCCCCTTCGCGGCCCTGATGGAAGGCTCGGTCTCGCAGGGCCGATTCGTTGTGGACGGCGTCGTCGGCGCCCTTCGGGCGTCCGGCAACACCGCCGCGGCGAGCGTCCTGTCCGAGCGCGCCGCTATCGACGGACTCGACGAGGCGATTTCCGGCGATCTGAGCCGCCGCGGCATCGACATCGGCGCCGCGTTGCGCGGGGCCGCATCCAGTGCGTCGGCCTTCCTCGCATCGGCACGGGTCGCCGGAGCGGTGGTCCTGGGCGAGCCGGACGAGGCGGGTCGTGCGCGCGGCGCCGTCCGGTGGTCGGTGCTGTCGGCCGGATCCGTCGAGATCCCGATCTCCGGCGGTGCGGGCGTCGTGGAGGACCCGGACGTCGGCATCCTCTTCGAGGCGGATGCGCTTGTTCTCGGCCGCCACGAAATGCCGATGCCGCTCGGAAGGGCGGTGGGAAGCGTCCTGGCGAATGCCCTCGACCCGACAACCGCCGCCTGGACCGGGCGGCCGGCCGAGCCGGGGGCTCTCGACGCGTTGCTGGCGGCCGCCGTGAACTGCGACGCGATCGCCGAGATCCTGCGTGCCGCGGCGGACCTGTACGTGCTCTGCAACGTCGACTGCCTCGGGCTTGCCTGCCGCGCCTGGCTGGTCGATCTGGCGGCCGCCTCGGCCGCGCCGCTCGATGCCGCCGACGCGGCGGCATCGGAGGTCGATCTGACCGGCAGGTGCTCCTTCCTCCTGGACGACGGCAGGCTGGCGCCGGGCGGGCGATGCGATGGGACCGTGCGCGGCTGGTGGATCGGCTCCGAGCGTCTGTCGGTGGACGGTCCGCTTTTGGTGGTACCCGGCGCCGGACCGTGAAGCGTTCTTCCGACCGCGAGTCGATCGAACGGCGATGCGACGCCCTCGGGAAACTTGCCGGTCTGCGCCGCGAGGAGCAGGATGCCGCCGCGGCCGCGCTGGCCGCCGCCGGGCGCGCCGCGAGCGAGGCGATCGATCGGCTTCGAGTCGAGGAGGATCGCCTGAAGGCGTTGCGGGCGGCGCGGGCCGCGGCGCGAGCGGGCGATTCCGTCGCGCGCCCTCGCCGGGCGGATCGGCTGGCGGCGGATGCGGAAAGGGATCGACAGGCGCGGTCGCGAATCGACGCGCAGGCAGGACGGGTGCGGGAGGCCCGGACGCGATCCGACGAGGCATCCGCGCTCGTCGAGGCGCGCCGCAGGGATCTCGAACGCGTTGCGGCCCGGCGCCGTGCGGCGGACGCGGCGTTGGAGACAGCCGAGGAGGAGAAGCAGGCGTGGGCCCGGGCGCAGGAGGAGATGGAGCAGGAGGATGTAGCGTCCTCGCGCGCACGGGGACGTGGAGCGTAGCGGCGCAGTTCGTCGCGGCGCTGCTGCTTGCCTGCCAGATCTCGGCGACCACCGAGCGAACCCGGCCGGATCGGCATGTCGCCGCAC
>CAMTWF010000182.1:0-36057 GCA_947085355.1 uncultured delta proteobacterium
CACGCCGGCGGCATCGAGCGCGTCGATGGCGGATAGCATTTCCTCGCACTCGTCGGCGTGCACGCGGTTGCCCGTGGTGCGCCCCAGGCGCAGGGCCTCGCCCAGCGCGGCGCGGGCCTCCTCCATGCGGCCGAGTTCGAAGCAGATGCGCCCCAGGAAGAACTTCCCCTGGATGACGTCCCAGACGTAGCCCTTCTCCTCCGCGAACCGGATGCCGGCGCGGATCTGGTCGAGCGCCTTGTCGCTGCGGAGCCTCATGGCGTCGATGTAGCCGACGAAGATCATGTTGAGCGACCGGAGTTTCTCGAAGCCCTCCTGCTCGCAGATCTGCAGCGACGAGTAGAGGTACGTGAACGCCTTGGCGAAGTCGCCGTGTCGCATGAGGACGTCGCCGATGTTGTGCGAGCAGACCGCGCGCAGGTAGGCGAAGTCGTAGTTCTTGGCGAGCTCCAGGGCCCGCTCGCTGGCCGCGACCGACGCGTCGAAATCGCGCAGCATGAACCGGATGAGGCCCTCGGTCTTGTACATCTCCGCGAGTTCCGCCATGTCGCCCTTGGCGCGGATGATCCCCTCGGCCGCGGCCAGCGACGCGAGGGCGCCCTCCCGGTCGTTGCGGGCGGCCCGAGCGTTGGCGACGGCCAGGTGCAGCGACGCCTCGACGTCCCGATCGCCCGTCGCGACCGCCAGATCGATCGCCTCGGAGAGGTACCGCTCCGCCTGGATGTGCTCGGCGTTGCGGGTCAGCGTCAGCCCCATCGCCGCCAGGATGTCGCGGCGCAGCGACAGATCCGTGAGGCCTTCCGACAGCTCCAGCGCCCGCGTCAGGTGCCGCAGGGCCTCGCCGAACCGCCCGGCCTTCGCCGCCAGCCGGCCGATCAGGGTGACGGCCGTCACGAGCGCGCGCCGGTCGCCCGCGTCCTCGGCAAGATCCGCCGCGAGCCGCATCTTCTCGATTCCGAGCGCGGCGCGGTCGGCGCCGAGCGCCAGTTCGCCGACCCGGTGGTAGGCCGCCAGGATCGCGCGGCTGTCGGGCTTCGGCGCGTTGCGCATCAGGTCGATCGCCTGGAGGTACTGGTGCAGCGCCGCCTCGTGCGAGTACTCCCGCGCAAGCCGCTCGCCGTTGAGCAGCAGGTACTCCACCGCCTTCTCGCGGGCCCCGCTCTCCCGGTAGTGGCCCGCCAGCACCTCGTAGAACTCGCCCAGCCGATCGGCATGGATCGCCTCGATCGCCTGCGCGACGCGCTCGTGCAGGTCCCTGCGGTCCGAGAACGTCAGCGAGTCGTACGCGACCTCGCGCACCAGATCGTGACCGAACGCATACTCGTCGATCGACGCCCTCGACAACAACCCGCGCCGCTCGAACTCCTCCAGGTACCGGCGCACCGCCGCGGCGCGCAACCCGGCCACGCGGGCGAGGAGGTCCACGCGGAACATCGACCCCATCACGGCGGCGACGCGGAGCAACGCGCGGTGTTCGGCGTCGATCTGCCCCAGACGCGCGCCGACGATGCCCCGCAGCGTCTTCGGGATCTCGATCCCCTCCGGCTCGCCGAGGTACGCGATGCGGGGGCCTTCGCGCACGATCGCCCCGGCCGCCTCCAGCGCCTTGAGGTACTCCTCGGCGAATAGCGGGTTGCCTCCCGACTTCTGGACGACGTCCCGCAGGAGCTGCCACGGAGGCTCCGGCGGATCGCCGAGCAGCGCGAGCACGAGCCGCTGGCAGTCGGCGTCGTCGAGGGGTCCGAGCGCCACCTCGCGGTGGCAGGGACGGCCCCGCCAGCGCATCTCCTCGCCCGTGCGGTACGTGAGGAAGGCCAGGACGCGCAGCCGCCCATCGAGCCGCACGAAGGCGTCGAACGCCGCGACGGAGTCGGCGTCCAGCCAGACCGCGTCGTGCACGACGAGCACGGTCGTCCTCTCCGCGGCCAGCGCCCCGAGGATCCGGAGGAACGCGCCGCGGAGCACGCGGCCGCGGTCCGCGGGGTCCGGAACCGGTTGGCCCGGCAGGCCCAGGATCGCTCCGACCGCCTCGACCTCCTCCGGCGGGCAGCGCAGCTCCCGCAGCCGCCGCAGGCGCTCCCGCACCGCCGCCTGCGGGTCCGTCTCGTCGAGGCCGAGCACGGATCGGACGATCGACGCCAGCGCCGAGTAGGGCTGCGCCGCCTGCTGCCGCGTGCACCGGGCCTCGCACCAGAAGGCGTCGTACCTGGCGCGCAACCGCCGCGCGACCTCGGCCAGCAGCCTGCTGCGTCCGATGCCGGGGTCGCCGACGAGCGAGACGATCCGGTGGCGCCCGGCCACCGCGTCCGTCAGGTGCTCGGCTATCGCGCGGATCGCATCCCGCCGGCCCAGCAGCGGCAGCGCGCTCGCGGCGATCGGCTTCTCCCCCTCCACGGCCCACGCTTCGCCGGGCGATGCGTTGACGGCCGCGGCCGCGTCGGACGTCTCGAACCGGCCGGCGAGTTGCCGCTGCGTCGCGCGGTCCGCCACGATCAACCCGGCCGCCTTCGTCGCCGCCTCCCGGAGGTGCAGGACGGCCTGCCGGTACCCCTCGTCCTCCTCGACGGCGCCGGCGGCGTCGACCACGACCCGCACGCCGCGCACGGCCATCCCCACCCGTTTCCCGCCGCCGTCCGACAAGTGCCGCGCGACCCGCCGGATCTTCAGCGCCGCCCGCGCCGCCGCCTCGGCGTCCCGCCCGTCGGCGTCGGCAAGGCCGAACAGCGCGACGATGTACTCCGGGTGGTCGATCGCCGGGCGACCTCCGTCCCGCTCGACGATGCGGCGCGCCTCCGCCGCGATCGCCTCGGCGTTGGCGGCGGCCGAGCAGTCGACGCACAGGGCCGTCGTGTCGCGCCGCTCGCGATCGATCGCCCCGGTGGAGATCGACGGCGTGCGGGTCTTCTCGCGATCCGACGAGACGGGCACTTGCCGGTCGGTGATCTCGCCCAGGCCCGTGGCGGCCGCCGATGCGTGAACCGGCGCGGCCGATCCCAGGATCTCGATCATGTCCTGCCCGTCGGGCGCTCGCGGCGCGTCGCGCATGGCGTGCACGAACTGCGCGAGGTCGTGCGCCCCCACCCGCAGGCTGCTGGTGTACAGGAACGCGATCAGATCCTCGTAGAACCGCCCGGCGTTGCCGTACCGATCGTCCGGGGCCGGTGCGATCGCCGTCTCCACCGCCTTGCGCAGCTCGGGCGCGATGTCGGGCTTGACCTCCTGGATCGGGATCGACTGCCCCTTGCGCACCCGCTCCAGCGTCTTCTGCCCGCTCGCGTCCCGGAACGGGTTGACCCCGGTGAGGACCTCGTAGAGGACCACGCCCAGCGAGAAGATGTCCGCCCGCCCGTCCACCTCGGCCCCGGCGGCCTGCTCGGGCGCCATGTACGAGAACTTCCCCTGCACGGCGCTCGTGGAGGGCTCGACCACCGCGTTCTTCGCCCGCGCGATCCCGAAGTCGGTCAGCTTCACCTCGCCCTCGAACGAGACCAGCAGGTTGTGCGGGCTCACGTCGCGGTGGACGATGTTGAGCGGCGCGAGATCGGGGCCGCGGCGGCGGTGCGCGTACTCGAGCCCCTTGCACGCCTCGGCCGCGCAGTACACCGCGAGTTCCACGGGGAACGAGTGCCCTCGCGCGAGACAGCGCCGCAGCATGTCCGCCATGTCCATCCCGGCGACGTACTCCATCGCGATGTAGTACAGCCCCTTCTCGTCGCGCCCGAGGTCGAACACCTGGACGATGTTGGCGTGCGAGAGGTTCACGGCGATCTTCGCCTCGTTGATGAACATCTCGACGAAGCGGCGGTTCTCCGAGAACTCCGGCAGGATCCGCTTGATCACCACCGTCTTCTCGAATCCCTCGACCCCGAACGACCTGGCCCGGTACACCTCGGCCATGCCGCCCCTGGCGATCAGATCGATCAGATCGTACCTGCCGGCAACGCTGGCGCGCTCCACCGCCATGAGGATGGCGGCGACCCTACATCAGCCGGATCCCGCGGGCAACTGCGGCGCGGCAGGCTTACACCAAATCCGCACCAGTCGCACCGGCGCCGCCGGCCGCATCAGGCCCGGATCGACGCGGCCCCCGGGCGGCGCGGCCCGGCACCACCCGGGCGGCGCATGCTCCGCGCCGCCCGGAAGCACGGCGCCGGAAGAAGGACCGATCCACCAGCCGACGAACGCCGCGTCATCATCCTCCCACAGGACAGGCGGTGCGCCGGGACCGCCGTAGAACCTCATCTCGGCCTCGATACCGTACCAGCCGGCCATCACCGGCTCTCCCTGCCGCTCGATCGCCGCCGCCAGATCCCTCCAGCCGCGCAGCCGCGCCGTAGGCTCCCTCGGCCCCTCGAACGCGGACTGGGGCGCGCCCGGAAACGGCAGAAACGGCCGCAGGACGTGCGCGTGAACCAACGCCGCAGGAATCGCCTGCATCGCCAGCGCCGCCGCGATCCACGGCGCGCTCGCCCAACGCGCACCGCGCCGGGCCGCCCGCTCCACCGCCAGACCGGCGCCCACGAGCCCGGCGACGTGGGCCACGGCGGGCCAGTTGGCCTCGGGCGGCGCCAGCAGCGACGCGGCGCCGAATGCCGACCACGGCACGACGGCGGCCAACCACAGCAGCGACGCCGGAGCGTCATCCGCCGGGGGGCGGCGGTGGAAAAACGCGACGACGCCGACCGCCACCAGCGGCGAGAGGAGGCCCAACTGGCCGCCGAAGTACGCCGCGACGTTCGCCAGGCGCTCCGCGAATCCGATGCCGGGCGCCCAGAGGCCGTGCGCGAGTTGGAACGCGATCGAGCCTCCGGCTGCGCGGAGGTCTGCAATCGCGGCCGGCAAGGCCGTCGCGATGCCGATCCCGAGCGCGCCCCAGGGCCAGGGCGACCGGCGCAGGTTCCGGGCGCCCGGCGACACCAGCAGCCACCCGATCGCCACCGCCGGCAGCAGCACGCCGGTCAGCTTGGACAGCAGCGCCACGGCCGTGCCGAAGGCCACCGCCGCCCATGCCGACGTCCGCGGCGCGCCGGCGGCGGCGCGGACGAGGCCGAGCAGGGCCACGGTCCAGCCGAACGCGAGCGGCGTCTCGGGAGTGGCCAGCAGCGAGGCCGCGGAGCCAAGCAGCGACGTGCCGATCGCGGCCGACACCAGCAGCGCCGCCGGCGGACCGCCGCCCGCGGCGCGGACGACGGCGTAGCCGAGCGGCCCGAGCGCGCCGCCGAGGACGACGAACCACAGCCGCACGCCGATCTCGGTCGGACCCAGCAGCGACGTTCCGGCCAGGACCAGCCATGCCGTCATCGGAGGGTGGTCGGCGTAGGCGAGCGCCGGTTCGAGCGACCACGTCCAGTAGTACGCTTCGTCCGGCGACAGTTCGAGTGCGGCCGCCATCGCGAGCCGCGCGGCCGCGAGCGTCGCGGCCAGGACCAGGGCGAGGCCCCAGTGCCTGGAGCGCGCCGCCCCGGCGCCGCCGGTCGCCCCCGCGACTTCGTCCGGACCGGTCAATCCGCCGCGCCTCCGTCACCGGGCTGCGCGGGCCAAGAGGATCGCCACGATTCCCCCTCCCTGCGCGACGTTCACGACCGGACGAGCGCTCGCCCGGCCGAGGATTCCGGTCCCGTGCGGCAGGGCGATCACGCCGCAGTTCGCGTAGCGGCCGGCGATCCGGACGCGCCGGCCGACCTGGGGGAACGGGATGCGCACGGGGCGCACGTGCTCCTGCACGACCCATGTTCCCTCCTTGCGGAGGGCGTTCCGGAGTGTCTTCTCCCACGCGGCCTGGGACACGGCGCACCCGATCGTGACGCCGTCGCCGCCGCAGCCCCGGTTCGGCTTGAGCACGAGGCTTTGCCGGTTCCGGCGCACGTGCTCGGGCAGATCGACCCGGCGCCCGGCGGGGCCGTCGATGCGTTCGGCCCGGACCATCCTGGTCCACGGCACGCATGCGGCGACCGTGCGTCGCTCGGCGCGGGACAGGCGGTCCCACACCACCGGGACTCGCGGGACGGCCAGGATGCTCTTGTGGTCCAGTTCGCCGGCGAGCGGCGAGGCGACCTGGTTCCGCCGGAAGGCGAGGCGCAGCGCATCGAGCGGCCCGTCCGAGCGTTCCAATTCCGTGATGTCGCGCAACTCGATGTTGCGGTAGATGACGTCCACCTCGTCGTCGCCGTGGAAGACCTCGCCGCGGCGCACGCGCAGGCCTCTCGGGTCGGCGAGGAACGCACGCACCCCTCGACGCCGCATCGACTCCATGACATACGGCGCCTCGGTGATCCCGGCGTCCCACGTCTTGTCCTCGAGCCAGGCCAGCGTCCTGAACCGGCGGCCGATCCTTGCGGCCTGGTCGCGGAAGGCGCGGAACAGGGCGCCGTGCAGGTCGCACAGCGGCCCGAGGCGGATGCGGCGGGCGACGGTCGCGCCCAGCAGGTCGTTGGCGTAGCCGGAGACGATGCGTTCGGCCGCCGGACCGTAGTTCAGCCCTCCTATCGCCACGCCGTTCCCCTCGAACAGCCGGATCCGCAGCCGTCCGTGGCCTAACTGCTCGACGTTCATGTCCCACCGGCCGATGATCCGGGCGGCGCGCGCGCTCCCCGGCGGCGCGCAGTCGCGAAACCACTCCTCTTCGGTCGGCTCGAGCGGCAGCAGCGCGCGAACCTCGGGGATCCGCTCGCGCCACGCCGCCAGGCGCCCGGCGATCCCGCTCATCGTCAGGGCCACCGTCCTGAGCGCCCGCAGGTTCTCCGGGCTGAGCACGATCGGCGCCAGCACCAGGTCGGTCACCTCGACCGGCTTCCCTTCGGGCTGATACGTCACGCCGAAATCGAGGCTCTCGCGGCGCACGCGCTCGACCAGGGATCTCGCCTCCCGGACCGGCATCCGCGCGATCCGCCGTGCCACGCCGCCGGCAATCGATCGTCCGTCCATCAACGGTCCCTCCCTGGCCTCCCGCCCCTTGAACCGCGCTCCTTGACACATTTCGCGCCTCTCCGCTAGATTCTGCGCCCGAATCGTGGCGGCTGCCGAGGGGCACGTCGGCGCCGCCCGCGAGGTTCCGTGGGGGTCCGGGGAGCCGTGAGGCGCCCGGCGCCGGACAGCCCCGCCGGCGTTTGTGTTGCTTGTCCAGGAGGACCAGATGAAAGGCACTATCGGCGTTGGGTACTGCGGAGCGTTGCTGCTGGCTGCTTGCCTGTCGGCGGGCGGTTGCGCGGACGAGAGTGATCCGGCGTACCTGGCCGGCCTGTTGGAGGATCCGATCGAGACGGAGGTCGCGATCGAGAAGCTCCGGAAGATGGTGGACCAGCGCCTGCAGATACAGGATCGGAAGGAGATGGATGCGGCGATGGCGGACTTCGCCGCCCGGTCGACCGGCCCCCTTGTCTCCGCGTTCAAGAGCGCGGCGGGGAACCCCCTGGTCCAGGGCAGGATCCTCTCGATCCTGACCCGCAGCGCGAACCACGTCCGCGATCCCTCGTCGGTCCTCGACGGCGTCTTCTTCCCGATCCTCGACGCGTTCAAGACCAGGGGCGACGACCCGGCCCAGGTCGCCATGGCGGTCGACACGATCGCCGGCATGGTCGCCGACGGCACGCCCGCCGGCACGGCGATGACGGAGGCCCATATCGAGGGCGCGGCGGCCAGATTCCGCGACGTAGCCAAGTCGATCCGGGACAGTTGGACCTGCCAGGAACGCCACATCCGCATGCAGGGGGCCAACAACCCGGTCGCCGACCAGGAGCAACTCATGGTGTCGTGCATCGAGGGCGTCGCCAAGCTGATCGGCTCGCCGAAGGGGAAGGCCGCGCAGGCCCCGGGCGTCCCGCTGCTTGTCGACTCCATCCGCGAGTCGTTCTTCTTCCAGGACTTCTTCATCAACCGATCGGCGGCCGACGCCATCAACGAGGTGGCCGAGAAGCTCTCGGTCGAGCACGTGCAGCAGGTGGCGCCGGCGCTTGTCGAGGGTCTCTTCCTCGAAGGCGACTTCTTCCTGTACCCCTTCGCCCGCCGCGCCCTCGTCCACCTGGCGGCAGCCGGCCCGGAGAACCGGGAGATCGTGGCGACCGAACTGCTCAGGGCGCTCAACGTCGACATGTCCCGCAGCCTCGCCGCCGCGCTGCCGGCGATCGACCAGGTCGGCAAGAACGAGAACCTCGAGCTGCTCGCGCTCCCCTGCGGCGCCAGGCTCAGCGTCTCCTGCGCACGGGAGAGGGACACCCTCCTGGAGTACCTCCGCCAGGGATGGGCGCCCGCGAAGGCGCTCTGCAACAAGGGGGCCGACCCGGACCGGCCCGGCTCCGGCTTCCAGTGGGGGTTCAACTACGGCGTCTTCTGGGACAAGGTCGGCAACATCCTGGTCGACATCGTGACGCCGTTGCAGCCGGGCGCGGCGCCGGACACCGGATCGAAGGCAGGGCTGACGTCGGAGGTGATGCGGCGCCAGATCGCGGAGACGGCCGCGTGGATCGACAACGTGCTGGCGGCCAAGGCGCTGCAGGAACGGATCGCCGCGGCGTACAAGGAGTTCATGGACCCGCCGCGGGTGCTGGCGGCAGCGGCAGCGGCAGCGGCCCAGCCCGCAGCGCCCGCCAGGCCCCGGCCGCCGACGCTGTCCGCCGGGATCAAGCCGCTCTTCGAGGCGCTCAAGAGGTTGCGCGACGCCGGGCAGGCCGCGCTGGGACCGGAGGTCCGGAAGGCGGCCGAGGATCTTGCCGCGGCCCTGGCCTTGCCGGACGCGAAGTCGGGCGACAAGGAGGCGTGCAAGGATCTGCTCAAGGGCGTCTTCACCGACGTGCAGAACGAACTACTGACGCTCGCCGATTTCGATCGCGAGTACAACGAGGTCAACCTGCGCCTGTGGCGCACCGTCGCCGCCTCGCGCACCCTGTCGCTCCTGGGCGTTACCGGGCCCGACGACCAGGTGATCAGCGACCTCCTGCGGATCACGCAGTTCTCGCTCGACAACCTGATGGGCTTCCGCATCACGCCGCTCAAGGCGTTCCCGCAGCTCACCCTGCGCTTCAGGCAGCGGTTCACCGCGGAAGGAATGCCGATGATGGGCCAGCCCGCGATCCCGGCGCTCATCGACGCCGTGCAGAACTTCCTGCGGCCGACGCCCGAGGTGCTCAACTTCCTGCTGCACATGATCGCCGCCAACGCGCTGACCGGCGAGAACCGCAACGCGACGATCCGCGAGGAGAAGTACCTCATGATCAACGCGGACGTCTCCACGTTCCGCGCGCTGGCCACCAGGGCCTTCTTCACCGTCTTCCGCAGCGACGCGCTCCCCGACGCGGCCGAGTACCTCAAGCTGTTCGAGTTCTATCTCGGCGACGTCCAGTACCTCCTGGCGCTGGAGAAGACCGACCAGAACGAACCGGCGTTCCGGATGTATCCGCCCACGGCGCCGCCGGCGCCGGACGCCCCGCCCGACCCGGCGGAGGAGCCGCCGGTCGACTGGCGGTCCGTGCGTCCGGAGCGGTCCGATTTGTTCGGTTTCGACGCCTATCGCGACCGGCTGGCGGCGTGCGTGCTCCGGGAGCGCGAGGACCGGGGGGACGCCGCCAAGTGGCGCAGGGAGCTGAACGACGAGCAGAAGACCCGGTTCTGCATGAAGCGGGTCGAGCCGTGGAAGTCGCAGTTCGCCGCCCAGATGCGCAACGTGGATGCGCCCGAACTGCGCGTGTCCGACACGCGGTGCTGGACCCACATGAGGAAGATGCACGACGACCGGGTCCAGTACTGCCTCGACAAGGAGGCGAACCGGACGCCGGAGAAGGAACTGAACATCCCGGCCGACGAGTGCAAGAAGGTCAAGGAGCTGGACGACACCTACTACTACTGCGTCGAACTCCGTTTCCTGCCGGATTACCTGGAAGCCCGAAAGCCGACGCTGTGGGGCTGCTACGACCAGTTCCCCTGGCTGCGGCAGCGCGAGCCGATCGGACCCATGTGCTCGCACATCTCCCAGCGCCTCCTGGCCGCCTACCTCTACGTCAAGCTGCGCTCCGATGCCGGCGCGCCCGCGGCCGACGGCGTGACGTACGACGCGCTCAAGGCGATCATGACGATCGACGAGTACCTCCTGTTCGTGAGGAGCTTCGGCGCCGAGCAGAACGAGGACCTGTTCCGGAAGGTGGATCGTCTTTCGCAGGAACTGGCCAAGGTGAAGCTCGATTTCCCGCGCTTCCGCAGGCCCAGGACGGAGGCCGAGAGGACCTCCAAGGCGAACGTGAGGAAGCCGGACGACGTGAAGCCGCCCGATTTCGTGTCGGCGCCGTGGTACTGGCGGCAGGGCTTCACGGCGCGCGAGCCGGCCGAATTCTCCGACCTGCGCGTCTCGTTCCTCGATATGTGCAGGGCGGAGGGCGACGAGGCGGGCGCGGAGTGCGCCCGGGACGGCGGCCGGGTCGGTCACCAGATGAAGATCACGATCGAGGGAGGCACGCCCGGCCCCCTGATGAACGATGCCCACTCGCTGGCCATCATGCTCATGCGCCAGGACCTCGTCGGGCTGGGCGAGATGCGCGACGCCGTCGGCGCGGTCGAGCGGGCGGCGTTCGCGGGCGGTGCGTACTCCGCCGAACGCCTCGCCGAGGCGGCGCTGGAGGGCGCGGGGCGCGAGCAGACGCTGCTGGTCAACGCCGCCTGCCGCGGCATGGCCGTCGAGGCGCTCGCGTGCGTCCCGGACCCGGAGTGGGATCCCGGGCCGACGAACGAGATCGAACCGTGCCAGAAGAAGAAGGCGGAGTTCGCCGCGAGCGTGTGCGCGCGGTTCTTCACCGACGCATCGCAGGGTCGCGGCATCACGACGGCCGAGATGAACCGGAGGGTGCGGGCGCTGTACCTGCTGGCGGCCTTGGCGGAGCGCAACCGCGACGTGGCCGAAGCCGCGGTCGGCGACATGCTCATCACGGTCGATGCCGACGGCAGGTTCATGCCGCCGGTCAACTTCGCCATCCAGAAGATCCGCCCGCGCTGCTGCCCGCCGGGGCAGCCGTGCGACAGGCTGGGTTGCGAACGCGTCCGCCTGTTCTCGCAGTACTGGCGCACCCAGCCGATGCACGAGAACAAGGCCCCCGACATCGACGCGCTGTACTACATGCTCGTGGCAAGCAGGTAGGAAGGCTTGCCGCCCCCCGTGGTTGAGGCCGAGGCGTGTTCCGTCTGGAAGTGCTGACCGGCATCGACGCCGGGCGGACCGTCGACTGGGACGGTCCAAGCCTGTCGATCGGGCGCGCCCAGGACAACGACCTCGTCCTGCGGGACCCGCACCTGTCGTCGCACCACGGCGTCGTCCAGCTCACCCCGGACGGCTACCTCTACCAGGACCGCCGCAGCACCCACGGCTCGGCCGCGATGCGGGGCGACGACCGCGTGCCGGTGGACGAGGCGGTCGGCTGCCGGTGGACGCTGGCGTCGGGCGACCGCATCGTGCTCGGCCCGCATGCCTCCCCCGTGATCGTCAGGTTCGAGGAGATCCGCCGGGACGACGACGCCCGGATCGTCGCGGTCGCGCGGCTCAAGGACCTGGGCGAGTTCCGCGGGCGGCTCGAACAGCAGCCCGGCGAGGTGGCGCGCCTGTACCGCGTCTTCCAGGAGCTCTCGTGGGAGCTCGACCTCGACGCCGTCCTCCGGGCCGTCTCGCGCGCGGTGTTCGGCCTGCTGCCCCGCGCGACGCACCTTGCGATCGTGCTGGAGACCGAGCCCGAGGGCCGCTACGAGCCGGTGTTGCGGCAGGTGCGGGATGCGCCGGAGGCGGACGCGGAGATCCCGATCTCGCAGGCGGTGTTCAGGCGGGTGCTGGCCGAACGCGCCGCGATCCTCGCGGCCAACGCGCTCGACGAGGGCTGGAAGACCCAGTCGATGCTGGGCGCCAGGATCCTGTCGCTGATGGCGGTCCCGCTGTGGCGCGGCGAGGACCGCATACTGGGCATCCTCCAGGTGGACAACCGCGCCTCCCCCGGCATGTTCCGGCAGGAGGACCTCGAACTCCTCACGATCGTCGCGTCCCAGGCATCGCTGGCGATCCAGAACGCCCGCCTGTACCGCAAGCTGGCGGAGGCCGAGGACAAGCTCGCCAAGGAGAACAGGTACCTCAAGGGGCGCGAGGAGAAGCGCCAGTTCCGCGGCATCGTCGGCCAGGGCCAGGCGATGCAGGAGGTGTTCCGGCAGATCGACAAGGTGATCGACACTCGCGTGACGGTGCTGATCGAGGGCGAGACGGGCACCGGCAAGGAACTCATAGCGAGCGCCGTGCACTACCAGTCGAAGCGCCGCGACAAGCTGTTCGTCGCGCAGAACTGCGCCGCGCTGCCGGAGAACCTGCTCGAAAGCGAGCTGTTCGGCCACAAGCGCGGCGCGTTCACCGGCGCCGACCACGACAAGAAGGGGCTCTTCGACGTCGCCGACGGGGGGACGCTCTTCCTCGACGAAGTCTCCGAGATGCCGCTCAACCTCCAGACGAAACTGCTCCGCGTCCTCCAGGACGGCGAGATCAGGCCGCTGGGAGGCACGCAGTCGAAGCACGTCTCGGTCCGCGTCGTCGCCGCGACGAACCGGAAGCTGGAGGACTGCGTCAAGGAGGGCCGGTTCCGCGAGGACCTGTACTACAGGCTGCGGGTCTTCCCGATCCGCGCGCCGCCGCTGCGCGAGCGCCGCGACGACATACCGCTGCTGGTCGACTTCTTCCTGCGCAAGTACTGCCGCGAGTTCGGCAAGGAGATCCGCGGAATCAGCCCCGCGGCGATGGAGCAGCTCGGCTCCCACGAGTGGCCCGGGAACGTGCGCGAGCTGGAGAACGAGATCCAGCGGCTCGTCATCCAGCTCGACCCGGACGAGGAAGTGCGCCCCGAGCACCTCTCCCAGCGCATCCGCCGCGTCGATGCCATGGTCGGCGAGATCGCACCGCAGGGTTCGACGCTCCGCGAGATGATGGACGACGTCGAACGGTGGATCCTCAGGCGCACGCTCGGCGAAACCGGCGGCAACCGCACCGCCGCCGCCAGACGGCTCGGCATCAGCCGCGAAGGCCTACACAAGAAGATGGCCAAGCTGGGGGTCGAGTAGCCCCTGAATCGCGCTTTGCGCTTTGCGCCGGCGATTCTGCGACGCGGTCGCCACGACCGTTCACTTCACCGGCTGCTGGAATCCAGATGTAGCTGGACGGCGGCGGCGAAGGCTTCGATCTGCGCCGGCGCGGTCAGGAGCCTGGCGTGCACCAGATCGATGCGCAGAAGCAGGTAGTGGTGCACCAGGAGGTTGCGGAAGCGCGCCAGATCGCCGATCGCCTGGCCGAGTTCCGGACCGATCACGCCGTGGGCTGCAAGGCGCTCGGGGATCTGCCGGTACTCCTGGAACTCGTTGAATCCGCCGGCGACCAGGATATGGGCGCCGGCGTCGAGGGCGGACTGGATGCCGATCTGCATCTGGTGGGCCACCGCGCTCAAGAGGTCGATGTCCGCCCGCAGTTCGTCGATGGTTCGGTCCTGGTGGCGCCTCAGGGCATCCACCATCTGGAGGATCGTCGTGACGTGCTGTTCCACGCGGGCGCGGTCGATCATGCGGTCTCCGTGAGAGCCAGGCGCGTCCGCACCGCCTCCATCTCGATGCGATGCAGCCGTAGCCAGTCGTCGTAGCGGTGCAGGGAGCGGAGCACGAACTCGTCGAAGGCGCGAGCGTCGCGGCAGAGCAGCACCCGGCCGGTTCGAGCCGCCTCCCATGCGGCGATCGGATGCGCGGCGTCGAGGATCACGACATCGAGGGGGAGATCGGGCGCCGCGCGACCCGCCAGATCCATCAGCTCCATGGCGACTCGGGCCTGCTGGGCCGGCGTCAGCCCGTCGAACCAGGGCTGGCGGAGCACGAGGCCCAGGTCCACATCGCTGTCCGCCCCGGCCTGGCCGCGTGCGTGGGAACCGAACAGGCAGGCCGCGACCACTTCTTCCCGCGACGACAACACCGGCAGCAGCCGCGTCAGCGTCTCTTCCACGATCGTCGAGCCTAGTCCGCGCCGAAGGCCGTCGCAAGCCAACGCCGGCGGGGACCCGGGCATTGCCCCGGCCGGGCAGCCTGGTGGATGCTCCGCGGGCTTCCGAACGGGGGACGGCGGCGCCCGGGGAAGCGTTCCGACTGCCGCCGATGAAGGACAAGGTCCGAAAGAAGATGGCCAAGCTGGGGGTCGAGTAGCCCGCCACCTCTGGACGGCCGTCCCTCTACCGCCCGCCCCGCCGCTCCTCCAGCAGCGCATCCACCGCCCCCGCCCGCGATCCGCCCGGCCCGGGACGCAGCAGGTCGGCCGGCGGTGGCCCGCCCTTCCCGCGCGTCAGGATTCCGCGCCGCTCCTGCGCCGCCAGCCACCTCTCGTCGTCGCCGTCCGCACCGGCGTGCTCCACGGGCACCAAGTCGGCAACCGGCGTGTCACGGTCCAGGATGCGCACGCGCCCGCCGCGCCTCACGTACTCCAAGTGGCGGGACAAGTGGTTCTTCGCCTCGGATATCTTGACCAATTTCATGAGGCCAACTTAGCCAACTACGCCCCGCGTGTCAGAGGTTGGCACGCATGGGGGGGGGGTGAACGGTTACCGGCTGCGATCACAAGAACAGCCGGTAGCCGAGCGCCAGGCCGATCTGCCCCGTGGACGAGTCGCCCGTGACGGCGTGGGGGAGCGGCGACCAGCCCATCTCGATCTCCGCGAACAGCGGGCCTGGGCCGAGGAGGTACTCGATGCCGACGCCGGCGCCCACGCCGATCTCGGTGGACGTCTCCGTGTTCTCGCCGAACTCCGCGCCGCCGGCCCCGCCGTTCATCACGCTCTCGAGCAGGAACACGCGCGGCCCGACCCAGAGGTAGGGCGAGAAGACGTCGGCGTCCGGGAAGAGCCGGCCGAGCACGCCGAAGGTCGCCGTCATCGCGTGCTCGTCGAGATCCCACGAGTACCCGCCGGGATACGGCGTCCCGCCCTCGGCCGCCAGCCGATCGTCCGCGCCCGAGCCGGATGCGTAGGTGTACTGGTACCCGGCGGCGACGAACACTCCGAAGCGGCGGCCCAGGAACGGCAGCCGGTAGCCGACCTCGACCTCCACCGCCGGCGCAACGCCCAGATCGCTGAACGCCTGGGCGAACCCGACTTGGGCGCGCAGGCCGAGCGCCAGGCCGATCCCGGACCCCGGCGGCGCTTCGACCTCGACGTCCGCCTCCCGAACCGGTTCGGCGCCGGTCCCCGCTTCCGTCATCTCGTCCGCCGGTTCGTCCGGCGCGGGCTGGGCGCCCGCGACCCGGCCGGCCGACATCAGCGAAAAGAGGACAGCGAACAGCCTAGCCTTCATGTTCCACCTCCCCGCTCACCACACCGTCACCTCGGTAGTCGCCGTCGGGACCCCGCCCGCGGACTGGCCACCGACGAGGAAGATGAACGCGCTCTCCACGGCGCTGCCCATGAGGTAGCGATCCACGGTGAGGTTGATTCCGAGCGCGTTCCAGTTGACCAGCTCCGGCGGTCCGCCGGCACAGCCGGGCACGCCCGTCCCGCAGATCTCCGCGGAAGCCGTGTTCGAGGACGGCGCCGCGCCCGCCCCGCCGAAGACGTAGAGGCGGTTGTTGGCCGCCGCCGCGCCGTAGCCGGCGCGGGCCGGCGTCATCAGGTCAAGGGCCGTCCAGGGGCCGAGCGTTCCGCCGGCCTGGACGAGTGCGGCGTCGGTGTTGCGCACCGTCGCGCCCCCCGTGTCCACGCCCGCGGCGGCGTAGAGGTACGTCGTGCCGGCCGGGACCCGCGAGGCCTTGCCGCGGTCGACGGCGAAGGTCATGAGATGCGAACGCCCCACCGCGAGCCGGTTGGCGGCGTCCTCGGCCCAGACGCCCAGCGTCTGGCGCCGGTCCGCCGCCACGGTGATGGTCGCGCGCTCGTAGGTGCGCAGCGCCCCGCCGGTGTTCCGGCCGCCGACCGCGTACAGGTGGAACGTGCCGGGCGTCGCGGGGTCGGCGGCGATCGCCACGCCGAGCGCCTCGCGCGCGACCGTCAGCGCCGGCTGGACGGCCCACCGTCCGGTGTCGCCGAGGCGCAGGGGCCGCTGGGCGCCCACGGCGCCGCCCGTGTCCGCGTAGGACAGCGGCCCGGCGGCAGGCACCTCGGCCAGCAGCAGTTCCGATCCCGCCGGGTCGTTCGCGACGGGGCTGCGGTAGATGCGGTACGCGGTGGCGCCCACCAGTCCGGTCCATGAGACCGTGAGATGGATGCGCTCGGGCACGTTCGGGACGAGCACCACGAGCGGATCCGACGGGAGGGTTTCGCCGCCCGGGTTGTCCGGGTCGGTCGCCGGCCGCAGGGCGGAAACGGTGTAGTGCCACGTGCCGCCCGCGAGGCCGGCGCCGCCGCCGCGACGCATGTCGAGATCCGTCGGTTCGGGGGTCTCCTCCGGATCGAGGATCCTCCCCCGCAGGACCTGCGCGGTGGGGCCCGCGCCGTCGTTGCCGCCGACCAGGTAGACGTACCGGCCGAGAATTGCGGCGCCGGCCAGCGTCCGCGCGCCGGGGAGACGGTAGGACATCTCGCGCCAGGGCCCCATCCCGCCGAAGATGTCCACCGCCGCGGCCTCGACGGTGTCGAACGCCCCCGCCGCCGTCCCGGCATCGCCTCCGATGGCGTAGACGAAGCGCGAGATGCGCGTCGCGCGGCCGGCGACCGAGCCGGGCGCGCGGCGCGCCGCCGTCATCCGCGTGCCGGCGGCGAATGGCTGGAGGTTGGCAGCCGGGTTGGTGACGGACACGGCGGAGTAGTCCGCGTACGTGCCGTCGCCGTTGGTGACGCGCACGATGCACACCGTGCCGGCCGCCAGGCCGCCCGCCGGGATCGTGAAGTTCACCGTGGTCGCGGTGGACCCGGTCACCGTACCCGTGACCGTCGAGCGCGCGCCGGCGGAATCCTCGCAGTCGAGCGTCACGGCCGGCGTCCGGAAGTCGGCGCCGATCGCCGTCAGCGCCTGCGTGCCCGTATTGACCACCGACGCCGGGGTGACCTCGTCGATCACCGGCGGCCGGTCGGCGCCGACGGAGAAGCCGCCGGCCAGGAGGCCGACCGCGCCGTCGGGATTGACCACGACGACGTCGTAGCCGCCCACGGCCATCCCGGAGGGGACGACGGCGTTGAGCTGCGTGGCGTCGACGAACGTGACGGAACGCAGCGGCATGGCGAGCGACCCGGGGACCGTGGGGTTGAGGTACGCGCGGGGCGTGGATGCGAACTGCACCATGCCCCCCGGCGGAGGATCGATCGCGGTGAGCAGCACCGGCGTCGAGCCGCCCGTCCAGCCGAACGGCGGGTCGATCGCCTCCAGCGCCAGCGTGAGCGTGGCGGTGACGTTCAGGCCGCCCACCAGCGTGGCGCTGCACCCGAGTTCGGTCGTCACCGACACGTCGTAGGTCCCGGGCGCGGCGCCGGACGGCACCGTGGCGAGGATGCGGTTCGGCCGCGCCGGATCGAAGGCGAAGACGAGCGCGATCGGCGCGCCCCCGCCGCTCGGCGCGATCGTCACCGCGGTCACCGCGCCGACCACGCCGGATGCGTAGATCGTCACCTGGAGGTTGATGCCGTTGTACACGACGGGCGGGTCGACGAAGAACACGACCGGGTTCTCCACGACCGTCACCGCCCCCGGCAGGGTGTCCTCGCACCCCGCGCCGTTGGACACGACGAGGTCGTACGTCCCGGCCGGCATCGGGGGGAACGAGGCGCGCATTTCCGAACCCGAGACGTAGCTCGTCGACGAGGCCGGGGTGGCGCCGATCCGCACCTGCGTGCCCGGCATGAAGTTCGACCCGGCGACCGCCACGGTGAAGTCGACCGAGCAGACCCGCGCGGGCACGACGCCGGTGACCTCGGGCGGCAGCGCCACGTCGAACGTCACGTCCGCCGCGGCACAGTCCGCCGGCGGCGGGTTGACCACGCGGATGACGTGCGACCCGAGGGCGCCCGCCGAGGGCGGGAACGGCACCGTGAGGCTCGTGCACGTTCGCGCGGCGACCCCGATCGCGGGCAGGTCCGTGCAGCCGCCCGCCGCCGTGGGGACGACGGGCGCGCCGTCGATCGTGACGGTCGGATACGCGCCGTCGACGACGAGGAAACCGCTCCCCACGAGCGTCAACTCGGCCGGGAGCGTCGCGAGGCACGCGATGGGCGGCTCGATCGCCGTCACCTCCGGCGGGCCGACGATGACGAGCACGAGCCCGCCCGCGCTGACGCAGCCGACCGGCGACGGGTTGGCGACCACCACTTCGTACGTGCCGGGCGCCAGCCCGCCGGCGGGGATCGAGAAGGCGAGCGACGCGCAGGTATCGGTCCCCGCGGGCGCGCCGGGAACGGGCGCGCAGCCGTCCACGGTTTCGGCGGGGAAGGTCGTGCCGTCCACGGACACCGTGGGCATGGCGCTCCCGGAACGGATGAACCCGCTCCCTGCGATCGTGAACGTCTCACCGTCCTGGGCGACGCACGCGAGATCGGGCGTGATCGAGTCGGTCTCGGGCGGCGGCACGACGACGAGCGTTGCGGTCGCGGACGCCGAACAGCCGGCGGGAACCGGGTTGGTCACGCCCACCTCGTGGATCCCCGGCGCGAGCGTGCCGGCCGGGATCGTGAACGTCAGGGAATCGCAGCTTTCCACCGCCTCGGCGGGCCCGGTGACGGGCGTGCATGCGCCGAGCGAGTCGGCGGCGAGTGTGGTCGTTCCCACCGTCACCTGGGGCACGGCGCCGTCGATCCGGAGGAAGCCGTCGCCGGTGAGCGTGATCGTGCTGTCGTGGTCGGCGTTGCAGATCACCGGCGGTTCCACCGTCCTCACCACCGGCGGCGGCACGACCGTGAGCAGCACGGGATCGGCGCTCTCGCAGCCCGCGGGCGCCGGATTGGTCACCACGATCTCGTAGTTCACGTAGTCCCCCGTCACCGCCAAGCCGTCATCGGGAACGGTGAACGTGAGGCGCCGGCAGCTTCGCACCCCGGAGGCGGGGCCGGCGACGTCGAAGCAGTCCTCCAGCGCGGCGGCGTCGAACGTCACGGCGTCGCCGCCGCCGGCCGGGGTCGCCGTCACCGTCGGCAACGTGCCGCCCACCTGCAAGAACCCTTCGCCGTCCAGGACGAGCGTCCGAGGGCCGCCCGCGACGCAGACGATGTCCGGCCCCACGGACGATACGCTCGGCGGCGGCACGGCGGTCAGCGCACGATCGAGGACGAACCCGTTGCCGTTGCGGTTGGTCACGGCGAGCGAGTGCACGCCGGCGGCCAGCCCCAACTCGGCGTACACGTCGAACGCCATCCGCTGCCGGCTCGTCCACCGCACGCGCGGAGGCTCCGTGTCGTCGGGGATCGCCACGGGCGTCCCGGCGCCGGCGGGGGCGCCGCGCAGGTCGGCGACGAGCGTCAGGGCCAGTTCGGGCAGATCCACCCGGGGTGCGCCGAGAACGTCCACGGGCAGCGGCGACATCCCCTGCCCGTGCACGACGACCTCGGTGACGATCTGGTCGTTGCACACCAGCGCCGGCTCGAGGCTCGCCACCGTCGGCGCCGGTCCGTCCAGATCGGCCGAGCACGCCCCGACCAGCCCGACCGCAAACAAGGTCAACGTGTTGCGCGACCTGCGTGTCATGACGCCCCTCCTTGCGCTGGACACACCCCCAGCACGCTCTCCACGAGGCGTATTACCACAACGAGTGGTTCTCTTGCACCGGCCTCGCGCCGGGACACACCTGATTTCCGGGGGGCTGTATTCAGCGGCCCAGGAGGCGGGCGCGGATGGACTTCATCTTGAGGTCGGCGATGGCGCCCGCGGGGTCGACGTCCTTCGGGCAGACCTCCTGGCAGCGGAAGATCGTGTGGCATCGCCAGACGCCGTGGACGCCGCCGGCCAGGCCGAGGCGATCGAGCGGGATCCCGTCGCGGGAGTCGCAGAGGAAGCGGTCGAGCTTCGCCAGCGCCGCGGGGCCGAGGTAGTCGGGGTCGGTGCCGCAGACCGAGCAGCCAGCGTAGCAGGCGGCGCACAGGATGCAGTCGACGAGACCGTCGATCCTCGCGCGGTCGTCCGGACCCTGCGGACGCTCGCGCCCGGCCGGAGGCGGCGTCCCGGGGACGAGGTACGGCTTGATGCGCCGGTACTTGCGCCAGAACGGCTCCATGTCGACGACGAGGTCCTTGATCACCTCCAGGTGCGCCAGCGGACGGATCGTCACCCGGTCGCCGAGGTCCGCCACCTGGGTCTCGCACGCCAGGCGGTACTCGCCGTTGACGTGCACGGCGCACGAGCCGCACACGGCGGCGCGGCACGCGTACCGGAACGCCAGCGATCCGTCGAGCCGCTCCTGGATGTGCAGCAGGCCGCCGAGGACCGTCAACCCGGTGGAGGCCGGCACGTCGTACGACTGGAACCCCGGTTCCCCCCCGGCCTCGCGGTCGTAGCGGAAGACGTCGAACCGTATCGTGTGAGTCATGGGCGTCGATCCTTCCTTCCGCGGGGCGCTACCGCCTCCGGTGCTTCGCCTTGATCGCGCGGAGACGTTGGACCTCCCGGAGCGCCGGGAGATCCTGCAGGTCCTTGGGCCGCCGCGCCGCGTCCTTCATGGCGATGAGGTCCTCGATGCTCACGAAGTGCAGCACGACGCCCCCGACCGCAAGCTCCTCCCGCCGCCCCCACGCGGCCTCGAAGTCCAGCGCCTTCGGCCGCACCAGGAAGTCGACGAGGCGTTCCGCCATGAACCTGGCGTTCGTGCGCCTCGCCATCTCGACCGCGTCGACCACATCGAGCGACCGGTAGCCGCGCGCATGGAGGGCATCGAGGATCCGGTCGAGGACTACGACGTCGGTCCCAACACACAGATCCACGTCCTTCGTCTTGGGGACGTGACCGTGGTAGATGCCCGCAACGGCGCCGGCCACCAGGAACCGCACCCCGGCGCGCTCGAAGTCTTCCAACAACGGGAGGACCGGCTCGAGCGTCTTCCGCAGCGGATCCCTGCGCTTCGTCAAAGCCCCTCGGCGAGGCGCTCGGCCGGCGTCTGATCCAGCGCAAACCAGATGTTGAGCGTCTCGTTGTAGAGCGGCGGGTTGTCCATCCAGCCGATGTAGCGGAGCCGCTCGTGCCCGCACGCTGGACAGCGGTAGCGCATCCGGTCCGGCGGCTCGATGGGGAGCTCGTCATAGTCCGCCTTGCCGCATTCGGTGCAACGGTCGCCGATGCGGGTGCGACAGTGGGGGCAAAGGAAGAGCTTCCTCTCTCCCAGCTCCGGGTCGACGCCGAACCAGAACGGCAGGTTCCCGCATTTCGTGCAGACGACGCCCGGGTCCGGCGGAAACAGATCGACCAGAACCTCGGGCGACAGAAGCGGCTCGAACTTGCGGCTCATCACCCGTACCCTAGCGCACGCCGCGCGCCGGCGGAAGCCCGGTCAGTACTTCCTCTCGGCGGGCTCGAAGTGGCCCAGCTTGACGGGGGCGTAGTCGAGCGTCGGGCCGTCCGGGGTCCACGTCGCCAGCGTGTGGCGCAGCCATTTCTCGTCGTCGCGCTTCGGGAAGTCGGTGCGGGACTGCGATCCGCGGCTCTCCTCGCGGGCCAGCGCGCCGGCAACGACCGCCTCGGCGACCTCGATGCTCCCCTCCAGCTCGAGCACGGCGGCCAGCTCGGGGTTGAAGCCCGCGCTGCGGCAGCCGACGCGGATCCCGCCGAACCTGGAGCGGATATCCCGGACGGCGTCGAGCGCCTCGCGCAGGTCGGCGGCGTTCCGGAAGATGCCGACCTTCTCGGTCATCGTCCTGCCGAGCGTCTCCTTGAGATCGGCCCACGACTCGGGGCCGTCGGCCGCCCGGAGCTTGTCGAGCCGCGCTTTCTGTTCGGCCGCCGCCGCTTCCACGGCCTGCGCCCCCTTCCGCGTCGCCTTCGATCCCTCGATGTCGTCCGCGGCGCTCGAGCCGGCGATCGCGCCGAAGACGACCGTCTCCAGGAGCGAGTTGCCGCCGAGCCTGTTGGCCCCGTGCACCGACACGCACGCGCACTCGCCGGCCGCGTACAATCCCTTCATCCGGGTGCGCCCCGAGGCATCCGTGTCGATGCCGCCCATCGTGTAGTGCTGCGCGGGCTGCACGGGGATCGGTGCGGTCACCGGGTCGAGCCCCAGGAACGACCGGCACAGGTCGCGTATCCCCGGCAGCCGGGAGACGATGCGTTCCTCGCCCAGGTGCCGCAGGTCGATGTGCACGTAGCCGCCGCCGAAGCCGCGGCCCGCCAGGACTTCGCGCTGGATGTTCCGCGAGATGATGTCCCGCGGCGCGACCTCCATGGCCCGCTTCGAGTCGTCGTAGTGGCCGAGGAACCGGTCGCCCTGCGCGTTCAGCAGGTAGCCTCCCTCGCCCCGGGCGCCCTCCGTGAGGAGGATATTGGTCCCCACGAGCGTCGTCGGATGGAACTGCACGAACTCCATGTCCTTGAGCGGCACGCCGGCGCGGTAGGGGACGGCCATGCCGAGGCCGGAGTTGGTGAGCGCGTTGGAACTGGCGGCGTAGATGCGGCCCGATCCCCCCGTGGCGAAGATGACGGCGTCCGAGTGGAAGCCCTCGATCTCGCCGGTCGTCGACTTCATCGCCACGACGCCGCGGCACGCCTCGCCGTCGTACGCCAGCGCCAGCACGAGCCACTCGTCCAGGAACGTCAACTCGGAACGCTCGGCGAGCTGTTCGTACCGCACCGCCTGCTCGTAGAGCGTCTGCAGCATGACATGGCCGGTCTTGTCGGTCGCGTAGGCGCAGCGGGGGAAGCCGGCGCCGCCGAACGGGCGCTGGGCGATCCGGCCGTCCTCGTTGCGCGAGAACGGACACCCCCACCGCTCAAGCTCGTAGATGCGCTCGGGCCCCTCCTCGCACATCCGCACGACCGCGTCCTGATCCGCCAGGTAGTCGCTGCCCTTGATCGTGTCGAAGGCGTGCTTGCGCGGAGTGTCGTAGACGCCGCGGTAGTGGTTCCCGAGCGCGGCGTTGACGCCGCCCTGGGCGGCGCCCGAGTGCGACCGGACGGGATGGATCTTCGAGATCACCGCGACCGGGACGTTGCGGCGGTTCAGCTCGATGGCCGCCCGAAGCCCGGCCAAGCCCCCGCCGACGACGATTGCATCGAAGTAGCGCACGGGGGGGTCACCTCCCAACCAGGTGCGGCAAGAAGAACGGAACGGCTACCGCGAGGATCGCCGCACCGGCGGCGGCGACCCCCCACAGCATGCCGCGCTGCGAACGGGTCAGGCCGAACCAGTCCGCGACGACGATGCGCAGGCCGCACAGGGCGTGGACCACCACGCAGGCCAGCAGCAGGAACTCCACCAGATGGCCGGCCGGCGTGTCGTACGCCCGCAGCGCCGCGTCGAACGATTCCGCCGGCGTGCGGGTCGCCGCCGTGCGGCGCACCGCTCCCACGGTCCAGATGTGGAGGAACAGATAGACGACCAGCGCCAGGCCGGTCAGCCGCATCAGGGCGTGCGAGATCGCCGAGGGACCCAGATTGAGGAAGACGTCCCGCAGCCAGCCCCGCACGCCGCCCGAACGCCTCGGGGCCGCGGTCACGGCGACACCCCGGCGAACGGCGCCAGGATCCACGCGCCGACGACGAACGTCGCCACGCCGAGGGCGCCGAGCGTCCAGGCGGAACCCCTGCGGACGGCCGGGCCGATCCCGTGGTCGAGCAGGACGCCGTGCAACCCGTTCAGGCCGTGGTACAGCGCCAGTCCCAGCAGGAGCAGGTCGAACCAGACCCACGCCGGCGACAGGAGGCGTTCACGCACGACCTCGAACGTCAGCGGCCGCTCGACGGCGAAATGCGTCGCTGTGAAGTGGACCGCCAGCCCGCCCACCAGCAGCACGGCCGTGATGCGCTGCAACAGCCAGGGCCACATGCCTCCCGTACGATCGCGCATCAAGTGCAATTCCTCCTCATGTCCCTCGTGGTCGTGGTCGCGGTCGACGGCGCGCGTCCACGTCCACGACGGCCGGCGCCTACCCCCCGACCCACTCCATCCGCTCGATCTCACGCGCGCCGCGGGCCGTCTCCTCCAGCGCCGCTATGAACTGCCGGTGGGCGTCGTTCAGCCGCCGCTGCCGCTCGGCGGCCTCGGCCTCGGCCGTCGTCGGCCTGGCCGCCTCGACCTCCAGCGCCGCGAGCCTGCCACGGAACTGGCCGATCTGGAAGCGCACGTCCTCCATCTCATTCGACTTGACCGCGATGTCGCGATCGAGTTCATCGACCTCCGCCACGGACTCGCGCCACTGCCCGGCGCGCCTCCCGGCCCTCTCGTATGCCGTCGCGAGGTCGGAGTCTGCCGGAGCCGCCGGGTCGGGATCCAGTCGGCGCAGTTCCTCGCGCGAGCGGGCGAAATCCCGCATATCGGCTTCGAGCCCCGCTCGCGCGTGGGCCAACGCCGCGCGAATGCTCTCCATCTCCCGCTTTCCGCGCCCCTCGTCCCGGCACAGCTCGTCCAGCGCCCGCCGGAGGCGCTCGATCGTGGTCCTCCCGTGCGTCACGTGCTCCCGCAGGGCGCTCGCGGCCGTCCGGACGCGCTCGTATTCCTTCTCGAGCCGACCGACGCGTCCGGCGAAGCGGGCGACGGCTTCCGCGAACGCCCGGTCGGCGGGGCGTGCGGCCGCAATCCCCCGGAAGCGATCGAGCTTCGAGCCGAACTGCTCCACGACCGACGGGGGCAGGGCGAGCACCTCCGCCGTCGTCACCTCGCGCGCCGGCATCGTGGCGACGCCATCCTGCTTCGCGATCTCGGCTTCCAGCGCCGCCAGCGCCTCGGCCACGGCCCTGGCCGAACCGTAGCGCTTCGACGGAGTCTTATCGAGGAGCCGCATCACGACGGCGTCGACGCCCGGCTGGATCGCGGGGGCCACGTGGGACGGCGGCCGAGCCTGCTCCCGGAGGTGCTGGTAGACCAGCCTGGCCGTCGAGCCGGTGAAGGGGAGCCGGCCGGCGATCATCTCGTAGAGGATGACGCCGAGCGCGTACAGGTCGGCGAGGTGCGTGACATCGCCCCCGGACGCCTGCTCGGGCGAGATGTATTCCGGCGTGCCGAATACCTGCCCGGTCGAAGTCAGTCGCTTGTCGCCCACTACCCGGGCCAGGCCGAAGTCCAGGATCTTCGCGTGGTCGCCGCCGTCGTCGTGGCGGACCAGGAAGATGTTCTCCGGCTTCAGGTCCCGGTGGAATATCCCGATGTCGTGGGCGCGCTGGAGGCCCTGGCATACCTGCCGGACGATGCCGAACGCGCGGTGCACGGGGACCGGCCCGCGCCCCACCAGGTCCGCCAGGCTCTCGCCCTCCAGGTACTCCATCACGAGGTACACCAGGCCGTCCTCGGTCTCGCCGAAGTCCGTGACGTCGATGACGCACTCGTGGTGGATCCGGTTCGCCGCACGCGCCTCCCGCAGGAACCGCTCCTTCTGAAGGGGATCCTCGGACAACGCCCGCGACAGCACCTTGACCGCCACGACCCGCTCGAGCAGATCCTGCCGCGCCTTGTAGATCGACGCCATTCCCCCCTCGGCCATGCGCCCGAGCACGCGATACCGGCCGCCGATCACGCGCCCGATCAGCGGATCGACGTCATCGCGGATCGGAGCGCCGTCCAGGGGGCAGCGGTCCGCGGGACCGGAGTAGCGCGAGTTGCATTGCGTACAGACGCCCATGGCTTGCCCCGCCCCACGCGACGGGCGAGGATAGAACGGTCGGCGCGATCTGTAAAGGCGCGGCCGGATGGAAGGGGTCATGGGCTTGGAGGACCGATCCAGGATCCTTGTCGTCGGGATCGGCGGCATCGGATGCCCCGCGGCGCTCGCCCTCGCAAGACCCGGACGCACGCTCGGCCTGGTGGACCCCGACCGCGTCGAGCCGTCCAACCTGCACCGGCAGATCCTGTACGACGACGGCGACGTCGGGGAGCCGAAGGTCGCCGCCGCGGCCCGCCGGTTGCTGGACGCGGTCCCCGGGCTGCGCGTCGAGACGTTCCACGGGCGGTTCGAGGTCGGCGAGGCGGAACGGACGGCGGCCCGCTGGGACGTGCTGCTCGACGGCACCGACGACGTGCGCTGCAAGTTCCTGGTGAGCGACGCGGCCGTCCGGACCGGCCGACCGGCCGTCGTGGGCGGCGCCCTGCGGCTGGAAGGGACGATCGTCTCCGTCGTGCCCGGCACCGGCGCGTGCTACCGCTGCCTGTTCGAGCATCCCCCGGATCCCGACGACCTGCCGACGTGCGCCCAGGCGGGCATCCTGGGGCCGGTGGCGGGCGTCGTCGCGGGTCTGGCGGCCGGGGAGCTCGAGGCGGCGCTGTCCGGCAACCCGCGGGCCGGGATCGCCGCCTACTACGCCGGGACCGGCGCCGTCCGCCGGATCGTCGCGCCGCCGCTCCCGTCGTGCCCGGCCTGCGGCGCGAGCCGCCCACCGCTGCGCGAGCTGCCGGGCAACGCCACGCCCGCCGGGGCCTGCCCCGCCGCCCCGGACGCCGCCGCGCCCCGCATGCGTCCCGCCCGCGGTTCTCTCGGCGGACTGACGGCCGACGAGATCGAACGATACGGCCGGCAGATCCTCCTGCGGGAAGTCGGTGGAGCCGGCCAGCGGCGCATCCGCGCGGCGTCGATCGATGTCCCAGGCGCCGACGCCCTCTCCGAAGTCCGACGCACGTACCTGCGCGCCGCGGGCGTCGGCGCCGTGACCGGCCCGCCCCGGACGTTGACGACTCCCTGGGATCCGGCATCCCTGGTCGAAGGTTGCCGCGCCGCAGCCGAGGATCTGCTACGGATCGCCGCCGGCTCGGAGTAGGGCGGCGGCCTACCCGACCTTGCAGATCGACTCGTGCCGTGCCACGGTTGCGCGCATCCCGCCGGAACGAGCGCGGGGCGCAGAAAGAGGAGGAGAAAACGTGATGTCGCACGTCAGACTCGCAGTCCGGATCGGGTTCGCATGCGCGTTCGTCGCCGTCGTGCCGCCGGCGGTTGCAGCGGGTTGCAGGAAGAAGGATACGCCGGCGACGGCAGAGCCCGCGAAACCGCAGGAGATGGACGGGGAAAGCACTGGCCGGGACGAGGACCGTCGGCGGCCGCAAAGCGGGCCACGGGAGGAACCTGTCGCGGTGCCTCGCGAGGCCGGATCCGGCGGGCCCGTCGTCCGGTTCGTCGTTCCGAACCTGTCCCGCACGATCGATCGGATCGCGGCGCTGGTGGAAGCGGCGCGCTCGGAGGCCGCCGGCTCGGAGTTCGCCGGACTGCTGGCCCAGTTCCCGCCGGCGGATGAGGTACGCCGGACGGCCTCGCAGGCGATTCGCGCCGGCCTGCTCGGCCGGCTGCTGGAGATCCCCGACCCGGAGGCGGTGGACCTTGCGGCGCCGGTGCGCGCGCGCGTGCTGCTGCCGTCGGCCGGATCGGCCTCCGTGGTCGTCTCGGTCGCGACGACCCGACGGCTGGATCCGGTGCGCTCGGGCCGGATCGTCGGGATGCCCCAGGACGACGGCCGGTACCTGATCGGGATCGGCGTCGAGCCGGACGGCGCCGTCGCGTGGTCCGACGACGCCGACCCCGAGGAAGACGTCGGGGTCGCCGTGGAGCTGCGCACGGCGGCGCCGGCCCTCCTGGCCGCGCTGCGGGATTTCCAGGCCGCCACGGCCGGCGGCGCGGGGATGCCGGACTGGCTCGGCCGGCTGGCGGCCGCGTCGATCGGCTTCGCCATCGACACGCTGGACCTGGACAAGATGGTCTTCGGGCTGCGGCTGGGCGGTTCCGACGCGCCGATCACGATGCGCGGCGGCATCACGCATCCGCCCGGCTCGTCCATGGCCGCACTGTGGGACGCGCTGGGGCGCGACGCGCCGGAGTTCGGCCTGACCGAGACGCTGGACGCCGGAGGCACGGCATGGATCGCCGCGCGGATGAACCCGGCGGCGCTCGTCGCCCACGCGCCGCGTTTCCAGGCCGCCGCGAGGAAGTTCGTCGAGGAGACGGCGCCCGAGCAGTACCGCGCCGGCCTGCTGGGATTGATCGATGCGAACGAGCGGTCGATGCGCGCCATGGACGGCAGGTTCGTCGCACGCGGCGGCCGGACCGCGGACGGACGCGGCGCCTGGACGCTGGTCTGGGGCTCGCGCGGCGCCGCCGCCCGCGATGCGACCAGGGACATCGGCGCCCTTGCGGCAGGCCTGCTGTCGACCCTGTCGGCCGACCTGGCGCTTGGCGCGCAGATCAAGTGGCAGCCGGCCGCCGCGCAGGCGCGCGGCACGGATGTGGACCGGCTGACGATCGAGATCCCGCGAGCGGCGCTCGGCCCGGTAGCCGACGCATTCCAGCCCGGCACGGGCCCGCTGCGGTGGGACGTCTCGATCGCCCACGGGCGCGACAGGGCCGTGCTCACGACCGATCCGGACCTGTCGGTGATCGAGCGCGCCCTTGCCGGGACCGGCCGCGGCGGCGGCTTGGCCGCGGGATCCGCGCCGGCCCGGATGCTCGCGGCGCCGGCCGAGCCGGGGCTGATCGAAATCGGCGCGGTCGATCTTGCCGACGAGCTGCGCCACAATCCGGCGATGCCCTGCCCGTCGGCCCGCGATCTCCCGCCGCTGCACATGAATCTCTCGGCGCGAGCGAGCGACGGCGGCATGTCGTTCGTGCTCACGTTTCTTCCCGGCCAGTTGCGGAACGCGCTGGCCATGGCGGCAACCATGGCGCGCTGCCGGACGGAGACCGCCGCCGCGGGGACGGTCCCGTAGGCGGCCGATCGGCAACACGTCGAACGGGGGCGGAAGGAGGCATCAAGAATGACACCGACGAGAATGACGAAGGTATTCCTGGCGGCCGCGGCGACCTGCTGGGTCGCCGCCGCGTGCGACGACGGCGGGTCGGCGAGACCCGACGCGTCCACGGACGCCGATGCGACGCCGGACGTCGATGACGACGGGGACGTGTCGCCCGAGGTCGGGGATCTGCCCGACGCGACCGATGACGCGGCCGGCGAAGCGACCGACGACGGCGGCGGGGCGTCCGGGACGTGCGCCGACCCGGCGCCGCTTGCCTGCGGAGACAACCTCCGCTCGGAGACCACGGCAACCGCATCGTCCATGATGGACGAGTACTCGTGCGCCACGGGCCTCGACCAGTCTGGTCCCGAGCGCGTCTACGCGCTGACGGTGACGTCCAGCCGCCTGGTGACGCTGGTGATGACGCCGGCTGGGGCCTGGGACCTCGACATGTTCGTCCTGGGCGGCATCTGCGAGGCCGACTCGTGCGCGTATTCGAGCTTCGCGGGGGGCGGCGGCGCGGCGGAACAGCTGAGCTTCATGGCGGAACCCGGCACGACGTTCTACGTCGTCGTGGACGGCTTCGAGGGGGCGTCCGGCGCCTACTCGCTGGAGGCGACGTGCGCGGACGCGGAGATCTGCGACAACGACGCGGACGACAACGGCAACGGACTGATCGATTGCGAGGACTCGCAGTGCCGGACCGACGCGGCGTGCGCCGAGGCGTGCGGCAACGCCGAGGACGACGACGGCGACGCGCTTGTCGATTGCGACGACCCGGACTGCGGGGACGACCCCGGCTGCTTCGAGTCGGCGTGCGGCGACTCGACGGACAACGACGGAGACGGGAGCACCGACTGCGCCGACTTCGAGTGCGTCGGCGCGACGGAATGCGCCGGCGGCGCGGGCGCCGTCGGGGATCCGTGCGCCGCGCACACCGACTGCGTCGCCGGCGCCTGCTTCGACGAACGGTCCACCGGATGGGCGGGAGGGTACTGCCTGGTCTACTCGACCGCGACCGACTGCGCGGCCCTCTCGTGCCCCAGCGGCTCGCGGTGCGTGGCGTTCGGGACGTCGGGGCCCTGGGTCTGCCTGGACGGCTGCACGTCGACGGCCGACTGCCGCCCCGGGCACGCCTGCCAGGACTCCGACGGCGACAGGGCCCCGGACGTCTGCGTGGGCGGCTGCACCGACTCCGCACAGTGCACCGCGACCGGGCACTGCACCGGCTCGCCCGCGACGCCGGGCTCGTGCCGCATGCCGCCCGAGGTCTGCGACAACTCCGCGGACGACGACGGGGACACGCTGGTCGATTGCGGGGACACGGACTGCGCGTTCCACACCGCCTGCGGCGTGACGCCCGTCGCGCTTGCCGGCGGCAACACGTGCGCCGCCGCCGTGCCGATTCCGCTGCCGGCGGGCGAACGCGGCGCGACGGCCGTGACCGGTACGCTCGCGACGGCCAACGGGGACAACCGCGCCCCGTCGTGCGCCTCGCGCGACTCGACCGACGTCGCCTACTCTTTCACGCTGACCCGCGCCGCGTCGGTCGTCGCCGACCTGCGAGGAGGCCCGGCCGCGCCCGCGCTGACCGACTCGGTCCTGTCGATCTCGCGCGCGTGCACCGAGCCCGACTTCCAGTGCAGCGACGACTTCGGCGGCGTTTACTACCACTCCCGCGTCGGGGGACGCCTCGGCCCCGGCGCCTACTACCTGTTCGTGGACGGCTTCAACGGCTCGACCGGCACGTACACGTTGGGCCTCCTGCTGTCCGAGCCGTAGCTACAACCCCGCCTCCGTCGCCAGCATGGCGTGAGCGGCATCGAGCGCGGCGTACAGCTTGCCGATCACCGTGTCGGCGGCCAGCACTCCCGCCAGGTAGTAGCCACCGGTGACCGGCCTGACGAACAGGACGTGCGCGTCGGTCCGGACGAGCAGATCGCGCAGGCCGGCGCCGATGAGCCGGGGACACTCCCGCTCGATCGTCGCCAGGAGGATTCCCAGCAGCGCGCCGGCGACCTTCGTGTCGTACGGCTCGAAGTAGGAATGGTAGTCGATGATCTCCCCGTCCCTGTCGCAGAACGCGACCAGTTGGACGCCGGGCACGTCGGCGGCCAGCCGGCGCATGGCGGGAGTAAACCCGGTCCCGGCGACGTCGCGCTGCGGGATCGACCGGCGTCCGGTCGTCATCGCTGCACGGTTACGGTCCGAGCTCGGGGGGCGCGGCGAGCCGAAGCAGTTCGGGATGCGAGACCACCCGGTACTTCTCGCGGGCGCCGCGCATCAACGCCTCGAACCGCCCGCGCTCGATCAGCAGCCCACCCCGCTCGATCGTCTCGGCAATCGCCTCGTCGTGCGGCGCGTCCCGCGGCGGATCGATGCCTTCCAGCCGAATCGCGTGCCAGCCGAACGCCGTGCGGACGGGACCGGCCACGTCGCCGGACGCCCCGAGCGCGAAGGACGCTTCCAGAAAGGCCGGGTCGTACGCATCCTCGCGGGCCATCGGGCCGATCGCCTCCGCCACGACCCGTGGGATCCGCTTCGGGTCCAGGCCGGCGCTCTCCCATGCCGCCTCGAGACGGACCTGCAAGATCGGCTGCATTGCCTGCACCGCAGCCCCCGAGGCGGCGCCGCGCACGAGCGGCAGGATCGCCTCGATCGCCGCCAGCCCGGCGTTCCACTCGGCCGCCGGCCTCTCCGGTTCCACCTGCCGCCCGCCCTGGGGCGACTTGAGCACGACGGCGAGGTGCCGCACGGTGCGGAGTTCCGGGTGCGTGAAGTAGGCGACACTCGAGCGATACAGCGCCTCCACCTCCCTGCGATCCCTCTCGGTGAACGCGTCCGGGGGGGGAAGCTCGACCTCGCGCCGCAGCGCCATGCGCGCCATGAGCGACCTCGTTTCGGCGAGCGTCCGCGGATCGCCGCCGATGCCGGCCCGTCGCGCGGCCTCGGCCAGCGCCGCGACGTCGATCGTCCGTTCGAGCGCGCCCTCGACCGACAGGCCGTCGCGCCGGGCCACCATCGAGATCCATTCGGCCGGTATGGCGCGGCCGCCCACGACGGCGACGGGGCGTGATGCATCGGGCCGCGCCTCGGGCTGCGGGGCGCGGCACGCCGCCAGCGCGCATGCCGCAAGGAGCGCCGCCGGGACCGCGCCGGCAGCCGGGCACATCGGCGAGGCGCACGAGCGGACGAGACGTTCCATCGGCGGTGATCCTACAATTCAGCGATCGTCCACGTCCACGTCCACGTCCACGTCCATGTCCCCCGACCCCCGACCCCCGACCCCCGACCCCCGACCCCCGACCCCCGACCCCCGACCCCCGACGGCGGTTGCCTCCCGTGCCGTTTTCGCGTAGCAGGCCGGTCATGTCGTCGAAGAGAACGCACCACTGCGGCGATCTGCGAGCGGAACACATAGGGCTCGGTGTGACGCTGTGCGGCTGGGTGCACCGGAAGCGGGACCTGGGGGGCTGCGCGTTCCTCGACCTGCGGGACCGGGCGGGGATCGCGCAGGTGGTGGTGGACCCCGTGGAGGCGCCGGAGGCGACGGCGGTCGAGCGCGACGTGCGTCCGGAGTTCGTCGTCGCCGTGACCGGCGTCGTCCACGGCCGGGGCGACAACGTGAACCCGCGGATGCCGACCGGGCAGGTCGAGGTGCGCGCCCGGTCGCTGGAGATCCTGTCCCGTTCGCGGCCCGTCCCGTTCCCGATGGAGGACCGGATCGACGCGCTGGAGACGACGCGCCTCGCGTACCGCTACCTCGACCTGCGGCGCCCGGCGGTGCAGCGCGTCATGATGCTCCGCGCCAGGGCGGCCCGGACGGTGCGCGAGGAGCTGACCGCGCAGGGCTTCATCGAGTTCGAGACGCCGATCCTGACCCGCTCGACGCCGGAAGGCGCGCGGGACTACCTCGTGCCGTCGCGCGTCTCGCGCGGCTCGTTCTACGCCCTCCCCCAGTCGCCGCAGATCTTCAAGCAGCTCCTCATGGTCGCCGGATACGACCGGTACTTCCAGATCTGCCGCTGCTTCCGGGACGAGGATCTGCGGGCGGACCGGCAGCCGGAGTTCACGCAGATCGACATCGAGATGAGCTTCGTCGAGCCGGGCGACGTGATGGACGCCGTCGACCGGCTGCTGGCGCGCGTCTTCCGCGAGACGATCGGCTTCGAGGCGCCGCTGCCGATCCCCAGGATGCCGTACGACGAGGCGATCCGCCGGTTCGGCGTCGACAACCCCGACGTGCGGTTCGGCCTGGAGCTGCACGACGTCGCCGACGTCGTGCGAACGACCGAAGCGAGGTTCCTCCGGGAACCGGCCGAGGCCGGCGGACGCGTCGCGGCGCTCAGGGTCGAGGGAACCGCCCTGTCGCGCAAGGAACTGGACGACCTGACGGACGTGGTGAAGCCGCACGGCGCGAAAGGCGTCGCCTACGCCAAGGCGGCCGCCGGCCAGTGGCAGGGCCCGGTCGCCAAGTGGATCGGCGAGGGGCACCGCGCCGCGCTGTCCGAGCGGCTCGGCGTGCGGGAGGGCGACACGGTCCTGTTCGTCGCCGACGCCGACCGCGCCGTCGCGTCGACCGCCGCCGGCAAGCTGCGCAACCACGTGGCCCGGCGCCTCGGCCTCGTCCGCGAGGGCGCCTGGGGCTTCGTGTGGGTGACCGACTTCCCAATGTTCGAACGCGATCCGGAAACCGGGAGGTGGGCCGCCAAGCACCACCCGTTCACGCACCCGGCGACCGAGGACCTGCCGCTCCTGGCGAGCGATCCCGGCCGCGTGAGGGCGCTGGCCTACGACATCGTGATCAACGGCGTGGAGATCGGCGGGGGATCGATCAGGATGCACGACCCGGCGATCCAGTCGCAGGTCTTCGCGGCGCTCGGGATCGACGAAGCAGAGGCGAAGCGGCGTTTCGGCTTCCTGCTGGAGGCGCTGGCGCACGGGGCGCCGCCCCACGGCGGCCTCGCGATCGGCTTCGACCGCCTCGTCATGTTCCTGGCCGGGATGGAATCGATCCGCGACGTGATCCCGTTCCCGAAGACGACGCGCGCCGCGTGCCTCATGACCGGGGCGCCGGCGGACGTGGACGCGGCGCAGCTCGCCGAACTGGGGCTCGTCCCGGCCGGCCGCCGCGAGCCCGGCTGACCCACGCCATGCACTCACCGGAGTCCCGACCCGCCCGTGCGCGATACGACGTCATCGTCATCGGCGGCGGCGCCACCGGCGCCGGGATCTTCCGCGATGCGGCGATGCGCGGCCTCCGCTGCGCCCTCGTGGAGAAGGACGACTTCGGCGCCGGCACGACCGGCGCTTCGTCCGGGATGATCCACGGCGGGGCGCGATACCTCGCGTCGCAGCCCAAGGTCACGAAGCTGTCGTGCCTGGAGGCCGGGCGCGTGCGCCGCATCGCGCCGCACCTGCTGTTCCGGATCCCGTTCGTCTTCCCCGTCCCGGCCGCCCGGCGGCGCGCCCGGATGATGCTCCTCGGCATGGACGGCTTCTTCGAGGCGTACGACAGGTACCAGCCGCTCAAGGCCGGGATGCGCCACAGACGCCTCTCGGCCGCCGAGACGCTCGCCATCGAACCGGGTCTCTCGCCGGACATCGTCGGTGCGGTCACGTTCGACGAATGGGGCATCGACTCGCACCGCCTCTGCTGGCTCAACGCGCGGGCCGGGATCGAGGCCGGGGGGGACTGCTTCACCCACACGCGCATCGACCGGCTCGAGCCGGCGGATCGGGACGGATCGGCGTGGGAGGTGGGCGGCGGATCCACGCTCGACGGCGGACGCTGGGCCGCCACGGCGCGCTGCGTCGTGAACGCCGCGGGGCCGTGGGGCCCCGCCGTCGCCGCGCTCGGCGGAGGCGGCTACCGCCTCCGCCCCGCGAAGGGGATCCACCTCGTCCTGGATCGCCGGATCGTCAACTTCTCGATCGCCGCCACAGCCCCCGACGGGCGCACGATCTTCCTGGAGCCGTGGCAGAACGTCACGCTCCTGGGCACGACCGACGACGACTACTACGGCGACCTCGACGACATCCCCGTCACGCAGGACGAGGTGCAGTACCTCCTCCAGGCGATGGAGACGGTCTACCCGCGCATCCGGTCGTGCCGCCTCGTGACGACCTGGGCGGGAGTACGACCGACGCTGTTCGAGTACGGCCGGTACGAGGACGACCTGTCGCGCACCCACAAGGTGTTCGACCACGGCGTCTCGGACGAGCGGCCGGGGCTCTTCTCCGTCGCGGGCGGCAAGCTGGCGTCGTACCGGGCGATGGCCGAGGACGCGACCGATGCGGTGCTGCGGTTCCTGGGCCGCACCGCACCGTGCCGCACCGCTGACGTGCCGCTGCCGGGAGGCGACGGGGTCGGCCGCCCGGCTGACGCGCCGCCTCCGCCCGGCCTGGCGCCGCACACGCTCCGCCGGCTCGAATACCGCCACGGGTCGCTCGTCGGCGAGGTGCTTGCGCCGGCGGCCGACCGGCCCTCGCTCTTGCGTCCGATCTGCCGGTGCGAGCCGGCGATCGAGGCCGAGGTGCGTCACGCCGTCCGCCGGGAGATGGCCGTGACGCTGGACGACGTCATGCGCCGCACGCGGCTCGGGACGGGCCCGTGCTGCGGTGTCCGGTGCGCCTTGCCGGCGGCGACGATCGTCGCATCGGAGATGGGCCGCGATGCGGCGTGGGCGCGCGAGGAGGCCCGGCGCTTCCTGGAGGGCCGCTACCGCGCGCGCCGGCCCGTAGTCGACGGCGACGGCTACCGGATGGAGGCGATCGTCCACCGGGCCGCAATGGATGTCCTCCGGACGCGGTAGGCGCGGCCGGCGTCATGGGAGGTCGGCGGTCGGGGGGCGGCGGTCGGGATCGGCGACCTCCGCGACCCGGCCGGGAACCTCGGCCTCGGCAGGTTCTTCCGGAACTACGGCTGCGTATTCGAACGCAAGGACGCAAAGACGCAAAGACGCGAAGCCGCAGGGAAGCGGGAGCGCGATGCGGACCACATCGAGCGGCAGCTCGATGATCGTAGCCGTTCACCCCCGGTGGCGCCCCCTACCCGCTCCCGCTGGGTGCATTCGCGATTTGTGGGGGGGCCGGCGTAGCCGTTCACGGCCCCGGCTACAGCCTCCCGCCTGCCGTCCCGGTCCCCGTTGCCGTTGCCGTTGCCGTTGCCGTTGCCGTCGCCGTCGCCGTCGCCGTCGCCGGATCGTATGGAGGTGAGCATGAACCCTTCCCACAAGCTGCATCACGAGGATCTCGACGCATCGAGGGCG
>CAMTWF010000183.1:0-3993 GCA_947085355.1 uncultured delta proteobacterium
ACGCGGCCGCGAGCCTGTTGAAGGCGTTCCCCCGTGCACGATGGGCCCGGTGCGGGCGTTCATATCGCCCGCCGCCCGCCTTCGGAACGCCCGACGGGGCGTAGGCAAGGCGCTTCGGCGCCTTCCGATCGCGCCGGCAGGGCCTAACTATCGCCCCACCACCGCCTTCGGAACGCCCCACCGGGGCCTAACCAAGGCGCTTCGGCGCCTTCCGATCGCGCCGGCAGGGCCTAACTATCGCCCTACCACCGCCTTCGGAACGCCCCACCGGGGCCTGACCAAGGCGATTCGGCGCCTTCCGATCGCGCCGGCAGGGCCTGACTATCGCCCCACCACCGCCTTCGGAACGCCCCACCGGGGCCTAACCAAGGCGATTCGGCGCGTAGGCAAGGCGATTTTTCGCCTTCGGATCGCGCCGGCAGGGCCTAACTATCGCCCCACCACCGCGTTCGGAACGCCCCGCCGGGGCCCAACCAAGGCGCTTCGGCGCCTTCCGACAACGGGCGTCCCGGACGGTCGGACGCGGAAAGGCAGCCTGCCAGCGGTGCTGTTCCTTGCTCGGTAGGCCCAATGTAGGATATAGTAGACCCAGGAGGAACAAGGACGATGCAGAACACGCCCGAACGACGCTGTCTCCGCAGCGAGGATCCCCAGACCGCCATCACGTACCAGCTCGCCTACGCCGCGGTGCAGGCGGGGATGGAGGGCCTGGTCCTTTCCGACAACCAGGGCATGTTGATCGGGGCGGCGCCCAGCACGCACCGCGCCGACGAGATCGCGGCGCTGTCGCCGCTGGCGGTCGATCCGGAGTCCACGGCGGGCGGGGACCTGGGTGCGAGGCCCGACGTGACGATCCACTGCTTCGACTGGAGCGGCACGAAGCTGCTGCTGATCGGGCTGGGCGGGATGGCTTCCCGGCGGGCCGGCGCACTCGTCCGGTCCATGCACGGCGTCGTCCGCATCCTCGGTTCCACGGCCGCGCCCGGTCCGTCTCCAATGGCCTGCTGAACCCGGTGACGGGCCTTGCGCGATCCGCCTGGGCTCTACGGCCTGCGGTTCCCCTTCTTCTTCCCGTCCTTCACCGTGTCGAGGATCATGCGCTCCATCACGTCGCGCACGTTGGTTTCGCCGGCGTCCTGCACCGAGTACCTGCCCGGCGAGTCCGGCGGGAGGCTCGGCCGCCGCGCTCCCGCCGAGCCCGGCGGCACGCTTGGCCTGGAGGAAGCGGCCGGTCTGCCGCCGTCCGGCCAAATCCAGCCCTCTTGCGCCTCGCCGAGGAACCCTTCGACGACTTCGTAGGCCGTATCGCCGACCAGCAGGGAGTCCCGATAGTGGTCCGCTCGCATGGCGGCGATGGCGTCGATCGTCTTGACCTTGCCGACGATGCCGTGCGGATCGCCTTTCCCCTCGATCTCGCGGGACACGTACACGGCCGGCGCGATCCTGGCGCTCAGCCGCCGGACCGGAACTTCGAGGGAGTCGATCCCGACGGATGCGGCGCCGGCCGCAACCAGTGTGTCCAACGCTTCCTGCGAGACGAAGAAACGCACCGGCATCGCGGCCGCTAGTATAATGCCCGGCGTCGAAAACCGGCAAGACGGACGCCGGCGGACCCTGGAGGGCGGTGGTGGGCAGAGTGCGGGAGCGTGAAGCCGGATTGCACGGCCGTAGCGGCGGCGGGGCGCCCGGCCTGCTGGAGTCGATCTTCGATGCGAGGAGCATCGCCTTGGTCGGCGCCTCCCCCGGTTCCTACTGGGCCGACAAGGCGATCCGGAACCTGGCGCTGTGCCGCCGTCCGCCGCGCGTCTTCACGGTCCATCCCGGTCTCAAGCGCGTGGCCGGGCTGCGCTGCGTCCGATCGTTGTCGCAAGCTCCGTTCCCACCGGACCTGGTGCTGATTCTCGCTCCAGCGGCCGCGGCGCCCGAGGTGGTCCGCCAGGCGGCACGCGCGGGCGCTCGGGCCGCCATCGTCGTCGGCGACGCGAGACCGTCCGGGGATGCGGGCGTCCCACCCGCGATCGAGGCGCTGCGCAGGGCGGCGGTGGAGACCGGCATGGTGGTGCTCGGCCCCGGTTCCCTCGGGGCGATGTCGCCCGTGTCGGGAGCGTACCCCTTCGTCGGCCGGCTGCTGTCCGCCCCGCCGTCGGGCCGGATCGGCATCGTGTCGCAGAGCGGCGCGGTCGCCATCGAGATCCTGCGAGCGCCGCTCGACGAGCGTCTCGGCCTGTCGCGCCTGTTGTGCATCGGTTCCGGCGCATCGATCGGGCCCGCCGCAGCCATCGAGGCGCTCGTACGCGACCCCGAGACGCGGGCGATCGGCGTCCACATCGATGCCGTGGACGATCCCGCGAGGCTGGCCGCCGCGGCCGAGGAGGCCCACCGCGCGCACAAGGCGATAGTCGTCCTGCGCCCGCGAGCGGCCGGAAGGCCGGAGGCGCCGCCCGCGACGCGGGCCGAGGCCGATCTCGCGTCCGGCGGGACGGAGGCGCGGGTCGCGGGGTTCCTCCGGCACCACGGGATACCGGACGTGCCGTCGCTCGAAGCGCTGATCGAGACGCTGGCGTTCCTGGCCCACAGGCCGCTCCCGGCCGGACGGCGCGTCGGGATCGTCTCGATCTCGGCCGGAGCGGCGCGGCTGGCGGCGGAGGCGGTCCTGGCCGAGGGGTTCCATCTGCCGGCGCCGGTCGGCCCGGGAATCGCACCGGCCCGGAAACGGCGCGCCGCCGTCCCAGCAGCCGCAAAGGACCCTCGCGGCTTTGCCGCGAGGGTCCGCGGGGGTCCGGGGGGCGGTGAGGCGCGCAGCGCCGAACAGCCCGCCGGCGTAGGCACAATGGAAAACCCGCTCGACCTCACGGGACGCTCCATCGAGCGCGAGGAGGACGGAACGGCGGCAGTACGGGGATTCGCGGCGGACCGCGCCTTCGACGCGATCCTGTTCGTCACGCAACCGCCCGACGGGAACACGCCGTCGGATCGACGCATAGCCGCCTGGGTGGAAGCGATGGCGAATGCGGCGCCGCCGGACCGGCCGGCCGCGGCGGTGCGCTTGTTGCACGGGAGCCTGCCGGCGCGTGCCGCGGATCCGTCGCGCCCCGGCGGCCCGTTCCTCGCCGGCGTGCGCGAGGCGGCCGGAGCCCTGGCGGCGGCGGCGCGCATCCGGGAGGCCGGGGTACGTCTGGACGAACCGATTCCGGCGCTCCCCGGCATCGACGTTGCCGCGGCCGGCGCTCGACTGCTCGGGCCTGCCCGGACCCTCTCGGAACCCGCGAGCCTGGATCTGTTGGGCCGCTTCCGCGTCCCGGCAGCGCGGTGGCGGCTGTGCACCACGGCCACGGCAGCCGCGCGCTTCGCCCGCGAGGTCGGCGGTCCGGTCGCGGTCAAGGCGGCGTCGCCGGACATCGAACGCAAGGCGGAGGCGGGGGTCGTCGCAACGCGCGTCTCGGGGGACGCGGCGGTGCGCGCCGCCTTCCACGAGGTGACGATCCGGGCCCAGAAGATCGTGCGTCCGGACAGGCTGCTGGGCGCCGTCGTCATGGAGATGATCTCCGGCGCGGCCCATGCTTTCGTCGGCCTGGTGCGGGACGAGCGGTTCGGCATGCTGATCGTGCTCCGGCCGTACCGTACCGCCGGGTTCGCGGACCGTCGGGTCGCCGTCCGTGCATGCCCCCTGCGTCCGTCGCAAGCGCGGGAGATGGTGGCCGAGGTCGGCCTGGACGCCGAGGGGGACCGGCCGCCGGACGGCGAGGCTCTGGCCGAGGCGCTCGTCCGCACCGCGCGGATCGGCGCCGAGTTGGGAGCCGTCGTTGCCGCCCTGACGATCGGCCCGATGGTGGTCCGTGCGGCCGGGCAGGGGTGCGCCGCCGCGGACGCAAGCGTCGTGCTCCGGCCCGTGGGCTGATCGGACGGCGGGATGGTTGATCGGCCGCGCAACATTCGGTAACGTGCCCATGCTTCCGCGTACGGCGGCGGCGAGAAAGGAGCCCCCGTGATGTC
>CAMTWF010000184.1:0-12701 GCA_947085355.1 uncultured delta proteobacterium
GCCGCCACGAGCCCGGGGAACGGCGCACCCGTCAGGATCCCGGCCGCGACCGACGCCGTCCCCAGCAACGCGCCGCTCGACGCCACCTGCGCCGCGCCGGACGCGACGGCCAGGAGGATCGCCGCCGCCACCGTCTCGATCCGCGCCAGCAGCGCCGGCGCCCCGGCGCCGCGAACTGCCAGGAGCCGCTCGCCCAGCCTCGTGCCCGCGGCGAGCCCGGCCATGAAGGCCCCCGTCAGCAGCGCGTAGCCCACGTACAGGCGCCCCGTGTGGTTCTGGTACGCGACCATCACCAGCATCTGGAACGCCATGCCCGTTCCGCCGACCAGCAGCCCCAGCACGGCGGCCTCGGGACCGCCCGCGCGACGCCTGCTCCGCCGAGTGGCCAGCGCCAGCAGCGGCACGAGCGCCGCCGCCGCCGCGGCGATCCACGGCGGGACCGACGCCAGGGCGCGCAGAACGGCCGCGGCCCGCGAGGCCCCGCCGCTTCTCCCCGCCGCGCCGCGCTCCAGGTGCGCGATCACCCGATCCAGATAGGCGACGGGGCGGAGGTCGGTGTTGGGCGGTTCCGCAACCGGCCCGTCCAGGCCGAGATCGCGCCGCGCCGCCGCGACGCGGTCCGCCGGAAACAGCGTGGCCAGGTACTCCGCCGGAAACGCCGTGCCCGCCAAGCCGGGCCGCTCCGAGGCCCTCGCCGCGAGCACCGCGGCGTCGGATGTGACGGCCCAAGGCGAACGCGACGCGAACAGCGTCACCTCCACGCCAGGCGCCGCCACGATCGCCGCGAACGACTCGCGCAGCGCCCGGACCACGCTCCGCCCGTACGCCAACGTGGCCGGATCGGGGACGTTGGCGCTCCACGGCAGCCGCAGGACAAGCACGCCGTCGGGGCCGAGCGCCCCGGCCGCGGCGGCGAACGCCTCGCGCGTGAGGTGCCTGTTCGCCGTCGCCGTGGTCGGGTCCTGCGCGAACACGACCAGCAGGTCGAGACCGCCGGCAGGCAGATGCTCGACGTGGAACCGCGGATCCTCGTCGATCGCCGCGGCGCCCTCCATCTCCGCCAAGTCGGCGGGATCGAGCGCCGCGGCGAGCGCCGGCAGGATCCACGGATCGAAGGCGGCCAGCGCGATCCCGGAGGCGCCGTGCGCCCGCGCCGCGCGCGCCGCGTCCGGAGGACTCGCTCCGACGATCGTCACGCGCCGCGGCGCCGGGTGCTGGAGCATCGCTAGGTCCAGCGCCTCGCCGTCGCCGTACGGGTCGGGCGCCGCGGCGGCGATCTTGCCGTTGGAGAACACCACCGCCCGGCCGCGACCGTCCGCGGCGCGGGCACGCACCACGTCGAGCCGCCCGTACGGCGTCTCGACGGTGGCGACCAGGTCGCCGGATGTGCCGAGCGACGCGGTCCTGCGGCGCTGCGTGGCGGTCTCGATCGGACCGGCCGCCAGGGCGAGCGCCGCCAGGGCCGCGAGGCCGGCGATGCCGGCGATACGGCCGCGCCCGGTCGGCCTCGACAGTCCGCGCCACGCCGCCAGCGCGATCGTCGCCGCAGCCAGCGCATGGGCGACGGCCACCAAGCGCACCGCCGGGACGGCGCCGACCAGGAACGGCGCCGCGGCGGCGCCCGCGGCCGTGCCCAGCCCTTCCACCATGTAGAAGCGGGCCGGACCGCACCGCAGCCCGCGGGCGGGGCCCGAGGCGGCGGCGAAGAGAGGAAGGAGGATGCCGGTGACGAGCGCGGCGGGCCCGGCCACGGCCGCGGTGAGATGGATCGAGCCGGCCACGCCGATCGATGCGCCCCTGGTCACGTCCAGCAACGAGTGGGCGTCGCGGGCGAGCGCGATGCCGGCCGCAGCCGCCACGGCGAGCGCGGCGACGGCGGCGAGCAGATGGCCCGCGTCGATTCCGCCCCGGCGCGCCAGCAGGCCGCCGAGGCCGGCGCCCGCGCCGATGCCGCCCAGCCACACGGCCAGCGACAGGGCGACGGAGACTTCGTGTCCTTCGAGCGCGCCGAACAGCTCGCGCACGATCGCCACCTGGGCCAGCGCGACCGCGATGCCGGTCGCGAAGGAACAGATGTCGGACAGCAGTATCGGCGCCCGATTCCGCATTTCGCACCGGCTGTCCGGCCGGAGCCCGGCCGGCTGCCCGTCTTGCCACCCTGCGTGGCGCAGCCGTATAGTACCGCGCGTCGGGGAAGAAGGAGGAAATCCCTGAGCGTTCTCCGAAAGGCTGCCGCGATCTGGGGGGTGACGGCGTGCTTGACGGCTTGGCCGGGATCCGCCGGGGCGACCGTGGTCCTGGCGTTGGATTTCGACCGGATGGCCGCCGAGGCCGACCGCGCCGTCGTGGGGACCGTCGTCTCGGTTCACGCGCGATGGTCCGCCGACGGCGAGCGGATCGAGACGGTCGTCGACCTGGAGATCGAGCAGGACATGTCCGGCGTGTCGGGCCCGCCGGTGCTGCGGATCGTGCAGCCGGGCGGAACGATCGGCGACGTCGGGCTCGTCGTGTTCGGGCTGCCGGCCTTTCGCGAGGGCGAGCGCGTGCTGCTGTTCCTGCGCGCCGGGGGCGTGGACGGGTTCGGAGAGCCACATCACTCGGTCTTCGGCATGGCGCAGGGGAAGTTCGCGATACTCCCCCGCCTGGGAGGCGGCTGGGACGCGGTCCAGCAGTTCCCGGACGGCCTCGCGCAGGCCGCCGAGGACGCCGAGGGGACGATCCGCGTCGTGCACGCGCACCCGATCGCCATGGACCTCGCGCTGGCCCTCGACCGGATCCGTCGCATTCGCCGTGAGGTGATGCCGTGAGGCGCGTGGCGGCGGTGACGGCGGCGGCGCTGGCCTGCGTCGCGGCGGAGGCGTCGGCGTACACGACGATAACGTCGCCGCCGTCGAGGTGGCCGCGCACCCGGATGCCGATTCCCTGGTACATCCACGAGGCTGGGAGCGCGGACCTGGGGATCGACGTCAGCGAGCGCGAGACACGGGCCAGCTTCGACAACTGGCAGAACGTCGGCTGCGCCTACATCACGTTCGGCTTCCAGGGGCGCACGTCGCAGCGGGCCGAGAGCAGCCGCGGCATGAACGTGATGTCCTGGACCGAGAGCGGCTGGCGCTACGAGTCGTACGCGCTGGCCGTGACGCAGAACTGGTTCGGACGCGGCACGATCGAGGAGTCCGACATCGAGTGCAACGGCGCTACCGCCACGTGGAACACCACGGGCGGACGCGGCATCGACCTGCAGAGCGTCATGACCCACGAGGTCGGGCACCTCCTCGGCCTCGGCCACACGACGGTCCGCGGCGCCACGATGTACGCGTCGTACTCGGGAGGCACCGCCGAACGGTCGCTCGAGGCGGACGACATCGAAGGGGTCTGCTTCCTGTATCCGGACGACTCCGGCGGCTGCACGACGGACGGCGACTGCCCCACGGGCTACCGGTGCTCCGGCGGTTCGTGCGTGCCGAACCCGACGGGGGACGGGCTCATGTGCGCCCCTTGCTCGTCCGCCGCCGACTGCAGGGAAGGGCTGTGCCTCTCGGGATTCCCCGACGGCGGCACCTACTGCGGCAAGAACTGCACGAGCGACGCCCAGTGCGGGACGGGCAACCGATGCTGGCCGGTCAGCGGCGGCTCCAGCCAATGCGCGCCGGCCGACGGCGACTGCACGCCCGAACCGACCGGCTGCGCGACGGACCTCGACTGCCCCACGGGCCAGCGGTGCGAGCCCCCCAACTGCGTGCCGGTGACGCCGAGGCCGGACTGCACCGTGGACTCGGACTGCTCGGCCGGCCTCGTGTGTCGCGACGGGCGTTGCGTCACGCCCCCGGACCCGGGCCTGCGCGGGTTCGGCGAGCCGTGCGGCGACGGTTCGCAGTGTCAGACCGGGCTCTGCATGGACGGCTACTGCACCCGATCGTGCCCGCCGCACCAGCCGCTGGGAACCTGCCCCGACGGGTACTACTGCGACGATCTGTCCTGCGGCGAGGGACGCTGTCGCCGGGGCGGCCCGGGTGCGGGCGCCGTCGGCACGCCGTGCTCGCAGGATGCCGACTGCGACACCGCCCACTGCGAAACCGCGGGCGGCGTGTTCACCTGCCTCGCACCGTGCAACCCGCAGACCGCAATCTCGTCCTGTCCGGAGGGGTCGCGGTGTCAGCCCGGCGCGACCGCAGGCTGCGGCGTGTGCATGTGCGGCGGCGGACTGTTCGGCGACCCGTGCGCCATCGACAGCGACTGCTTCTTCGGCGAATGCCGCGCGCCCGAGGGCGAGGCGCTCAGGTGCACCACCGGGTGCCACTCGCAGGCGGGCGTCTCCGGCGGACTCTGCCCCTCCGGCGCGGATTGCCTGACGGTCGCGGGGCCGGACGGAACGCCGCTGCAGCGGTGCGTCGCAACCGGCACGCGACTCGGCGCCGGCTGCCGTTCGTGGGAGGATTGCCAGTCCGGCATCTGCGCCGTCAACGACGGCACCCTGTTCTGCAGCCGAACCTGCACATCGACGTGCACCTGCCCGCGGGGCATGGGCTGCTCGAACGGCTTCTGCACCCCGTCCTGGCTCATGGAGGAAGGCTGCGGCTGCCGCGCCGCCGGCGCGACGCGCAGCGGTGCCTGGGCATCACTCGCCCTTCTCGCCCTGGCCGGTAGTAGATCAGGCCGAAGGCGGGGCAAGCGTTCACCGCAGAGGACGCAGAGGGGCGCAGAGGATGAACATCGGTGAGCCCTCTGCGTCCTCTGCGGTGAACGCCTACCTTACCGCGACGGCCCACGGGTAGGCGGGCACCGTGGCGGAGGCGGGGGGGCGCCCGAGTCGATCGCCGCGAGGAAGGCATCGAGGCGCGGGGATCGGACGCCGGCGGCGCCGGCGGCCTCGATGGCGCGCCGAGCGCCGCCGACGTCGCCCTCTTCGAGCAGACTCTCGACGGTCATCTCCCAGCCTTCCGGGCTCGCACCCGGAGCGCCCAGGCGGACCATTGCGGCGTAGTCGGCGCGCGCGCCGGCCGTGTCGCACAGCAGGTGGCGCGTTCGTCCGCGCATCCGGCGCACCTCGACCTCGGCAGGCGCGATCTCGACCCAGCGATCGAGCGCCGGGAGCGCCTCGATCAACAGGGCGCGGCCGCGCTCGTCCGTGCCGGCGCCGCCCGCGTTGAGGAACGTGACGACGACGTTCCTCAGCGTCTCCGCGGTCTCCGGCCCCGGCGGGCCCCGCATCTCCCGAGCCAGAGCGGCGCGCAGCATCGGCAGTCCCTCCTCCGTGCGACCCAGGCGGACCGCTATCGATCCCAGCCGCGCGACGATCTCGTTGCCAGGCACGCGCGACACGCCGGCGCGCGTCGCGGCCTGGATCTCGTAGGCCCGCCGCAGGTGCCGCTCGGCGCGCCGCAGCTCCTCCGGATCGTCGCCCCCCTCGTCGAGGATCACCGTGGAATGGTTGTAGTGCGCCCGTGCGCAGTCGTCCGTGGCCGCGAGTTGCGCCTCCCACAACGTCCGCGCATCGCGCCAGTCGAAGTTGCGCACGAGCGTCCGCATGCCCAGCGGGACGAGCGCGAGTGCCGCGATCGCCGCCGCGACGACCGGGCTCCACCGCCGCAGCCGCATCAGGCCGGCCCCGGCGGCAATGAAGGCGCCGACCGAAGGCAGGTAGAGGTAGTGCTCGGCCATCAACTCGTGATGCGGGATCACGTGCATCACCGGCAGCAGCGCGATCCCGAACCACGCGATCCCAAGCGACGCCGCCGGGGACCGCCGGGCCGTCGCAGCCGCCCCGATGACGATCGCCAGGACGATCGCAATCCCCGACAACGGCAGCGGCGCAAGCGGCGTCGTCTGGATCGGGTAGGCGTCCGGCGAGTAGTCCGCCATCAGCGTCCGCGGGAAGGCGAGGAGCTGCACGTACTTCGGGAGCGTGCCGAGCGCCGTCGCCGTGTTGGCCAGGTGCGATCCGCCCCACAGGTCCGGGTGGTGCGTCATCGGCGCCACGATTCCGCGCCCGACGAAGTAGGCCGCCGCGACGAGCGCCACGGTCCCGTGAAGGAGGGGGCGGCGGCGCACCGCCCGCCACGGCGCCGAAACGGCCGCGAGCACGCGCCGCCCGGGGCTCGCGCGCGCATCGCCGGTCCGGTCCGACGCTTTGCCGCGAGGGTCCGCGGGGGGCCGGGGGGCGGTGAGGCGCGAAGCGCCGAACAGCCCCCCGGTGCGGTCGAGCACGGCGTCGAGGAGCAGCAGCACGGCGGGCAGCGTGATCGCCATCTCCTTGGCCTGCAAAGCGAGGTAGAACAGCGGCGGGATGAGCGCCGCCCAGATCCGCCGTCCGGTCTCCCGGTACCTCAGGTGAGCCAGAACGCACGCAAGGAAGAGCAGGGTCGTCAGCAGGTCCCGCCGGCCGGAAATGTACGTCACCGCATCCACGTGGACCGGATGGACCGCGAAGAGGGCGGCGGCGACCCACGGCCCGAAGAGCGCGGTGCGCGGGCCTCCGGCCCGCAATTCTTCTGGAGCGGCTACGCCGCGCGGGGCCGCGGGGGACCGGGGGGCGGTGTGGCGCGAAGCGCCGAACAGCCACCCGGTGCAGCGAAGGAACCTCGCGGCGTTGCCGCGAGGTTCCGCGGGGGTCCGGGGGGCGGTGAGGCGCGAAGCGCCGAACAGCCCCCCGGTGCAGACGACGTCGCCGGCGCCGTCCGGGCCGCCCGGCCGGAGGCGGCGACGCTTGCGCCGCGCGAGCGGATCCGGGGCCACGCGGAGGTGCGCGGCGCGATCGGCGCGGACGAGGCGGTTGCGGAGGCGGCCCGGTGCCTTCAGTGCGGCGTGTGCTGCGAGTGCTATGCGTGCGTCGCGGCATGCCAGGCCGTCGCCATCGACCACGACATGGCGTCGCGGAACATCGAGATCGAGGTCGGATCGATCGTGCTGGCGCCGGGGTACGAGTCGTTCGAGCCGGGGGCGCTCGGGGAGTACGCCTACGGCAAGGCCGCCAACGTCGTGACGGGGCTCGAGTTCGAGCGGCTCCTGTCGGCCACGGGGCCCACGGGCGGCCACGCGCGCAGGCCGTCGGACGGCGCCGAGGCGCACCGCATCGCATGGATCCAGTGCGTCGGTTCGCGCGACCTGCGCGTCGACCGCCCGTACTGCTCGGCCGTCTGCTGCATGCACGCGACGAAGCAGGCGGTCATCGCCAGGGAGCACGATGCCGGCCTGTCGGCGACGATCTTCCACATCGATCGCCGGTCGATGGGGAAGGGGTTCGACGCCTACTGCGATCGCGCGGTCGAGCGGTCCGGGGTGCGTTTCGTCCGCAGCCAGATCTCCAGGGTCGACGAGATGCCGGACACGCGCGATCTGCGCCTCTCGTACGTGGACGACGACGGCTCGGTGCGGACGGAGGAGTTCGACCTCGTCGTGTTGTCCACGTCGCTGGCGCCGTCGCCGGCGGTGCGCGACCTGGCCGGGCGGCTGGGCGTCGCCCTGGACGCCCACGGCTTCTGCGCCGCCGGGACGTTCGCCCCCCTGGCCACCTCCGTCCCGGGCATCTTCGCATGCGGCGTCTTCCAGGGGCCCAAGGACATCCCGGAGAGCGTGGCGCAGGCGAGCGGCGCGGCGGCGGCGGCCGGGGCGTGCGTGACGACGTCGCGCGGCACGCTGGTGCGCGAGCGGCCGATGCCGCCGGAGGTCGAGGTCGGCGACGCCGAGCCGCGGGTGGGCCTGCTGGTCTGCCGGTGCGGCATCAACATCGCCGCCGTCGTGGACGTGCCTGCGCTGGCGGAGTACGGCCGCGGCCTGCCGGGCGTCGTCCATGCCGAGGAGATGCTCTTCGCCTGCTCCCAGGACAACCAGGAGCGGATCAAGGCGCTCGTGCGCGAGCACCGCCTCAACCGCCTCGTCGTCGCATCCTGCTCGCCGCGCACGCACGAACCGCTCTTCCGGCAGACGATCCGCGAGGCCGGCCTCAACAAGTACCTCTTCACGATGACCAACATCCGCGAGCAGTGCTCGTGGGTTCACGCCGCCCGCCCGGCGGAGGCCGGCGCCAAGGCCCGCGACCTCGTGCGCATGGCGGTCGCCGGCGCGCGGCTGTTGCGCGAGCTTCACGAGCGGCCGCAGCCGGTGCGGCAGGGCGCGCTGGTGATCGGCGGCGGCCTGGCCGGCATGACCGCGGCGCTCGCAGTGCGCCGCCTGGGCTTCGCCGTGACGCTGGTCGAGCGCGATGCCGAGCTGGGCGGCAACCTGCGGCGCCTGCGGCGCACGATCGACGGCGACGACGTCCGCAGGCGCATGGAGGCGCTCGTGGCGCGCGTCACCGGCGAGCCGGGGATCGCCGTGCTGAGGCCCGCCTTCGTCGTCGGCGCCTCCGGCTTCATCGGCAACTTCACGACGGACGTCATGGTCGGCCCCGGCGGTTTCAGCCGGACCATCGAGCACGGCGTGACGATCGTGGCGACTGGGGCGCGCGAGCTGCCGCCGAACGGCTGGGGCTACGGCGCCGACCCGCGCGTCGTCACGATGCTCGAATTCGAGGAGCGGCTGGAGGACGGGCGAATCGACGCGGCATCGATCCGCCACGCCGTGATGGTCCTGTGCGCCGGTTCCAGGAATGCCGAGCGTCCGTACTGCAGCCGCGTCTGCTGCCAGGCCGCCGTCAAGAACGCCATGGCGCTCAAGGCGCGCAACCCCGCCGCCCGCGTCACCGTCGCCTACCGCGACGTGCGGACCTACGGCCTGCTCGAGGAGCACTACGCCCGTGCCCGCCGCGCCGGCGTCGTCTTCGCGCGCTACGACGAGGCGCGGCCGCCCGAGGTCGATGTCGGCGCGGACGGCCTCCGCGTGCGCTGGACCGTCCCGCCGCGCGGACCGGATCTCGACCTGCCGGCGGACGTCGTCGTCCTCGCCGCGCCGACCGTGGCGGAGGACAACACCGAGCTGGCCGAGATGCTGAAGGTGCCGCTCACGGCCGAGGGGTTCTTCCTCGAGGCGCACCAGAAGCTGCGCCCCGTCGATTTCACGACCGAGGGGATCTTCCTCTGCGGCGCGGCGCACGGCCCCAAGCGGATCGACGAGACGATCGCGCAGGCCGAGGCCGCCGCCGCGCGCGCCGCCACGATCCTGTCCAGGGAGACGCTGCAGGTGGGCGGCGTCGTGTCGACCGTCGACGCGGACAGGTGCTCGGCCTGCCTCTGTTGCGTCCGCGCGTGTCCGTACGAGGTCCCGGTCATCAACGCCGATGGCGCAGCCGAGATCGAGCCCGCCAGATGTCAGGGCTGCGGAGTATGCGCCGGCGAGTGTCCCGGAAAAGCGATCGACCTGCACCACTTCACCGACCGGCAGATCCTGGCGATGTCCGAGGCGTTCGGGGAGGCATCGCCGTGACCTCCACGACCGGGCATCCCGTTCCCGTCGCGCCGGCCGAGGCGTTCGAGCCGCGCATCCTCGCCTTCTGCTGCCACTATTGCGCCTACGGCGCCGCCGATCTGGCCGGCTCGATGCGCCTCGACTGCCCGACCAGCATCCGGATCGTCAGGATCCCGTGCACCGGCAGGGTGGACGTGCTGCACCTGCTCCGCGCCTTCCTCGACGGGGCCGACGGCGTGCTGGTGGTCGGGTGCCTCGAAGGGGACTGCCACTTCCTGCGCGGCAACCTCAAGGCGAAGAAGCGCGTCGCAAGGGCCAAGGAGCTGCTCGACGAGGCCGGCGTCGGCGGATCGAGGCTCGACATGCACCACGCCTCCTCGGCGATGGGCCAGCGGTTCGTCGAGATCGTCCGCGAGATGACCGATCGCGTCCGGAAGCTGGGGCCAAGTCCGGCAAACCGCGCCCGCACGCCCGCATCGGGAGGAATCGGCACGTGACAACCAGGGAGATTCCGAGCGCTCCGGCTCCGTTGCCGGGAGAGGAGGCTCGCGCTACGCTCGGCTCCCATGGCGTTCGATCACAAGCGGATGATCGTGTACCAAGCGGCTGGTGAGAACGTCCGCGTCCACACGGGAGCGGGAGCGGGACGCGCCAAGCTAGCACCTAATGGGGGGTCCGGGGGGCGGTGAGGCGCCCGGCGCCGAACAGCCCCCCGGTGCAAAGGACCTGGAACCATGATCGTCGCGGTGAGGAAGCCGTTGCCGGAGATCGAGGCGATGCTGGCGTCGTGCCGTTCGATCGCGCTGCTGGGGTGCCGCGGCTGCGTTACCGTGTGCAACGCCGGCGGCGAGAAGGAGGTCGGCGTGCTGGCGGCGACCCTGGCCCTGGCCCGCAGGACGCGCGGCGAAACGATCGAGATCCGCGAGGTGACGATCGAGCGGCAGTGCGATCCGGAGTACGTCGACCCGCTCGGCGCCTCGCTGGCCGGCGTCGATGCGGTCATGTCGCTCGCATGCGGCGCGGGGATCGGATTCGTGGCCGAGCGCCACCCGAGGGTGCGGGTGCTGCCCGCCGTGAACACGGTCTTCATCGGCGTGACCGAAGGCGCCGGGAAGTGGGCCGAACGTTGCCAGGCGTGCGGCGACTGCAGGCTGGGACGCACGGCCGGCATCTGCCCGATCGCGCGGTGCTCCAAGAGCATCCTCAACGGCCCCTGCGGCGGCTCGATGCGCGGCTCCTGCGAGATCGACCAGGCGGTGCCGTGCGCGTGGGCGTCGATCGTCGAGCGCCTCGAGGAGCGCGGCGAGTTGGGCCTCTACGAGGAGTTCGTCTCGGCCAACGACTGGAGAACGTCGCGCGACGGCGGCCCCCGCCGCGCCGCCCGGGAGGATCTCGGATGACGGTCGCGAGCAACCTGCAGCGCGTCCTGGCGGCCGGGCACTTCGCGGTGACGGCCGAGTGCGGCCCGCCGAGGGGTTCGGATCCGGAGGGCATCGTCAAGAAGGGGAAGCTGCTGCTCGGATCGGTGGATGCCTGCAACGTCACGGACAACCAGACCGCCGTCGTCCGGATGTGCAGCCTCGCCGCGTGCTCCCTGCTCCGCGGCGTCGGCCTCGACCCGGTGATGCAGATGGTCTGCCGCGACCGCAACCGCATCGCCGCCCAGAGCGACATTCTCGGCGGCGCCGCGCTGGGCATCCGGAACCTGCTCTGCCTCTCCGGCGACCACCAGAAGTTCGGCAACCAGCCCCAGGCCAAGAACGTCTTCGACCTCGACTCGATCCAGCTCATCGACACCGCCCGCACGCTCCGCGCCGGCACGGTCCTCGGCGGCGACAAGCTCGAAAGCGCCCCGGCGCTGTTCATCGGCGCCGCCGAGAACCCCTTCGCCGACCCGTTCGCGATCCGCGTGCCGCGGCTGGCGAAGAAGATCGCCGCCGGCGCCGAGTTCATCCAGACGCAGTGCGTCTTCAACCTGGACAGGTTCGCGAAGTGGATGGAGGGCGCGCGCGCCCGGGGGCTGCACGAGAAGACCGCCATCCTGGCCGGCGTGACGCCGATGAAGTCGGCGCGGATGGCGGAATACATGGCGACGAAGGTGGCCGGGATGGACGTCCCGGAGAAGCTGGTCGCCCGGATGAAGGGCGTCCCGAAGGACAAGGCGAAGGCCGAGGGGATCGCGATTGCGGTGGAGACGATCCGGGCCCTTCGCGAAATGCCGGGCGTGCGCGGCGTCCACGTCATGGCGATCGAATGGGAGGACGCCGTGCCGGAGATCGTGCGGATGGCGGGCCTGGCTCCGCGCCCCTGAACGGTCTGCGCGGGCCTTGCGGCCGACGGAGGTGAGATCATGGCGGACAGGAAGCGTGTTCTTCTGGTGGACGACGACGTCGATTTCTCGGCGAGCGTGAGGAAGATCCTCGAGCGAGGGCTCGGCGTGGAGATCGACGTCGCCTACGACGGCGTGGAGGGCGGAGCGAAGGTCGCCGCGAACCCGCCGGACCTCATCGTGCTCGACGTGATGATGCCGAACAAGGACGGCTACAAGTTGTGCGCCGAGCTCAAGGCGGACGAGCGGTTCAAGGCGATCCCGGTGATCCTGCTGACCGCCGTGGCCGATCACATCCCGACCACGACCTACTCGCAGTACGACGGGATGGCCACCGAGGCCGAGGAGTACGTCCCCAAGCCGGTGGAGCCCGAGGAACTCCTGCGGATCGTGAAGCGGTTCCTCGGCTAGGAGCTAGGACTTAGGACTTAGAACCTAGGTCCTAGGTCCTAGGTCCTAGGTCCTAGGACTTGGGAGCGAGGATGGGATTGCACTATCGGGAACTTGTGCTGTGGCGGAAGGCGATGGACCTCGCCAAGGAGGTGTATCGGTTGGTTCCGATGCTTCCACGCGAGGAGACGTACGGGATTCGGTCGCAGGTCACGCGAGCAGCGACTTCGGTTCCGGCGAACGTCGCGGAGGGCTGGGCGCGGGAATCGGAGAAGGAGCGAGCGCAATTTCTGGCCATTGCTCAGGGTTCATTGGCCGAGACGGAGACGTTTCTGACACTCTGCGAGGAGCTGGGCTGGTTTCCGGTGGAGAAGACGGCAACTGTGCGCAACCTCATCGTGGAGGTGGGGAAGATGCTCAGCACCCTTCGCCGCAGGCTTCGGGAAGCCCGCTAGGTCCCATGTCCTACGTCCTATGTCCTATGTCCTATGTCCTATGTTCTATGTGCTAGCCGATGGACCGCGAGTACGATCCCTGGTCTGAACTGCCGCCGCCGGGCGCGGGCGGGCGCCGCGGCTCGGTCCGCATCCGGGAGATGGCGGAACTCGCGGACGTCGCCCTGCTGGCGGTGTCCCGCGAC
>CAMTWF010000185.1:0-7521 GCA_947085355.1 uncultured delta proteobacterium
CGATCTGCAGGATCATCGCCGGGAAATCGGGTGCGGACCGGCGGGATCGGCGGTGCAGCCGGGGGGTTGCACGGGTAACCGTTCACCCCCGTTGATAGCCTCGACCGGTAGGGGGGAGGGGTTCGAAGCTGCTGCGGACCACCCCAGACCTCCGAAAGGTTTCGCGCAGAGGAAAGGCCTACCGCCGTGCGTCCGAACCCCTCCCCCATACCGGTGGGGGCTATGAAGGGTGGGGGGGAGGGTGAACGGTTACGAGAAACTCACGCGGAGGCGCGGGGAACGCGGAGAAGTACCGAATGAAAGTCTCCCCCTCCGCGTCTCCGCGTCTCCGCGTGAACCAGTCCGAGAAACCTTACCCCGTTGGGCTGCGGGCAAGGCCCGCGCTGTGGTCTACTCCGAACAGCAGCGCGGCGATCTCGTCGACGATCCGGTCGGCCGCGCCGGGGACGTGCAGCGAGCGCGCCTTCTCCGACATGCGCCGGCGCGCCTCGACGTCGTCCGCCAGGTCGAGGATCTCCCGCGCGAGCCGCTCGTGGTCGACGCCGAAGATCTCCCCGGCACGCGGGTCGCGCTCGGGTCGCTCCCGCAGCACGCGCGCCGCGCCGGCCTCTGCGAGCGCCCCGGCGTTGGCGGTCTGGTGGTCGCCCGGAAGGCCGCTCTTGGGCACGACGACGGCCGGCAGCCCGCAAGCCTGGACCTCCGCCAGCGTCCCGGCGCCGGCGCGGCACACGACGACGTCGGCGGCGGCGTAGGCGTCGGCGATCGGGTCGAGGTACTCGACCGCCCGGTATAGCGAGCGCCGGGCGGGCGGCAGGGCGAGCGAATCGACGATCGCGGCCGTGTCCTCGGCCGGGGAGTAGTCGGCGCCGGAGTACCGGCCGGTTCCGTGTAGGACATGAAGCCCCTCCCGGGCGAGCAGCGCGGGGAGGGCGCGCGCGACGCCGCGGTTGATCGACCGCGAACCTCCCGAACCGCCGAAAACCAGCACGACGAAGGCGTCCGGCGGAAACCCGAGCCGCGAGCGCGCGGCGGCCCGGTCGACAGATCCGACGGCGCCGCGAACCGGGTAGCCCACGTGGACCCCACGGCCGCGGGGGAAGAACCGCAGCGACTCGGCGAACGTCGCCGCCACGCGGTCCACACGCCGGCCGACCAGGCGGTTCAGCTTGCCCGGCACCGCGTTCTGCTCGTGCACCAGCGTCGCGGGCCGGCCGCGGCGGCGCCGCGGCAGGAGCGCCCCGACGGCGGCCAGGAGCACCGGCGCCGAGGCGAAGCCGCCGGTGCCCACGACGGCGTCGGGGCGCAGATCGTCGATGATCGCGCGGGCGGACGAGATGCCGGCGCGAAGCGCGCGAAGGAAGCGGAACTGACCCGGAAGGTCGGACAGCCGCGGCATCCCGACCGCCGGGACGGTGCGCAGCTCGTACCCGAGCGCCGGCACGATCGCCTCTTCCGCGCGACCCGCGACTCCGACGAAGACCGGACGGACCATCGGCCAGCGGCGCAGGAGCGCCTCGGCAATCGCCACGGCAGGGTAGACGTGGCCACCCGTGCCGCCGCCGGAAAGGATGAACAGCCTGGGTTCCGTGGCGATGTTCCTCACGACGGCGCGCAGAACCTGGGGCCGCCGAAGGCCTGGCAGGTGTAGCCTTCGCTGCTGCGGCAGTCGTCGTTCGTCTCGCACGCCCGCATGCAGCCGCTCATCCCGCCGCCGCTCGGGCAGACGCCAGGATCGCCGCACGGCTCGGAAGCAGAGCACTCACCGGTGCAATACCCGCCGGGAAACACGATGCAAACCTCCTGCTCCATCGGGCGGTCCGGCCCGGGAGACGGCGGAAATGTACACCAGCCCGCGACGAGGGGCAAACCGGTGCGGGTCGGTCACGAAATTCGAGATCGAAAGTGCTTGACACGGGCCCGCAGCCATCATATATAAGTCGTATTCGTCGCGCTGGTGCGACGTGCGCGCGGCACGCGCAAGCGGGCTGAGCGCCGTACACGGGCAGGAGAACGCGAAGTGGGGGATGTTGTCCGCTGACCTCCGGCCGATCATGCTGTGACCAGGAGTGAACCATGTCGAAACGTACTGTGCGCACCATCGCGGCTTCCGCCTTGCCGCTCATCTTCGCGCTCGCGACAACCTGTTCGGGCGGGTACGACGCCGTCTCGTCTGATGTCCCCAATGGCGACTGTCACGACTGCAGTCCGCCGTGTCCCGCGTCCGGACTCTGCGTCTGTGGTAGTTGTGTTGATCCTCTTGCCGATGCGGGTGCGGACGGAGATGGTGGCGGAGATGCCGGTCGCTGGGTGTCTGTGCCCAGCGGTGTGACAGCGTGGCTCCAAGGGATCTGGGGGACATCCTCGTCCGACGCTTGGATAGTCGGCTCCAGTTCTCTCGTGCTGCGGTGGGATGGTGCAACGTGGTCTTCCGTGCCGTTCCATGGTGGCAGCCTGTACTCCGTGTGGGGACCCGATTCGCACGAGACCTGGGTCGCCGGATCCCGCCTATCCCGCTGGGATGGTTCTGCTTGGACAGAGGAGTATCCAGGGCCGCTCGGCGCAGACGATGCTTCCGTCTGGGGTAGCGGCGCGACAGACGTGTGGGCGGTTGGGGAGGGCGGCGTGATCGTGCACTGGAATGGGATGGCCGTCATGTCCATTCCGAGTGGCACTTCCCAGAATCTGCACGGTGTCTGGTGCAGCGGCCCAAACGATGCGTGGGCTGTCGGCGATGCCGGCACGGTCGTTCGCTGGAACGGCGCGGCATGGTCCTTGGTGTCGAGCGGCACGGGTTGGCCGCTCAACGGGGTATCCGGCTCCGGACCCGCAGACGTGTGGGCCGTCGGATGGAATGGGACGATACTTCACTGGACAGGTGGTAGGTGGTCTGGCGTCCGAAGCAGCACCGATCATGACTTGGTGTCCGTGTGGGCCAGAACGGCCGACGACGCCTGGACGGTGGGCACATCCGGGGTCATCCTGCATTGGGATGGGACGGCCTGGCGAGAACAAGCTAGTGGCGTTGAGTCCACCCTGAACGGCGTCTGGAGTACAAGCGCAGATGACGTCTGGGCCGTGGGCGTCGACGGCGTCATCCTTCGCCTTGTCCGGTAGCGTAACCGTCCACCGGCCGCACGAGCCCGGGAGCCCCGTGGAAGCAGGGGCGACAGCGGCATGGGCGTTCGTGAGACGTTCGCAGTCGGGCCTGGCGTGCACCGTTCATGAGTCGCACCAGAAGTGACCGCCTGGGCAGGTGTCCGCGCAGTGCATAGGCACGCAGTCCTCGATCGACCGCCATACGGGGTCCACACAACAGATGGTCGGATCGAATCCCGCCGAGAGGTCGAGGCACCGTCATCGAACGTCAGGACGACCCCGTCCTCCGTCACCGCGGCGTTGATGAAGCCCGGAAGCTGCTCCGGAAACAGGACGTTGTCCTCGAACTCGAGCCGGTTGGAGAACACCTCCACCGATCGCTCGACGCTCCCTCCGCGTCCGTCGGTGACACGGAGGCGCGGGTGGCGGTGGCCGATCAGCTTGTAGGGCGCCGAGTAGCGATTCCGATGGAGGTTGATGAAGCCGTCGGTGTCCACGGTGCGCTGGTGGAGCTCGTAGACGGGCGGGATCCAGATCGGCAGCGGCCGCAGATGCGGCTGCTCGGCGCGGAACAGCTCGCGCCGGCTGGCATGCCAGCGGCGGTTGAACATGGCGTTGACCTTGTTGCACCACGCCACGGCCTGCCGGTTGGCGTCCTCGAAGTCGGCGAACGAGCGACCGGCGTAGAAGTTGTCCTCGATATAGGCCATGGGCGCTTCGACACGACCCTTGCGATCCGGGTCCTGCAGCTCGTGCGCCTTGAACTCGAAGTGGAAGCGCTCGGCGAAGGCCGCCATCTCGGGCGCGGGTACCATGTTGGCGCCGGTCCCGTACTGCGCGATGACGCTGGTGTTGTCGATCATGCACTCCACGCAGGGGCCGCCCAGGTAGAGGATCCCGTCCGTGAGGAAGATCTTGCACTCGAAGCGCGTGAAGCGCGGGTAGAGCTGGAAGAACAGCATGTGCGAGTAGCACGCGACCAGGGAGGCGCTCTGCACGCGCCGCTCCTTGTCGCCGATCTTCGCGATGTGCGGCGAGGTGTCGTGCTGCATCTCCTGGCCCGGGGCGAACTCGTACCGGCCGTCGGGCAGCGGCGGCGAGTAGCCGATGCCGTGCTTGCGGCAGAATGCCGTGAGGGCCGCGTAGGAGAACTTCGCGCCGCGCTCGACCAGCTCCTCGTGCACCCGCACCAGATTGCCCTTGCACGAGGCGTACTGCGCGAGGATCTCGTCGCGGAACGGCTCGGCCGCCTCGGCGCGCGCGACCGCCGGCGGCCTGGCGCTGCCCGCCTCGATCACGTCCCGAACCGCTTGGCGCGAGATGCGCAGCGTCCGGGCAATCGGACGGATCCCGTGGCCGCGCTCGCGCAGCTTGAGGACAGCGGTCCGCGTTTCTTCATCCAGCATCCTTGGCCTCCTTCTCCCACCGCGTGCCGAGCGTCCGCAGGTCCGCCGTGGCCTGCTCCAGCGCTCGGCCGATCTCCTCCCGATCCGATGGCAGGACGGCGCGCAACGAGCCGGCGCACAGGCGGCGGTAGGCGCGGCGCGCCACCGTCCCCAACAGCGCCATGTCGTCCAGGAGCAGCGCACCGGGACTCTTGGCCGGAGCGTCCGGCCGCCGACCTTCGGCCTGCGCGCGCAGGTAGAGCAACGGGTCGGACAGCAGCAGCTCGCGGGTCTTCCGGCTGCCGGACATCCAACCGGCGTACAGCTCGCTGACCTGCCGCGTGCTGAGCTGGGCCACCGCGATCGCCTCGGCCAGCCGCACGCACTCCTCGCGCTTGGCGCGCGCCAACGGCGCCAGGTACTTCATCGCGGCGTGCGGTGCGATCGCCCCCGACCGGACGTGGTCCTGGATCGTCGGCGGCAACTCGCGTACCAGCGCCAGCCGTCGACTGATCCAGCTCACCGTCCGGTCGAACCGCCGCGCCAACTCCGGCTGGCCCATCCCGAATCGATCGGAAAGCTCGCACAGCAACCAGCCCTGCTCCAGCGCGCTCTCGGGCGCGCCGTGGCGCATGCGGCGCTCGAGCAGCAGCGCCTCCGCTTCGTCCAGCGTCCACACCGTCGCACGCACGGTGTCGGCGTGCAGCCGCCGCAGGCCCCGCTCCCGCTTGTACCCGTCCAACAGGATGTCAGCGGCACGTTGAGGCAGAACTTGCCGTTGGGCAGCAGGACCCGCTCGACTTCCTTCCAGACCTGGTCAAGCTGCGCGAGATACTCCTCGTACGTGCCCGCGCCGATCTGGTCGGCAACCCCGTAGTCGACCGAGTTCCAGTACGGAGGACTCGTGATCGCGCAGGCACACCACTCGGCCGGCGTCCGGCGCAGCACGGAGACGGCGTCACCACAGAGGATGCGGTCGCGGATGGCGCCGGCGTCCAGCGCGCCGCACTCCCCACGCTCGTCCAGGTAGAGGGCGGCGCCGAGCCGCTCCTTGCCCGCGACGAAGCGTCGCGAGTGCGCGGACCCGGCGCCAGGGAGTTGCGACTGGATCTGGCCGCCGTCGCGGAACCGCCGGTCCCGCCGCAGCTTGGATACCTTGCGTCGCTCCCCCTGCCCCGAAACCTCGCTCCGTGCCATGCGCCGGTGAACCACGTGGCTTGACGGGCCCATCGGAAAGAGCTATCTGATAGCCATGAACGCCGTCAACGTGGCCGAGTTGAAGAACCGGCTGAGTCACTACCTCCGTCTGGTGCGCCGCGGCACGACCTTCCTGGTCCGCGACCGCGACAGGATCGTCGCCCGGCTCGAGCCCGCGGGCGACGCGCCGGACCGCGCGGACGAGGGGGAATGGCTGTCCGCGCTGGAGCGGGAGGGCATCGTCCGGCCGGGGCGCGGCCGGATCACCGCCGCGCTCCTGGCCCGGCGGCCCCGCGTGACGGCCGACGTCGTGGGCGTGCTGCTGGCCGAGCGGCGGGAGGGTCGGTGAGGTTCTGGGACAGCTCCGCGCTGGTGCCCCTGGTGGTCCGGCAGCCGGGTTCCGCGCGGGTGGAGGCTTGGCTGCGCGAGGATCCGCAGCCGGTGATCTGGACGCTGACGCCCGTGGAGGTGGTCTCCACCGTGAGACGGTTGGCGCGCGAGGGTGCGCTGGACGAGGACCAATTCCGGGGGGCGCCATCAACGGCGGGGATCCAGCAGCATGCGCAGACGCTCGGGTTCGATCCGCACGTACATGCGCCGCTCCTGGGCGACCACCACGCGCCCCGGCTTCGCCCCGCGGACCCGACGGATGTGCTTGCGCCGCGTGACCAGCACCTCGCCCTCGCCCGTGCGGCCGAACCCGGAGTAGTGCAGGGCCAATGTCGCGGCGTCGGAAACAGCCGCCTCGGTCGGCTCGCGCCCGCGCGGAAGGCGGATCACGACGTGGGAGCCGACGCCGCCGGTGGCGTGGAGCCACGCGTCGTCCCCGCGCGCGATCCTGAACGTCAGGACGTCGTTGTCCGCGGCGGACCTGCCGACCAGGATCTCGTGCCCGTCGCTCGAACGAAACGCACGGTACGGAAGCCGCGGGCCGGGCCGCGCCCGCGCCCGGAGGGCCGGCTCGACGGCCGGCAGATGCGAGTCCGCGCCGCCCTCCTCGACGACGACGCCGGCAGCCTCCCGCGCCCGGAGGGCGGCGAGGTCGGCCTCGGCGGCGGCAAGGCGCGGCGCGATCGCCGCGGGCCGGCGCGCCAGCCTGCGCGCCATCGAGAAGCATCTGCGGAGATTCGCCGGGCCGTCCAGGGTGGGGTCGAGCGGGATCTCCACTTCCGGCATCATCGGGTCGAAGTAGTCGATCGCGCGCGCCGCCGCCGCCCCCGCGCACAGGCGGGCCGCGATCGGTTTGAGCAGCTCCCCGCGACGCCTCCACGCCTCGGCCTCGGCCGCCTCGACGAGTTCCGACCGGAGGTTCCGCACGAGGCGCTCGAGCCGAGCCGCTCGTGCGCGGATCCCGCGCAACGCCTCGGCGCGCCGGGCCGCACGGGCCGCGTCCTGGGCGAGTCCCGCGTAGGCGGCCGCGATCGCCTCGTGGATCCCCGCGACCGCGAAACGGCTCGGCGCCCCGGTCCACGCCGCCCCCGGCCCCGGAATCGGTGGAACGTACGGGCTGCCCCACAGGAGCGAGCGCTTCCGCGAGGCGCTCGCGCGGTACGACGACCTGATTATGCCGCCGCGATCGAGCAGGAAGGCGTTGGCGTGGCGCCCCGTGAGTTCGATCGCCAGCGACCACCCTTCGAACCGCAGCACGACCGCGCGGTCGTCGGCGACTTGTTCGATGTCGATCAGCGGCAGGCCCGCGAGCGTGGCGCTCGCCGTGCGCACGAAACCCCGCACCGGCTCCGTCCGGTCCCGTTGCGGGCGCGCATCGAGCAGGTGGATCCGGCAGAACATCGGGTGCAGCGACACGGCCAGCATGCGCGGCGCCAGGCCGCGAAGGGCGCGA
>CAMTWF010000186.1:0-5042 GCA_947085355.1 uncultured delta proteobacterium
CCCCGGTGCGAAGGACCCGAGCGGCTTTGCCGCGCGGGTCCGTGGGGGTCCGGGGGGCGGTGAGGCGCGAAGCGCCGAACAGCCCCCCGGTGTGGCGAAAGCGTTCAGTCGAGCGTGATCGTCCCTTCGGTCGCGGCGCCGGTCGCGAGCGATGGGCTGAGAAACCCCGCCACCGACCCGGTCAGCTTGTTGAGGCGGATCCGTCCCGCGCCGCCTCCGCCGCCGCCCGAATCGTCGTGAGAGTCCGAGCTGCCACCGGCGCCGCCGGCCGGGGCGTCGGCGCTGGAGCCGGCGCCGCCGCCGGTCCCCGAACCGTTCCAGGCTCCGCCCGGCGCCGCGGTCGTCGCGAGATCCCCGTTCTGTCCGTTCGCTCCGCCCACGGACGTGCTGCGGGCTCCCGCGCCGCCTCCGCCGCCGTTGGCCGCGATGCCGCCGCCGACGTCGATGCGCGGCGCCTCGAGCAGGATGGATCCGCCGCTTCCGCCTCCGCCGCCGGCGCCGCGGGGCCCGCCGCCGCGGCCCCCGCCTCCTCCGGCGTCGATCCCGCCGGGCGCCACGATTCGGATGCTCTCCCCGGAGACGATCTGGAGGGCGCCGGCGCCGTGGCCGCCCCTGCCGCCGTCGCCGTCGCCTCCTCCGCCTCCTCCGGAGCCGCCCCGCAGCGGGCTCAGCGTCGGGCCGGGGTAGATCGCGCCGCCGGCGCCGCCGGCCGAGCCGGAGATGGTTCCCCCCGCGCCGCCTCCGCCGCCGAAGCCCGCGCCCCCTCCCCCCATGTCCCTGAATCCGCTGCCGTCACTCCCGCCTGCGCCGCCCCCCGCGCCTCCTCCGCGCGTTCTGGCCCCTCCGCCGGCGCCGCCGGCCGGTCCCGGAAGGTCGGCCGTCGTCACGGACGCACCGACCGTCAGGATGCCCTCGATCGCGACCGGCCCCGACGACAGGATCACCATGGCGTTGGGCCCCTCGGCCCACGCCATCGCGACCGTCGAAGGCAGGCTGAAGCCGGCGACGCTCCAGATTCCCAGCGTCGGGGCTCCATCCGGCTGGGCTTGCGTTGCGAAGTGGATTCCGGACGCGGCGTGCAGCCCGGCGCCCGGCGGTCGGATGTCGGGCAGCGGGTTGCGGCTCGCGTCCCACGCCTCGATGCGGCCGGTGCCCGTCGAGAATCTGATCCACTGCACCGCGGGAGCCGGCGCCAGCACGCCCGGACCGGCTCGCATCAGGGACCTGTCCGAGACGTTGGTCGGGATCACCCCGAGGCACCGCGCGGGACCCGAGGCGCAATTCAACGAGCACGGCGTCTCGGCCCAACCCGTGCCGGTCGCGTTGCATTGCCGCAGGATCGTTCCGAGGCAGTAGTCGTCGGATCCGGCCGGATCGCACAATATCGTTTCCGGCGCGGCGTCGTCGGCCGCCGTGCCGTCATCGGGCTCCGCCGCGTCCGCCTCGTCTTCCGCGTCGTCCAAGTACTCGTCGACGATCTCCATGTCCTCGGCGGCATCGTCCTCGCCGGCGTCATGCTCCGTCACGTCCCCGGCGTCGTCCTCGATCGCTTCCTCGCCGCCGTCGTCGCTCGGCTCCGCGTCCTCCGCCGTCGTGTCAGGCAGGTCGGTGACGTCCGGCCTGTCCACGCCGTCATCGCGCAAGTCCACTCCGCCGTCCGCGTCGGCGCCGTGGTCCGGGACGTCCGGCCCTTCGTGCAGGAGCCCTGCGGTGTCCAGCGTGCAGGCGGGCGAACCGTTCAGAGCCACGAACAGGATCACCGCGACCAGCCGAAAGCGGCACTCGGCGGTGTTCACGCTTCGCATCGCCAAATCTCCGCGGGCGGGGAATCCCGCAACCGCAGCCGGTAATGTACTCCGGGATAGGGAACACGTCCACCGCGGGTTGCGCGGCCATGGCCGTTCAAGGGATAACGACTCAGTTCCCGCTCCGACGGACAGAGGGACGGGAACGGGAAACAGTGAGTGACGTGAACGGTCCGGGCTGCGTAGCGCCCCTGCTGATCATGTGGACGTGCGTCGGTGCGGTCGGCTGTTCCAAGGCGCCGCGCGATGCACCGTTCGGCGCGGCGTGCTCGTCCGATCCCGAGTGCGCCTCGGGGATATGCCTTTTCCGGGATCGTCTGGCGGCTCGGGGCGCATGCACGCGGCGGTGCGATCTCGACCGCGACGACTGCCCGGAGGGAACGGCGTGCGCCACCATCGCGGAGCACGGCGGAGGGAGCGTACCGGTGTGCGGCGATCCGCCGCCCGGGCCGTTCGGAGCGCCGCTGCCGCGACAGCCGCCGCCGGAGTAGCTACCTCGACTGTGCAGGATTCCAGACCGCCGGATCCTGCACAGTCGAGCTACTCGCGCCGCACCAGCACGTCGATGACGCGCGGACCGGGTCCGGATGACGCCACGCGGAAATCGAGGCAGTCGGCGGAGAGCTTCAGGAGCCGGCGCACGCGATCGCGTACCTCGATGCGCCTGCCGTCCACGCGGACCACCTGGAGCCGTCCGAGGGCGGGGTGGTCGAGCGAATCGCCGACGGCCGGCTCGGCGGCCCGCGCCGCGGTCAACTTCGCCTCGCTTGCCGACACGACATCCTCCCAGCCGTCGGGCAGACCGGGCGCCGGAGCCCCGCCGCCCTCCGGAACCCGCCGGCCTCCGCGGTCGCCGGGAACCATCACTACCGATCGAAGAGGCGCTTCGCCTCGGCGTAGTCCGATGCGGATGCGGAGCGGAAGGCGTCGACGCGCATCGAACGGCACGTTTCGGCCCCGTCGCCCGAGCAAAGCACGGGGAGCGCCTGCCGTATCGCCGCGCGGTCGGGCTCGGTCGATCCCGGCAGCGCCACGAACGGCGGCCCGGGAAGCCACGGGCCGACCGCCAGCACGCGCAGATAGTCGTGCACCGGCACCTCGGTGAACCGCTCGATGATCTCCTCCTCGACCACGGCGGCCGCCGCTTGCCCGCGGGCGACCTTCCGCAGGGCGCTCATCGCGTTGGCCTCGTAGCGCAGGTCGAGCGACTCGGCGAGCGGGCGCTTGCCGTCCAGGACCAGATTTCCCAGGAACCGCGCCGATTCGCGGAACGGCGCCAGCACTACGCCGGTCAGGGCATCGACCTCGGCGGCCCCCCCCTCCTTCGCGACGACGACGTGATACCGCTGCCTGTCCCTGCCGCGCATCACGGTACGAGCCAGCACCTCGGCCCCGAGGTCGCGTCCGTGCGCCAGGAAGAGGTCGAGCGACATGGCGGCGAAGCCGGGCCGGCGCGCGCGGATCTCCCTCAGGCCGACATCGGGGTCGGGGTAGTAGTCGCCGGTGACGGCGCCCGCGGGCCAGCCGAGCTTGGCGGATAGGGCGTTCAGGAAGCCTTGCACCGTGGGGCGCGCCTGCTCCGTGGTGCCGGGGAAGCCGGTGACGCAAAGGAGCACGTCGCGCGGGCCGCCCACGGCGATCGACGCGACCCCGGCGACGCCGAGGGCGGCGACGATCGCGGATGCCTTCGGGGATGGTCGGTGCATCGGCCTGTCTCCAAGCGCCTTCGGACCTTGGCCGGCGGCGCGGTATTCAGCGGTTCGCGGTTCGCAGCTTGCCGTCCGCCGGGGTTTCCGCGAACTGTGAACCGCGAACCGTGAACTGCAATCAGTCCTTGCCGCCGCGGTCGCCGGCCGCCGACCGCTGAGCGCCGGCCGCCGGGGCCGCCAGATCGCGCTTCATCGCCTCCAGTTCCGCCGCGACCTGCTCCTCGGTCATCTCGGGAGCGGCGGCGGTCGCCGCAGGAGGCGGGGCGGCTTCCGTCTGCGCTGGCGGCAGCAGGCCCATCTGCCTCTTGAGGGCCTCCAGCTCCAGGTCGGCGCCGGGGCCCGCCTCCAGCTCTCGGAACTTCTGCTCGACGTCCGAGCCGCTCATCTCGGCGTACAACTCGACCCCGGCCTCGGCCTCGGCCGCCATCTGGTCGATCCGCTCCTCCATCCGCTTGAAGGTCTCGAACCCGCCGGCCTCGGACATCCCGGTCAGAGTCTCGTTGATCGCCTTCTGGGCCTGTGCGCGCTTCTTGCGGGCGATCAGCAGGGACTTCTTGCGCTTGGCTTCCTCGATCTTGGACGCGAGCTGCGTGAGGGCCAGCTTGAGCTGCTCGACGGCGCGGCGCTGGCCGTCCCACTGCTGCTTGAACTGCTCGCCGAGGTCGGCGTGCCGGCGCTTGCGCGCGAGGGCCTCCTTGGCGAGGGCGTCGTCTCCGGCCCGCACGGCGACCATCGCCTTGCGCTCCCATTCCTTGGCCGAGCGGATCTCGTCCTCCCACTGCTTGGCGAGGCGCTTCTCGTCCGCGATCGCCACGGCGACCTGGCGCTTGGCCTCGACGAGCTGCTTGTTCATGTCGAGCATCACCTGCTCGAGCATCTTCTCGGGTTCCTCGGCCTTGCTGATGAGGGCGTTGATGTTGGATTTGATGACCTGCGCGAGCCTCTGGAAGATGCCCATGACCGTCCTCCCCGCTCAGCGCGCCGCGCCGAGCGCGCCGCGGTCGCGCGCGACCGCCAGCGTCATGTCGTCGAGCGTCGACACGAACTCGTTGTAGTCGAGGTTCTCGATCGGCAGCGCGGCGGACAGGATGATCTTGTCGGCCTCGATGCCGTAGGAGCAGTGCACCAGCGCCCCGGCGTTGGCGCGCAGCATCCGCTCGAACGCAGCCTCCCGGTCCCGCTCCGGCACCGCTCCCACGTCGCTTCTCACCACGACCAGCGGCCCCTCGAGCCGGACCGCGATCGGCTCGTGCCCCTGCTCGGCGCGCACCAGCCACGTATCGTCCGCTATCTCCTGGTGCACGAGCCCGCTGCGAACCAGGTACGCTTCGATGTCGTTTCGCGTCTTCATGGCTCCCTCCCGGAAGGCGGCGGACGGTGCGGCGGCCGCCGGTCGGCGATCGGCCGACGGCCGGCCGTTGACCGTTTCAGTATGGGTTCTCGTCCGCGGGACCAGCGGCCGGCCGCGTGGTGCGCGGCGGCTGCGGCTGCTCCTCGGGGGCCGGCGCGGCGCGCCGTGGGCGCGACG
>CAMTWF010000187.1:0-22771 GCA_947085355.1 uncultured delta proteobacterium
AAGGAGGCGGCGGGAAGGAGGCGGCGGGAAGGGGGCGGCGCGGGGCGGCCCCGAAGGCCCCCCCGGTTAGGACATCTTTAAGTGCTTATGGGTCGGACTTGTTTAAGTGTCTGTGACAGGTCGCAGGGAGGCCCCGAATCGCGCCGATCGAGGCACGGCCGTGGTCGTGAGGGAGCGGGATGGTGCCGGAGACCGGTGTGGACGAACAGGATGGACAGGATAGACAGGATGGGATGTTGCATGAGGACCGAGAAGATCATCGGCGCGTGCTTCGAGGTCATGCCCAAGTTGGAGTTCAAGAGACTCCGCAGATAGGTCGTTCCTCCTCCTGTTCATCCTGTTCATCCTGTTGTCCCCCTACAACCGGGGAAGAACGGCTGAACCTCATCGCCACCTGTTTTTGAGAAGCTACGGTTGGGGCTTGGATCTCCCGTTGCCCGTGCGGCCGCGCGCGGGGTAGGCTCGGCGCGATGGGGCGCATCGTCGTCAAGGTAGGTCGTCCGGCCGCGTGCGGCGCGGAGGCGGCGCAGGATGCCGGCACGCGGTTCGCCCAGGCTGAACCGAGGCCCGCCGGCCGCGAGGGGGGCCTCGGCGCCATCGGCGACGCGCTCGAGTTCGACGCCCTGCGGCGCTTCTACTTCCAGCCCGCGCTGCTCGTGGCGGATCTGGAGACGCTGGAGGCCCAGTGCGTGGTCGTCCCGCCCGGCGACGTCGTCGCGATCGGTCGCGGCCCGGACTGCGAGGTGTCGATCAACTCCGACCGCGTCTCCCGCCGGCACGCCGAGGTGCGCCACCGAGGCCGCTCGGCGCTGGCGATCCGCGACCTCGGCTCCACCAACGGCACCTCCGTGAACGGCGCGCCGCTCGCGGCCGGCAAGGACGCGCCGCTCCGCCCCGGAGACGTCGTGCTCCTCGGGTCGAGCTTCCTGCTGCGCGCGTTCCCGCTCGGGTCGAGCCCCGCGCACGCGGCCGAGAGCTTCCTCTTCCCGCTGTGGGTCTTTCTCGGCCAGGCCGCGGTCGAGTCGTCCGGCTTCCTGCGCTGCTGCCACGTCGTCTCGGCGTTCGAGCATCTGGCTCGCCTCGTCGCGTGCGCCGACCTGGCGCAGTCGCCGCCGACGCCGTCGGCCCAGGCGCTGCTCGGCAAGTCGAAGCTGTCCATGGGCGAGTGGGTCCAGGCCGCGCGCGGGGCGCTGATGCGCAGTTCGTCGGACGGCGCGGGCGCCGCCGCAAGCCCGGTCGGCGCCATGCTGCGCGGCACGGACGGCGCGCCGGAGCACCCCAAGCCGCTGCTGGAGAACCTCAACTTCGCGGTCGAGTGGCGGAACGCCAACATCGGGCACGGGGCGCCGCAGGCGGACCACGCCTACCGCAGACCGCACGCCGACCTGTCGGCGAGGATGCGCGAGACGTTGGAGACGTTCCCGGCGTTCCGCGACGCGCTCGTCGTGTCCGCGTCGGACTGCCGGGTCGCGGCCGCCGGGGAGTACCGCACGCAGGTCGTCGTGCACGATCCGGTCTGGGGCTTCCGCCGCCCGATCGTCGCCCGAAGGACCGCGCCGATCCTGCCGGGCGCCTACCTGGCGGCGCCGGGCATCGACGATCTGATCGGCCTCGGAGGCCGAATGCGCGCCGGAACGTGCCCCGAATGCGGGGCGGAGGAGCTGTTCGTCGCCGACGGCCTCGCATCGACCGCGCCGTTCACGTCGCCGACCACCAACCACAAGGCGGAAGCCCGTGATCTGGCTGCGCGGGCCGACGGATCCCCCGCCTGATTCCCGCCGGGCAACCGTTCACGAGGAGACCGCGGGCTCGCTGGCCCTCGTCGTCCCGCGATCACATGCCGAAGAACGCCCGAGTGACCGCCCGCCATTCTGCGTCGGTCAGCACGGCTGGGAGCCCGACACGCGGCAGACCCCCGTCGGTCAGGACGTCGCCGGCGCGTCCTGCGAGCGTCTGATGGAGCCGATCGACCTCGCCGCTCACCCACTCGTCCACGGGATCCGGCTGTAGCACGCGGAAATACGGAATAGCGCTCTCGCGGAACCTGAGCGCCGCGGTCTCGGATTCGAATGCGGACGGGCGAACCGAGCAGATCCATCCGCGATCGTAGGGATCCTTGTCGAGCAGGGTCGGATCGGAGAGAACGTCCTCGTTGACGGAGACGATCGTCCCCGACAGTGGAGCGACCATGCGGGTGAACTTGCGGCCTTCCAGTTCGAGTTGCCAGAGGATGTCGCCGACGCGGACGGCCGCGCCGCGCGAGCGTGGGAGTGCGACGTCGAGCACCTCGCCCACGAGGCGGCGGGCGAAGTCGTCGATGCCGAGCCTGGCGTGGCCGTCGATCTTCTCGATCCAGACGTGGCCGGCGTGATAGTAGCGTTCCGGCTTGATCGCGCAGCCGTGGACGTCGACGGGGTCTGTGCGGCGCGCCGGGCGCGCGACGAACGCCGGATGGGTGCCGAAGGTGTCCTCCATTCGCTGGTCGACCTCGCAGCGGCGGCACTCGAAAGCGTTGGGACACACGGCGTAGGGCACCATGCGCATGCGCATGTAGCGGCACCACCGCTGCGAGCCCTCGGCCTTGACGCGTTCGAGCGTGCGTCGCTCCATGTCGATGGCGCCTGTCGGGCACACGTAGGAGCACGCCCCGCACGCCAGGCACGCAGGCGCCGGGCCGTCGAACGGTGTGGTGACGCGGCGTGTGATGCCGCGTCCGGCGAACGCGATGGCGTGGGCGCCGAGCACCTCGCTGCACACGCCCACGCAGAGGCCGCACAGCACGCACTTCTCGTTCTTGGGTCGCAGGCGGCCGGTGCGGGCGCCCAGCCGCGCGGCCAGATCGCGGATGCGCGGAGCGTCCGGGACGCGCGCCATGAGCAACTCGGCGATCATGCGTCGGCCATGCACGACCCTCTCGCTCGCCGTGGCCACCTCCATCCCCGCCTCGACCGACAGGGCGCAGGACGCCTGGAGCCGTGTACGGCCCTGGTGCGCCACCTCGACGGTGCAGAGACGGCAGGCGCCGTACGGCCGGATCTCGGGATGGAAACAGAGGGTCGGCACGTCGACGCCCACGGATCGCGCGGCGTCGAGGACGGTGGCGCCCTCGGGCACCGTGGCCTTCTTCCCGTCGATCGATACCGTGATCATGGCGTCCTCCTCCTAGGCGACCTTGATGGCGCCGACCTTGCACAGTTCGATGCAGGCGCCGCACTTGATGCACTTGTCCTCGAAGAAGCAGTGTGGCCGCTTGTTCTCGCCGACGATCGCGCCGGTCGGGCACGTCTTGAGACAGACGCCACAACCGTCGCATTCGTCATACCTGATCGAGTATCTGATGAGGGCGCGGCAGACCGCCGCCGGGCAGCGGCGATCGCGGATGTGCGCCTCGTATTCGTCGCGGAAGTAGCGGATCGTCGTGAGGACGGGATTCGGGGCGGTGCCGCCGAGGGCGCAGAGCGAGAAGTCCTTGGTCATGGTGGCGAGTTGCTCGAGGAGATCGAGATCGCCGTCCAGTGCCTGGCCGTCGCAAATGCGGGTCAGGATCTCCAGCATCCGCTCGATCCCTTCGCGACACGGGACGCACTTGCCGCAGGATTCCTCCTTGAGGAAATCGAGGAAGTACCTCGCGACATCCACCATGCAGGTGGCGTCGTCCATCACGATCATCCCGCCGGACCCCATGATCGATCCCGTGCGGGCCAGTTCGTCGAAATCGATGGGCGAATCGAGGAAGCTGGCCGGGATGCAGCCGCCGGAGGGGCCCCCTGTCTGTACGGCCTTGAACTTGTTGCCGCCGAGGATACCGCCTCCGATGTCGAAGACGATGTCGCGCAGCGTGGTGCCCATCGGGACCTCGACGAGGCCCGTGTTCTGAACCTTGCCGACGAGGGAGAAGACCTTGGTCCCCTTGCTTCCGGGCGTTCCGATGCCCGCGAACCAGTCGCCGCCGCGACGGACGATCTCCGGAATGGCGCCCCAGGTTTCGACGTTGTTGACGTTGGTGGGTTTCCCCCAAAGACCCTTTTGCGCCGGAAATGGCGGGCGCTGATTGGGCTCCCCGGCCTTCCCCTCGATCGATTGGAGGAGCGAGGTCTCCTCGCCGCAAACGAACGCGCCGCCGCCTCTGGCGATGTGGATGTTCAGGTGGAACGGGCGGCCGAAGATCCGCCGGCCTAGGAACCCCGCATCGCGCGCATCGGCGATGGCTCGCTCGAGCTTGCGGATCGCCAGCGGGTACTCGTCGCGAACGTAGATGTACGCCTCGCTCGCCCCGATCGCCCACGCCCCGATCGCCATGCCCTCCAAGACCGCGTGCGGATCCCCCTCGAGGACCGCGCGATCCATGTAGGCGCCGGGGTCGCCCTCGTCGGCGTTGCAGATCACGAACTTCTCGGCGCCCGGTGCGTCACGGCACAGGCGCCACTTGCGGCCCGTGGGGAATCCCGCGCCGCCGCGGCCCCGGAGTCCGGATCGTTCGATTTCCGCCATGATCTCGTCGGGCGTCATCTCGACGACCGCGCGCCAGAGGGCGCGATAGCCGTCGCGGGCCACGTATTCTGCGAGCGAGTCGGGATCAATGAGACCGCAGTTCCTGAGGACGATCTTCTCCTGCTTGGCGTAGAACGGGATGTGATCGTATCGCGGGAGGACGAAGCTCGGGGCCTTCCCGTCGACCGGGATCCAACACAGCGCCCGCTCGGCCGGTATCCGATCGGCGCAGAGCGCGCGAACGATCTCGCGCGCCTTGCGGGCGTCCACCTGGTGGAACAGGACGCGCGGACCCCCCGGTTGAAGGACTTCGAGCATCGGCTCCATCTGGCAGAACCCGACGCAGCCGGTCTCGCGGAGATCGATCGGGAGGCCGAGGCGGTCGATCTCGTCGCGGACGGCCGCGAGCGCCTCGGCGGCGCCGGTGGCCACGCCGCACGACGCGGTGCCGACGGCGATGCGCGTCCGCGGCGGGAACATCGACGCCTTGCCTTGCTGCGCCAAGGCGTCCAACTGGTCGATCGTGGTGATGCGCATCTCCCCCTCCCGTCAGGGATACCGCTTGAGGATCTGGGCGGCGCGATGTTGCGTGAGCCTGCCGTGCGTCGCCTCGCCGACGCGCAGGACGGGAGCGATGGAGCAGCATCCGAGGCAGCGGACCCGCTCGAGCGTGAACCTCGCATCGGGGGTGGTCCCACCGGGATCGATCCGCATTTCGCGAGCGATCCGGTCGAGGATGTGTTGGGCGCCCCGCACGTGGCACGCCGTGCCGACGCAGACCTGGAAGACGTGCCGCCCACGCGGGACGAGACTGAACGCCTTGTAGAACGTGGCGATCCCGAAGACTCGCGATGGGGGCACGCGCAGCCCGCTCGCGACCGCCTCGAGGTCGTCGGGCGGGAGCCAGTTGCGGGTGCGCTGGATCTCCTGGAGCACGGCGATGAGCGCGTGCTCCTGATGATCGTGGCGTTCGAGGATCGCCGGCACTGATGGAAACGAGGACTCAGCCATAGGCTTCCTCCTTCCTCGCCGCGTCGTCCGTCGGACCGGCCGTCACGGCGTTGCGAATGCGCAGGAACGTGTCGCACTCCGAGCAACGGTAGTCCCGCTCGCACGCACGGCGCTTCGGCTCCCCCACGACGACGTACTTGCACCGGCGCGTGGGCGCGACGTCCGGCGCGGCCGCCGCCGCCGCCAGCCGGCGCGCCGGGTCGCTCTCCATGTGCCGATCGGATCGGCCGCCGAGCGCCAGTTCGATCGGACAGCCCTCGCAATCGAGATCGCGGTGGCAGAGACGGAACCACAGCACCTCCTCGGACGCCCACACGCATGGCGGGGGCTCGGCCGTGACGCGCATCTCGACCACGCCCCGGGCGTGCGCATCTGCGAAGATCGTCTCGACCCGGCGTTGCGCATGGGAGCGGAAGACGGCGCAGGTTTCGTGGCGCGCGACACAGGGACCGACGGCGTGGAGATCGGACCGGGGGATCAGCTTGCGGATGGGAAACGCGCCGCACGCGTACGCGGAGAGCTCACGAAGAAACGGGCAGGCCATCGGCGACCCTCCCCCGAACATCCGTCGGCGGCGTCGAACCCGTCGACCGATGTGCGATGCAGTGCAACGCGCGTGCCACGGCGGTGCGCACCGGCGCGAACGCCGGGGGGACGCAGATCGAGTGCATGGACGCGACGACGGCGCCGGGCGACGCGTAACCCACCGACTGTCGCATCCTGCGACGCACTCGTCGAATCGTGCGGCCGATCAGCGGTGCGACACCCCGGAATCATGGAGTGATCGAGCGACCGCCGCATTCTGCGGCGCTATGTCGCGTCTCGCGACGGTTTCGAGAGCGCCTACATACCGTCCCGAAACGCCGGCGGCGCATGCGTCCGGCGCCGTCGCCAGGCGCACACGCGGGAACGGGGCGCGGCTCGATCGCGAGGCGAGGGGGAGCGGCCCTGGTACGCCGCTTGCAGTCGCCAACAACGCGGGCGCGCTCCTTGACGGGTTTCGGGCGCCCACGTATCCTGCCGGATGTCCCGGGTGCCTCTCGTGGGGGTCGCATGGGAGAGGGGAGGATCGGCGTTTCGGGGGATCCGGGAACCCAGGGGGCCGGGGGTGGGGGACGCCTCGAACAAGAACACGAAGGATTCGTGGCTCCCGGTCGTGCCGAGACCGCCGAGGACGCTGTCGCGGCGAGTGGCCGCCGTGGCCGCACTGGTGCTGCTCCCGCCCGCGGCGACGCTCGGCTATGTGTTGCTCTCGGGCGGCGACGATGGGGATGCCCGGAGCGGGGCCGAGGAGGACGCCGTGCGTGCCGGCGCGCCGGACCGCGATCGTCTCCTGGCCGTCGTGGGGGCGGTGTCGGGATCGCTCGCCGTGGCGGTCTTGGTGCTGTTCCTGCGACGCGAGATCCTCGAGCCGCTTCGCGCCATGACCGCGGAGGTGGAAGGGATCGTCGGCGGCAGGCTGCAACGTGGGGTCACGCCGAGGGGGAGAGGGGAGGTGGCGCTGCTGACCGGCGCGATCAACCGGCTGTTGGCCCGACTTCGGGACGCGCAAGAGGTGGCTGCGCGCGGCGCGGTGAGCTACGAACACAAGCAGGAGGAACTCCGGCAGGCACAAGAAGCGTTGGTGCGCTCGGATCGGCTCGCTTCGCTCGGCAAGCTGGTGGCCGGGGTGGCGCACGAGATCAACAATCCGCTCGGATCGGTCCTGACCTACTGCTACGTCCTCCTCCGGAAGGTCGGACCGGACGATCCGCTGGCTTCCCGCCTGGCGATCATGCGCGACGAGATCGCCAGGTGTTCGCGCATCGTCCACCAGCTTCTCGATTTCGCCAGGGACGCGCGCGGGGATCGGCGTCCGACCGACATCAACCAGTTGTTGCGGCGGACCCTGGAGTTGATCGAGGACCACGCGATCTTCCACGATGTCCGGATCCGGCTCGATCTCGCCGAGGATCTCCCGCTTCTCGACATCGATTCCAGCCAGATCGAGCAGGTGATCGTCAACATCGCGGTCAATGCCGCCGAGGCGTGCCCCAACGGCGGGGCGCTCACCATCCGTTCGCGGATCGACGGTCGGTGGGTCGAGATGTCATTCGCCGATACGGGAGTCGGGATCTCTCGGGATCATCTCCCCAGGATCTTCGAGCAGTTTTTCTCGACGAAGACCGGCAAGGGGACCGGCCTAGGATTGGCGGTCTGCGACGGGATCATCAAGAGACACGGCGGGACGATCCGGGTCGAGAGCGAGGTGTGGCGTGGGACGACGTTTCGAGTGCGCCTGCCGATCGATGGCCGGTCGTGATGAAGGAAGCGGCGTCGTGGAGGATCGATCTGCTGGTGGACGGGAGTGCGGGGGAGGCCGTCGCGGTCGAGGTTGCGGCGCTGCTGACGGAACGCTTGGGGGCGACGGTGGGGATCCGCGGGACCGGAGCCGCGGGATGGGCGGCGTCCTCGGGCGGCGAGCAGTCCGACGCCGGCCTGGTGCTCGAGCAGATCGAGGCGCTCCCCGATCGAGGCGAGGTCAGCGTGGTGTTGACTGAAGCCGATCTGGGCACGCCGGTCCTCGAATACGTCTTCGGCGCGGCCAGGCTCGGGCGGGGCGTCGCGGTCGTATCCGTCGCGCGCCTCGCCACGGTGACGTCCGACCCGGTGGAGGCCTCGCGATGGTTCGCCGTGCGGGTCGCCAAGGAGACGCTCCACGAAGTGGGCCACGCGCTCGGCCTCACTCACTGCCGCCAATCGCACTGCGTGATGCGGCTGGCCCATGTGCCTTCGCAGGTCGACGAACGTGGCTCGGATTTCTGTCCTGCGTGCCGCGATCGCATCGACGAGGCGATCGGTCGCGACGTCGCGAGGGGCGAGGGGGAACGATGAATCAGCGATCGAGGGTTCTCGTGGTGGACGACGAGCTGCACATGCGGTCGTCGCTGGCGGAATGGCTCGAAGAGGACGGGCACGAGGTGGTGCCGGCGGAGGGGGGCGCGGCGGCGATCCGGATCCACCGGGAGCGGCCCGCGGATCTCCTCCTGGTCGATCTCAAGATGCCGTCCATGGACGGGATGGAGACGATGCGGCAGATCCGGGGCTTCGACGCGGACGTACCGGTCGTCATCATCACAGCCTATGCCACGGTGGACAGCGCGGTGACGGCGATGAAGGCCGGCGCGGCCGACTATCTCGTGAAGCCGGTCAATCCGGAGGAACTCTCGTTGATCGTCCGCAAGCTCCTCGAGCACCAGCGGCTGCTCCGCGAGAACGTCGCCCTGCGCAAGGAACTCGGCAGGACCTACCAACTCCATGACCTCCTCGGCAAGAACGACCAGATGCAGGAGATGTTCTCGCTCATCCGGTCGGTCGCCGGATCCAGCGCGACCGTCCTCGTCCAGGGGGAGAGCGGGACCGGCAAGGAGTTGGTGGCTCGCGCCATTCACTGCTCGAGCGATCGCGCCGAGCAGCCGTTCGTCGCGATCGCCTGCGGCGCCCTGACCGAATCGCTCTGCGAGAGCGAGTTGTTCGGGCACGAGAAGGGTGCGTTCACGGACGCGAAGTTCCTGCGCCGGGGCAGGGTCGAACTGGCAGACAAGGGGACGCTGTTCTTCGACGAGATCGGCGACATCACACCAAGGATGCAGGTCGATCTGCTCCGCTTCCTCCAGCGCCGCGAGTTCCACCGCGTCGGCGGCAACGAACTCATCCGCGTGGACGTCCGCGTCATCGCCGCCACCAACCGGCCCCTGGCGCGCATGGTCGAGGAAGGGACGTTCCGCCACGACCTGTACTACCGATTGAACGTGATCAGTGTCTTCCTCCCCCCGCTGCGCGATCGGCGGGAGGACATCCCGTTGCTCGCCGAACACTTCCTCCACCGGTTCGCCGCCCAGTCGCGCAAGAGCGTCGATCGCGTCTCCTCGGCCGCCATGGGGTTGCTGACCCGCCATCACTGGCCCGGCAACGTGCGCGAGTTGGAGAACGTCATCGAGCGGGCCGTCGTCGTCTGTTCGACGAACCTCATCACCCCGGAGGATCTCCCGGAATCGCTGCACGCGCCGACGCCTCCGCAACCGGAACATGCGCCCGACGCGAGCCTCGAGGCGATCGAGCGGATGCACATCGAGCGGGTGCTGATCCGGAATCACTGGAACATCCAGCGTTCCGCCGCGGTTCTCGGCATCGACCGCATGACGCTCTACCGGAAGATCCGCCGCTACCATCTCGTCCGGTCGGACAAGGGCGGCCCGAACCGATCGTGACGCCGCGCGCGCGAGGAAGCGCGACGTCTCCGCCGCGCGCTCGTGGAGGTCGTGTTGCGTGCGGGCGAGCGCGCGGGCGCTACCGCCAGGCGGTTGCCCCGCCGGAAACCGCGAGCCGCTACGTTCGCCGCACGTAGATCTCCCCGGCGATGTCGGTGTCGAGGGCCAGGGTCGTCTCGCCGAGGGTGACGACGTAGCCCGGCAGGCGCTGGTGGAGCCGCAACGTCGCGCCCGGAATCAGCCCCAGCGCCGCCAGGCGGTCCACCCGCGAGTGGCGCCGCGACGAGACGAAGACCACGCGGGCCGACGCGCCGATCGGCAGCCTCGGCAGCGGCACGACCAGCGGCTCCATCTCCGCCGCGGGACGCTCGCAGCACGGCCCCGGCGGTATCGGACGCCCGTGGAAGCACTCGCGCGGGTGGCCGAGGAACGCGCACACCGAGTCGGTGACCTCGGGCGAGAGCAGGTGATCCAGCAGGCACGCGTGCCGCTCGCTCGCCTCGCCACCCACGTCGAGGACCACGAAGAAGAGCTGCTCGGCCAGCCTGTGGCGCCGGACCAGCCGCCGCGCATGGTCCTCCCCGGCCGGCGTCAGGCGCACCTCCTCCCCGGACCGATCGATCCAGCCCCGCGCCTCGGCGTCCGCAAGCGCCTCGGCCATGCGCCCGTGGAGATTCTCCTGTTCCTGCCCGTGGAGCGCCTCGTCGCGGAGCGCGGTTTCGGGCGCCGCGGCGCTCACGCCGCCGGCGCCGCGCTCGCGCAGCGTCCAGATCAGCTCCATCAATTCCTCGGTCAGCGATTGACGAGCTGCAGGACTTCCCGACGTTCGGGTTGCCGACGATCAGGACCCGGCGGGGCATCGCCACGCCACGCGCCCGAACGGCGACCGTTCCCGTTCCCGCTCCCGTGCCCATGCCCGTGTCCGTGCAGCACACAACACCGGCGGCGGCGACGAACCCCGCCGGGGGCTGTACCAACCGGTTGCGGCCTGTGGTATGAGACCGCGCGATGTTCGAGACGCTGACCAAGGGCTTCCGGGCGGCCCGCAACAGGCTGTCGGACCGGGTGGAGCTCACGGAGGACGTGCTGGAGGAGGCACTCCGCGACGTGCGGCTGTCGCTGCTCGAGGCCGACGTCGACTACAATGTCACGAAGTCGTTCCTCGAGCGGGTCAAGGCGAAGGCGCTCGGGGAGGTCGTGCGGATCAGCGCCGAGGCCAAGGGGCGCAAGATGCGCGTGGCGCCCTCGGACCACTTCATCTCGATCTGCCAGAGGGAACTGGTCGAGATGATGGGTCCGGTGGTGACCCGGATCGACCGCGCGAAGAAGGGCGTTCCGACCGGCATCATGATGGTGGGCCTGCAGGGTTCCGGCAAGACGACCACCGTCGGGAAACTGGCCCGCTTCCTGATGAAGAAGGGTCACCACCCGATCCTCGCCGCGGCCGACGTCTACCGCCCCGCCGCGATCGAGCAGCTCCAGATCATCGGCCGTCGCCTCAACCTCCCGGTGCACGCGGAGCCCGACTGCAAGGACCCGGTAGGCATATGCTCCCGCGCGATGGCCGCCGCCAGGGCGCAACGCAGGGACATGGTCGTCTTCGACACCGCCGGCCGCCTCGCCATCGACGAGCCGTTGATGGCCGAGCTGGACGACATCAAGCGCGAAGTCAGGCCGAAGAACATCTTCCTGGTCTGCGACGCGATGATCGGCCAGGACGCGATCACCACGGCCCGCGAGTTCCACCGCAGGCTCGACATCACCGGCGTGATCCTGACGAAGCTGGACGGCGACGCCCGCGGCGGCGCGGCGATATCACTCAAGGCCGCGACGGGCGCGCCGATCAAGTTCCTGGGCGTCGGCGAGTCGCTCGACAAGATCGAGGAGTTCCGCCCCGAGGGCCTCGCGTCGAGGATCCTCGGCTTCGGCGACGTCGTCGGGCTGATGAAGGACTTCGAGGAGGTCGTCGACTCGCGGAAGGCCGAACAGGACGCCATGAAGCTCCTGCACGGCGCCTTCTCGCTGAACGACTTCGTCGAGCAGATCAGGCTCCTGCGGAAGATGGGGTCGGTCCATGACATGTTCGACAAGATGCCGTTCTTCCCCGACGGCATGCCGCAGGGGATGAAGGTGCCGGACGAGCGCGACCTGGCGCGGGTCGAGGCGATCATCGGGTCGATGACCGAGCGCGAGCGCCTCGACCCGGACCTGCTCCAGGCGCAACCAGGACGCATGGCGCGAGTGGCCAGGGGCTCGGGCAGGACGGAACACGAGGTCCGGGACCTGCTGTCCAAGTTCGGCGGCATGCGGAAGATGCTGGGCGACATCGGCGCGCAGGCCGGCATGCTGGCCAAGATCCCGGGCATGCGCCGGCTCGCCATGGCCCGCAAGCTCAAGGACGCCGTCCGCCTCAAGGGCGCGGGCGGCATGGAGAAGCTGCAGGAGACCATCCTCGAAGCCGCGGTCGCCTCGCACGGCGGCGCCCCCGGCGCCAGACCGCTCGGCAGGAGCCTCGCGAAGACCAGGGACGCCAAGGCCAAGCGGAAGGTCGAGAGGAAGGCGAGGAAGAAGAACCGGGGAAGGTAGCGGCCCGATGCGGGCGCGGGCTCGGGCGCGGGCTCGTTCACGGGGGAGAACGGGAAGAGGTGAGCGATGAGGAGAGTAGTTGCGTGGGCGTTGCTGGCGGCCGTCGCGTCGGCCGGATCGTGCATCTGCGTCGAGCGTCCCAAGAGGATCACGGACGACGAGAGGGGCCGCCTGCAGGGGATGATCCTCGCGGACGTCCCGCCGGCGATGCAGCACCGCGTCGGGGCCAACCTCGACGGGCGCATCGAGCTGGTCGGCTACGACATGCGGGCCGACCGCGACGCGCAGGGGCGGATCATCCCGGGCAGGTCGATCACCGTGACCTGGTACTGGCGGTGCCTGGAGCCGCTCGAGGAGGGCTGGAAGCTCTTCACGCACGTCGCCGACGCCGCCGGCGAGAACCGGGTGCCCGCCGACACCCGGGGACTCGTCCGCGAGCACTACCCGCCCAGCGCGTGGCGCAGGGGCCAGGTCATCGTCGACGAGCAGGTGGTGCCGATCCCCCAGGATTTCAACTCGAAGACGCTGACGTTCTACGTCGGCGCATGGTACGGCCCGCACAGGCTGCCGATCGCCGACGCCGACCACATCCCCAACGACGGCACGGGGAGAATCCGGATCGGCCCGTTCGACGTGCAGTTCGAGACAACCGGCGCCGCCATCCCCCGGACGACCGGCGCGATAACGCTCGACGGCCGCCTCGACGAGCCGGCCTGGGCCGCCGCCGCGGTGCTCGGCCCTTTCGTCCCGACGCCCGACGGGCCGCCCGCCCAGGGACGGGTCACCGCACGCGCCATGTGGTCGCCGCGCCATCTGTACGTCGCGTTCGAAGTGGCCGATCGGGCGATCGTCTCGCAGTTCACCGAGCGTGACTCGCCGATCTACACGCAGGACGTGGTCGAGGTGTTCCTGGACGAGGACGGCGACGGGCGCGACTACTACGAGTTCGAGGTGTCGCCCGGCGGCGTCCTCTTCGACTCCTACTTCTCGGAGCGCCGTCGCGGGGAGCCCAAGCAGTTCACGGCCTCCGACTTCCTGGCGGGCGTCTCGCTCGACGGGACGCTGAATGACGCCGCCCAGGACCGCGGCTACACCGTCGAGCTCCAGATCCCCTTCGCATCGCTGGCCAAGTTCAAGCAGAGGACGCCCGCGGCCGGCACGGTCTGGCGGGCCAACTTCTACGTGCTCGACATGCTCGATCTGCCGCAGGGCCCCGACCAGCAGCCGCAGCCGCCGCAAGAAGGCTTCGCCTGGTCGGCGCCGCGGTCCGGCGACTTCCACGAGCACAGGCGCTTCGGCGAACTGCGGTTCGCGGGGCCCGTCGATGCGCAGACTGCCGCCGGTTTCGAGCCTCCGGCGGGGCAGCCCGAGCCGCCCGCGGGCGTTTCCGGGCAACCGGTCGACGAACCTGCGCAACCACGCGTTCAGGACCCGCCGGGGCCCGCATCCGGACGGCCGCCAAACCTAATGGACCTGGCGAGGCCCCTCCGCGTCGTCCCGCTCGACCAGCCTGCACCGCCGCGGCCATGACCGCGCTGCTGCTGGCGCTCGCCGCCGGTCTCCAGGACCCCGCTGCGGCGCCGGCGCACGACGACAGGGAGCGCGCCCGGGCCGCGTTCGCCGATGGGCAGGCCGCGTTCGAGGCGCAGGAGTTCGAGAGCGCCGCCGCGTCGTTCGAGCTTGCGTTCGACATCACGGGGTCGGCCGACCTGGCGTTCAACGTGGCGCTGTGCCACGAGCGGCTCGGACGGGACGAGGCGGCGGCGCGGTGGTACCGCGCGTACCTCGAAGCGAGGCCGGATGCGGCGGATCGTGTCGAGGTCGAGGCGAGGATCGTGGCGCTGGAGGCCGGCGCCGGGACGCCGGCGGCGGATGCGCAGCCGGTGGCGGCGATTGCTCCCCACCGCCTGCGGCTCGGCGTCGGCTGGGAGATGCTCCCCGGCGGCGCCGTCGCTTCCGGCGGAACGCCGGCGCCGGTGGACGCCCACGGCTTCCACCTGGCCGCCGCGTACCACCTCCGCCTCGTGAACGCCCTGGCGCTCGAGGCCGGCCTCGGCGCGACCCGTGTATCCGCGATCCAGGGCACGTCCCGCACGGCGTGGATGTGGTCCGTCGCGGTCGGTCTCGCCTGGCTCTGGACCTCGCCTCCCTGGGTCGACGTGGGCGTGCGCGGCGATTTCGGCTTGTACGTCTACGATCCGAGCGCCGGGGACCTTCACTGGCTCGTCCCTTTCCGCGCCGGCGCGTGGATCGAGGCGCCGCTGGCGGACTGGATGGCGATTCACGCCGGCGGCGATCTCGGCATCGGGCCGTACGTGTCGCGCGACGACAAGTCGTTCGGCTTCGTCGTCCAGGTCGCCGCCGGGGTGACTTTCTCGCTCGGAGGGAACGATGCCGCGCCTGAACCGGAGGAGCCGCCGGCCCGACCCGAGCCGAGGCCGCGTCGCGCTCCCGTCGACGACCTCGGCCGAGGGTGGCAGTAGGGTCGCTTGGCCGGTCACGAAACCCCGCGGAACACGGGCTCGACGGCCCGGTCGCGTCACAATTGCCTCTACGGACGTTGCACGCGGCATGGTGACGGCTGGGAGAACTCCTCTGGGTCGTTGCAAACGCGATGGTCAGGCGTTGTCGGGCCCCGCGGTGGCGTTGCAAACGCGATCTCAGGGTCTCGTCGGGCCCCGCGCTGGCGTTGCAAACGCGATGGTGAGACCTGTCAGCCCCACGGCCCGCGGCTGCAAGGACTATTTTCATCGAATTGGAGCATGCGATCCGCCGCCGCATGCCATGCGGCAGGTCCGCCGCACGCGAAATGCAGCCTCCGTGCGGATGTCCGCCAACGCCGGCGCTGCGAAATGCCGGCGCCGTTCGGGTGATCGGCCGACGGCGGCAACGGTGCGGCGAAGACTAGCCGGGGAGATGGTCAGGCTTCCGGGGCGGCGGGCGGCGACGGTAGAAGTCGTGGATCAGTCCGCCGACCCAATGGATGGTCGGCGGTTCCTGGGGTTCCTCGCCCCACCGCATCAGCGCCGCTTCGAGCGCCCCGACGATGCGCGACAGCCGTGCGGTCTCCTCGCGGAGCCGGGCCGCCACGCGCGCGATCGCCTCAGCTCGTCGGGCCGTCATAGAGCAGTTCTCCCCGTTCGAGTACCCGCCTGCGGATCGCCTCGTGGGCTTCCTCGATCGGCACCAGATCGATCCGGAAGGGACGCGCGATGTCGTCCAGTTCCGCGCCGGCGCGGAACAGCGCCGCCCCGGGCGGCATCCCCTCCACCGCGAGATCGATGTCCGAGTCCTCCTCGAAGGCGTCTTCGGCCAGCGATCCGAACAGCCAGACACGGCACACCCCGTACTTCTCCACGAGATGACCGATCAGTTCGGGGAGCAGGGCCCGGGCGCGTACCGCACTCGCGCCCCGCTCCTCCTCGGCTCGCTCGAAGCGCAAACGCCAAGCGCGAGCGTAGCCGGGATCGCCGTGGTCCATGCCCTGCAGCATAGCGCGAGACGGCCCGGCCGTCACCAGCACCCCGGCGGGATCCGACGCGGGTTGCGGCGGCGGGACTTCGCGGCCGTGGACCAGCGAGTAGAAGCGGTAGCGCGCGGGCATGTGGGAGCCGACCGAGGCGACCACGAACACGGCGACCAGGAGGCAGACGCGATGTTCCCACCAGCCGATCGTCGCTCCGAGAAGCAGGAGCTTCGTGACGACGAACGCTCCCTTGCCGAGGTAGAGCCAACGGCACGAGGCGTACAGCTCGATCCCGACCAGGCCCAGACCGCTCGCGACCGCGACGCCGAGAAAGGGCACGAGCCGGACCGGGGCGACCCCGAAGGCGTGTCCGCCGAGGAGCAGGCCGCAGCCGATCAGATGGGCGCTGCGGATCGCGATGCCCAAGGCCCGGGCGCCGACCAAGCGCCGCGGCACGGCGGGGAAGAGCAGCGTTGTCAGCCCCGGCGGGAGGCCCGGTACCCCGGTCGGGTTCTGTCCCGGCGGGGCCGCCCGCCGGCCGACGAGGGCCGCATCGGCCTCCCGATACCTCGCCCGTCCCTCCATGGTTCCTCCGCTCAGCGCTCCACCGCCCCTTGGGAATCCGGGGCGGGGCCGCCGGGTGTTTCGGAAGACGCGGCGCCCGCGTCCGGGGCCACCGTGGCCGGCGGGGCCGGTCCGACGCGCGATCGTCGCGCTTCACAAACGAAGCAGACAGACGGCCCCGTCGCGCCGGCGCCACGGAACGACTGCTGGCCGCACCCCTCACAGCGGACGCCGGACAGCCGGACCAGCTCCCGCGGTGCGCCCGCCGTCCCCAACACCCCGGGCGCGGCGTCGCACGGCTCCAGGCGAGCCTCCGGCAGCCGGCAGACGTCCACGCACAGGCCGCAACCGACACAGCGGAGCACGTCATGGTGCAGGCTCCGCATCCCGCCGGCGTCGCACGTGCCGAGCGCGCCCGTCGGGCACAGGATCGAGCAGACCGCGCACCCGTCGCACCCCGGGGCGGGCGCGAAGCGGAAGACCAGACGCGCCGCGGCCGCCAGCGGGGCGGTCTGCTGCCGCAGGTGGTGCAGCAGCCTGCGGCGCGAAGCGACCGGTCCCTCCGCCGCCGCGCCCGGTTTCCGGTCGGCCACGCCCACCGGCAGCAATGACGACAGGAAGCCGCGGCGCGAGACCGCGTGTGACGCGGGTTTCTGCTCCGGACCGTTCCCTCCGCTCGGACCCGTCCCGCCGCCGCCCGCCGCCGGCTCGAGTCGCAGCCGGCCAGGGGGGAAGCCGAGGGCCTCGGCCAGGCTGGAAAGGCGCAGCCCGAGGGTTGCGACGGCCCGGGCGGCACGGCCGGCATCGGCCCCCGCGGGCAGCCGCGGGCAGGCGGCGCAGTCGGCGTGGCGCAGCACGAGCGCCTCGCCCGGGGCGTGGGCCAACTCGTCGAGCACGTCGGCGGGTCGCAGTGCGCCGAGGCAGGGGACGGACGGTTCGCCGGGGCGGGAGGCGGGGGCGCAGGCCAGCCGGCGGTTCCGCGCCGGTCCTGCGCCCGCGGCGGGCCGGCGCGATCGCTCGTCCCGGATGGCATCGACCGGACAGGCGGCGGCGCACAGACCGCAGTCGTCACAGCCGTCGCCGGCGGCGGGGCCGGTCGGTTCGAGCCGCAGCAGATGGCGGGGGCAAGCGATCTCGCAGGCAGTGCAGGAAGCCCTGGGGCTGGCGCGGCGGACGCAAGCGCCGGGGACGATGCGGATCATGTGATGGGGCCGTCCGCCGCTCAGCCCGCGGACTCGGCGGCGGCGAAGGCGCGCAGCAGAGCGGCGACCGCGTGGAAGTAGGGCTGGGAGGCGTGGACGACCAGGGCGTCGCAGAGGCGTGGGGCGAAGCGTCCGAGGTGAAGACGGAGGAACTCCAGACGCCGCTCGCCGCGCTCGGCGGCGCGGGCCTCGTCGCCGCTCCGCCACGCGTCGGCCTCGTCGTCGCAGAGGCAGGCCAGGAAGAGCAGCTCGGTCCCGACATGATCGGGCAGCTCGCCCGCGTCGGAGGCGAGGGGGAGGCCGGTCTCGACGTAGAAGCGGCGGACGGCGACGGTGGAGGGCCCCCAGAGCAGGCCGCGCTCGCCGCTGCGGTCGGGGGCCTGCTCGACGTCGAGGTAGACCGATTCGAACGGCGCGCAGTAGCGCTTCCCCGGCACGACGAACAGCGCGTGGTACTCGTCGGCGATCGCCCGTTCGTCGGGTTCGTGGGCCGCGAAGTTGGCCAGGGCGGCGGCGAGATTCGTATCCTCGAAGGCGACAGGGAAGAAGGCGCGGAGGTCCCCGGAACGGAGGGCGGCGAGGGCGGCCGGAGCGGGAGGGCCGAGGGTCAGCGCGGCCAGAAAGCGGTAGGTGGAAGCGCGGGCCGACGCGAGGGCGGCCCGTTCGTCCTCCCCCGCGACCGGGCTACTCGAAGTCGACGGAGGGACCTGTGGCGGTGCGGTCATAGAAACCCGTGGGCGCGGTCCCGGCGCCCCAGGTGGCGCGCACGGCGAAGCGGAGGGCGCGGGCCGGGCAGGCGGCGACGCAGGCCGGACGGACGCCGACGCACAGGACCGGCGTGGCGCCGCTGGTGTCGACGATCCGGTGCCAGCAGGCGTTGCACTTCTCCATACGGCGGGTCTCGCGGTTGAACTGGTGCGCGCCGTAGGGGCACGCGGCGGCGCAACGGCGGCAGCCGACGCAGCGGGAGCCGTCGACCAAGACGACGCCGAGGTCGGCCTCCTTGGACAGCGCGCCGGTGGGGCAGGCGTTGACGCAGGCCGGACGAGCGCAGTGGAAGCAGGCCACCGATGTGACCTCGCGGCGCATCGCCCCCGGGCCGGTCCCGGAGTAGGTTCCCGACTCGCGGTAGACGACGCGGCGGTAGCGTACCCCGATCGGGGTGTTCATCTCCGCCTTGCATGCGATGGCGCACGAGTGGCAGCCGGCACACTTGAGGGGATCGAAGGCAAATCCGAATTGCGGCATGGTCGGCCTCCTACGCCCGCTCCACCGCGACGCGGGTGGAGAAGAAGTCGGCGCTCCCGCCGATCGGGTCCGTCAGGCAGACGTCGCCCAGCGCCGGGTCGGGCCGGACGAGCGGGTTGTGCGCGATGCCGGCGCCGATCGCCGGGTCGTGCGGTTGGGGCACGCCGTCCACCATCCAGGCCTTCGTGAATCCGGAAGCCCAGCGCCCGAAGGAGTGCGGGATGGCGATGCATCCGGGCTGGATCCCTTCGGTAAGCTGCGCCCGGCCGAGCAGAGCGTAGCGGACCGAGCGCAGCCGGATCAGGTCGCCGTCGGCAACACCGCGCGAGGCGGCGTCGGAGGGGTGAATCCACACGCCGTTCTCCGGCATCACCTCGAGCAGCCAGCGGTTCGAGGTCGAACGACTCTGGACGTGCTGGACCGTCTTGTAGCTGATCAGCGTCAGGTCCAGTCCGGCCGGGTCGGTCACCGGGTTCCCGCGCGCGTCGCGCCGCGGCGGCTCGTAGATCGGCAGGCCGTTGAAGTACTCCCCCGGCACGTAGCTGTGCCGGTAGGCCGAGATCCACTCGGCGTAGATCGTCGCGATGTTGGAGTACTTCGCGTCGTCGTTGATGAAGTTTCCCGACGCGTCGTACACCGCCGCGGGGTTCTTCCGCCGCCCGCCCATCACCAGCGGCGCCGCCGCCGGGTCCTCCAGCCCGTTGGTCAGGCCGAAGTCGCCGCTCTTGTACATCTCGTTGTAGAACTGCCAGGCCTGATGGAGGTGCTTCCCCGCGCCCATCCCGTTCGCCCCGTAGCCTGGCAGCCCGAGCTCCTTGCCCAGCGCGATCAGGATGTCGTCCATCGAGTTCGTCCCCGGCAGCACCGGGCTGAAGGCCCGCGTCACCGGGTCGACGTTGCCCACCACCGGCTGACGAATCGTACCGCCCGCCGTGTGCACCGTGGCGTAGCCGGTCATCACGTTGGCCGCCCACTTCTCGTAGAACGTCACGTCGGGCAGCACGTAGTCCGCCAGCTCCGAGGTCTCGCTCATGAAGATGTCGACCGCCACGTGCAGCGGCACGGCGCGCCGGTCCAGCAGGCCGTCGATCACCGAGTGGGTGTACGGCATGGTGTAGGCCGGGTTGGAGGTGAAGGTGATCAGCGCCTTGATCGGGTAGGGATACCCGATCTTGATCGAAGGGAAGACCTCCTGCTGCACCCCGGTGTAGGCCAGCGGGTACCAGGGCCGCGTCGGCGTCGCCGGCACCCCCTCGTACTTCGACGCCGCCCGGTCGATCCGCACGCCGGTCGGGCTCGGCGCTCCCGGATGCGCTGGCGTCCCCGGCCTGTAGCGCTTGCCCAGCGCGAACCCGCCTCTCCGATCGACACGGTCCAGCAGCAGGTTGATCAGGTGGATCGCCCGCGCGCTGTAGGTGCCGTTGGTGTGTTGGATCGGCCCGCGGTAGAGGTCGACGCAGGCCCGCGTGCCGGTCGCCGTCAGCTCGGTCCCCAGCCGCGCGATGTCGGTCGCCGAGACGCCGGAGGCCGCGGCGTAGTTGGCCACCGTGTCCAGCGAGTCGCGCAACAGGGCGAAGGCGCTCTTGACCGAGTCGGCGCCGATCGTGCCGCGGTACTCGAGATCCGCCAGCCCGGTCGCCGCCGTCGCCTCGTGGTAGCCCCGCAACGCCCCGCCGATCGCGATGACGTAGGGGATCATCACGTCGGCGCCGACCGCGTGGTCGTAGTTCTTGGTCCCCTTGACCTTGCGCGCCGTGACGCTCAGCGTCCGCGCCGCGTCGTTCTTCGAGCTGTAGTAGAACAGCTCGGAGCCGATCCGCACGTTGCCGCTCGACGGCCAGCGCGATAGGTCCAGCGGCGCGCCGCCCGCGTCGGTCGGGTCGAGCTGCACCGTCAGCGGTGTCGTGGAGCTGGCGGTGGCCGTCTTCGCCACCGCCGTGGTCAGCCGCGCGACGAAGTGGTCCAGCCCGGCGTCCTGGGCCGTCAGGCAGCGGCGGAGCCGCTCGTGCACGAGGTAGGTCGCGTCGGTCCAGCCGGTCGAGCCGGCCGGGTTGGGGGCGCCGCGGTGCGACCGGCGCAGGTAGTCGGTCGCGTGCCGGCCGTTGTCGATCAGCCAGCGGCAGACGCCGAGCGCCAGCGCGCCGTCGGTGCCGGGGCGGATGCCGCCGATCCACCAGTCGGCCTTGGCCGCGGTGTTGGAGAACCGCGGGTCGATCACCACCAGCCGCCCGCCGGCGCGCTTGAAGGCGCCGATCTTGCGGATGAAGGTGTTCACCGGCACGTTGGCCTCCAGCGGGTTGGTGCCGAACAGCACGACGTAGTTCGCGCCGTCGAAGTCGGGCTTGAGCAAGTAGGTCCCCTTGTCCTTGTTGTCCTGGCAGAAGGTGATGTAGCCGGCGACCTTGTAGCTCGAGTTGCAAATCGAGGTGTGGTCTATCCGGTTGACCGAGCCGAAGGCCGTCATGAACCGACCCGTGGCGGCGCTCGTCTGGTCGCGGCCGACCATCATCACGAGATGGTTCGACTTCAAGCCGTAGTTCGACGGGTCGCCCGCCTTCGCCTCCGACGCGTAGGCGGTGTCAGCCGCCGTGAAGCGGCCCGCGACGTCGCGGATCGAGGCCAGCCCCGCGAACGAGCCGTCCGGCAGCGCCCCGCCCCACGCGATCTCCCGGATCGCCTGCTCCCAGGAGATCGCCTGCCACTGCCCGCTCCCCCGCGCCCCCGTCCGCTTCAGGGGCCTCGTCAGCCGCAGCGGATCGTACAGCGTCATCAACCCAGCCTGGCCCCGGGGACAGGTCGAGCCGGGGTCGGTGTCGGCGTTCGGCAGATCGGCCGGCGTCACGTCGGCCCCCGTCGCCGCCGCCCCCGTGTCGTACTCGTTGGCCTGGGCGCAGAACGGGTTGCCGTCGACCTTGATCACCACCCCGTCGAGGACCCGGACCTGGATGCCGCAGCCGGCGTTGCACATCATGCAGCCGGTGCGTCGCACCATCGCCCCGGTCGCCGGATCGGGCACCGACGGACCGGCAGCGCGCGAGAACGGGATGCGTGAGACTGTCGCCGCCCCCGCGGCCAGCGTCCCGCCGATCTGGATGAACCGCCGCCGCGTGATCCCGTCTCGCAGCCAGGAAACGACCGAATCATTCTTGCGTGCCATCGCTTCACTCCTCGCCCTACGGGAAGACCGGATACCTGGGGTGACAACCGACGCACTTGGCGGTCGATACCTGGTTGCGCAACTGCGCCCCGGAACCGTGCCGGAAGTCGACCGTCACGTCGTGACAGAAGGTGCACGTCGGCGCGGAGTGCGCCGCCATGGCGTGGAACGGCGCGATCGCCGGATCCGCCGACGTCTCCGCGGACCGATCCGTGTGACAACGGACGCAGTTGGCCGCCGTGAACGCCGGGTTCCCCGCCGTGTGGTAGTCGCGCAACGTCGCCAGCATCGTCGCCGGAATCCGCACGAGCGCGATCTCCAGCGATCCGCCGACCTCCGCCAGCACCGAAACCGGACCCCCCGTCGCCTCGGTCGGCCGCCCATCGAGGGTCGTCCCGCGCGCTGTCACCCGATACATCCCCAAAGGCACGTCGGCGAGCAGGAACGCCCCCGAGGGGTTCGTGACCACCTCCGCCGTCGCCGGCTCGGTCCGCACCGTCACCCCCGCCAGCCCGGCGAAGGTGTGGGCGTCCACCACCCGGCCCGTCAACGGCCCTGTGGAGACGCCGATGCAGTCCAGCACCGTCACCAGCGTGTCGCCGTTGCGGTCCTCCGTCGCGACGTCCGGCACCCCGTTGCCGTCGAGGTCCCAGCACGCCGTCCCGGGGGGCCCGTCGGAGCCGTCCGCGCCCGGCGGCCCCGCGCAGTCGTCGACGTTCACCAGCGTGTCGCCGTTGCGGTCCTCCGTCGCGACGTCCGGCACCCCGTTGCCGTCGAGATCCCAGCACGCCGCTCC
>CAMTWF010000188.1:0-1616 GCA_947085355.1 uncultured delta proteobacterium
CCCACCACCCAGACCAGGTTGCCGTCCGCGAAGACGCGCCGCGCCTTGCCGCACGTGTCGATCCGCGAAAGCTCGGCGCCGCCCGGAAGCTGATACACCGACAGGCCCCTCCCGTCGGCCACCAAGAGCGAGCTGCCGGACACGGCGATGTCGTGACCGGCCCTCGACAGCCGGATCGACGAGCCGGACATGAGCTTCCCGTCCTTCGCCAGCGGGTAGATCTCGACCGTAGCGCCTCGAAGCGCCAGGAGGCGGTCCTGCCATTTCGCCGGCGCGCGGAGCCGCGGCATCGAGTACTCCCACAGCAGCTTGCCGGGCGCGGCGGGACGGCGGCACGCAAGCGCGCCGGCGTCGCAGCGCATGCGACCGAAGTCTGGGTATCCGAGGGTGGCGGCGCCGCACCGCGCCCCGGCCGTCGCTTCCGCGACGCCGTCTGCGTTGCAGTCGGCCCCGCCGTCGCCGAGCAGACGCTCGAAGTGCGTCTGCCAGATGCCGTCGCGCAGCGTCCAGGATACGTCCGGGGCCCCTGGACCGGACCGATCCGCCACGACGGTCGGCTCCGCGGCCAGGCTGTCGTACAGCAGCGCCTCCTTGCCGGTCACCACGGGACAGCCGGATCCAGAGCACGACCCCGCCAGCGGCGTCCACGTCCCCTTGACGACATCGAAGGCCCACAGGTCGGTGAGCCCCCCGCCCGTCGCCGTCGTCCCGCCGAACATCACGAGCCGGTTCCGCGCGGGGTCGAACGCCATCGCGGGAGAGATCCGCGCCGCCGGCGCCGCGCCGATCGGCGCGACCTTCTCCGCCGCGCCGCTCGGAACGTCGATCCGCCACAAGTCGGCGGACGCGCCTGCGGCGTTCAGACCGCCGTACAGCCAAAGCGTCTCCGAGACCTGCACCGTGCCGGGATATGCGAGGCCGCCCATCGCGGCCGGGAGCGTGCCGATGAGCCGCCAGCCCGACGGCCAGGGCCCGTTGTCGGCGAGGCTCACGCCGGCAGCCCGCTTCCACGTCGCCGTCTCGTCGTACATCCAGATGTCGTCGAGCGGCCCTTGTTCGCCTTCGCCGCCGATCAGGAGCAGTCTGCCCGCCGCTTTCGCCACGCCGTCCGGCGGCGCGACCTCCCGCGTCGCCACCGCGACGCTCGGGCACAGCCCGTTGCAACCCTTGCCGTCCACGAATCCGGAGCCGGTGCACAGCAGCGTCGCCCCCACCCGGGCCGGCGGCCACGGCTGCCCGTTCGAGATCCGGCCGAGTTCGAAGAACGTCGTCGAGCCGTCACCCGGAAGCCCGGGCCCGACGAGCGCGGCGCCGTTGTCGCCGGGCGAGTCGGTGTAGATCTTCTCGCCGTTGGCCTTGCGGAACGTCCGGCGTCCGCCCCACATCTCCGAAGATTTGCGGCCCGCGGGGTCGAGGCCGCCGAAGAGCCAGTACTGGTTCGGCTGACCGACCGCGTCGTAGGCGAACGCGATGCTCGGCATCGTCAGATCGAGCATCGGGCCGGGCGCGAGTTTGCTCCCGACGATCTTCCCCGGGAGGTTCCGCGACTTGTCCCACGTCCAGACGATCAGGCCGCCGTGCGTCCCGCGAACGTCGAAGAAGAGATCGTTCGGCCA
>CAMTWF010000189.1:0-3633 GCA_947085355.1 uncultured delta proteobacterium
GTCGAACTGCGGTACCGCGGGCGCGAGTACCGCTTCCGGATCGCCACGCCGGCGCCGGGCCTCTACCGAGTGCGCATCGACGGGGCCGACATCGAGGTCCGCTGGGAGCGCACCGACGAGCACCGCGCCCGTCTCGTCATTTCCTGCCATGGGATCGCGCTTGACCGCGCACGACCCGTCCGGTAGGAACGGCGATGATGAGGGAACCGAAGAAGAAGCCGCGACCTCGACGCGGTTCGCGCAGCTACTCGAGGCCGACCGGCCGGGAGGGGCTGCTTGTCGCGGCCGATTCGCCGGACCTCGATGCGTTCCTGCCGGACGAGGTGCGGTCGTTGCCGAACGCGCAGACGACGGTGCCCCGGATCGCTCGCGACCCCGGCCTGGTCGCTCGCATCGAGTCCGTTCTGGCGGACCTCCCTACGCACCACGATCTCCACCTCGGCGATTCGCGCAATCTCGACTTCCTCGCACCCGAGAGCGTCCACCTCGTCGTCACGTCTCCACCGTACTGGACGTTGAAGGAGTACCGACGGGTCGAGGGGCAACTCGGGTTCGTCGCGGACTACGAGGAGTTCCTGGACCAACTTGACCGGGTGTGGCGGCACTGCCACCGCGTCCTGGTTCCCGGCGGGCGCCTCGTCTGCGTCGTCGGCGATGTGTGCCTGTCCCGCCGCCGAAACCAGGGCCGTCACATGGTGGTCCCGCTTCACGCGTCGATCCAGGAGCGCTGTCGTCGAGTCGGGTTCGACAACCTGGCGATGATCATCTGGAACAAGATTGCGAACGCCTGCTACGAGGTCGAGAACGGTTCCTCCTTCCTCGGGAAGCCCTACGAACCGAATGCGGTGGTGAAGAACGACATCGAGTACGTCCTCATGCAGCGGAAGCCCGGCGGCTATCGAAGCCCGACGTTCGCGGCGCGGGTTCTGAGCGTCATCTCGGCCGAGAATCACCAGAAGTGGTTCCAGCAGATCTGGTCCGCCGTCACGGGAGCTTCGACGCGCAGCCACCCCGCCCCGTTCCCGCTCGAGCTCGCCGAGCGGTTGGTCCGCATGTTCAGCTTCGTGGGCGACACCGTGCTGGACCCGTTCGCCGGGACCGCGACCACGAACGTCGCTGCAGCGAGGTGCGGTCGGCACAGCATCGGAGTCGAGATCGATCCGGTCTACATCGAGATGGCGCACCGCCGACTCGTCCAGGAGACCGGCACGCTGTTCAGTCGCGCCACCGTCCGCCTTCACGGAGCCGCGGCATGAACAACATCGAACAGCGCCTCGGACGAGCCGTCGCCGCGTTCTGGGGAACGCGGAAGCGCCAGCAGGACCAGCAGGCGCGGCGCGGGGTGAAGGACCAGGGCACTCGCGGAGCGGTCACGGGCGGGGGGCAACTGGACGGCTGCGTCAACCTCATCGCCGAGATGCTCATGGAAGCGGGCGTTCCGTCGGAATCGATCTACCGGCGGAAGCGGGCCGACCTGCCCGGTTTCTTCCGTGCGACGAAACAGTGGGACTTGATCGTCGTCATGGGCGGCAACCTGTTGGTGTCGGTCGAGTTCAAGTCGATGGTCGGCTCGTTCGGCAACAACTACAACAACCGCGTCGAGGAGGCGATCGGAAACGCGACCGACCTGTGGACCGCATACCGGGACGGGGCGTTCCGCCGGTCGTGCCGTCCCTGGCTCGGGTACTTCATGCTCCTCCAGGAGGCGAAGGGCTCGTTGGATCCGGTTCGGGTCGCGGAGCCGCACTTCCCCGTGTTCGGGGAGTTCAAGGGCACGAGCTACGCCCAGCGGTACGAGATCCTCTGTCGGAAGTTGGTGCGTGAGCGGCTCTACGACGCTGCCTGCCTGATCCTCTCGGATCGCCAACAGGGCGCCAAGGGCGTGTACCGTGAGCCAGCCGCCGATGTCGGCGTCGTCGGTTTCGTGCGGTGCTTGACCGCACACGTCAAGGGGCACCTGTCGGCTTCTCTCTGAACTTCGTTGGGCGAAGCACGACCTGGCTGAAGCGCTGCAGCAACCGTTCACCGGCTCCCTCGCGTGACCGCTTTCCACCTCGATGGAAGTAGTCCGGGTGCAGGCCGAGGCCGGGACGATTTTGCTTGATCGCCCCTCCGCCGCGATGGTATACGGGCTCGTTGCCGAAAGGAGGCATGCCATGACGAAAGGACTGATTTCCGCGACCCTGACCCCCGACGCCCTTCGGGAGATCAACGAAGCGATAGGTACGATCAAGAGGCTCTTGCCGTTCCTCTTGGCCGTCGGCCCGAAGCAACGGGTCGGCATCGTGAAGCTGGGACCGAAGAGTGTCCACTTCGTGAACTCCGTCAGGCAGATGGCCGACAAGACCGCGAAACTCGTGCCGGAGGCCTTCGACCTCGTCGAGTTCGCCCGAGACGTCGAGATCGTCAACGCCATCGGGGAGTTCGCCCCGCAGCTCGAGCAGCTTGTCGAGGCCGTGAAGGACACGCGGACCGTCGCCGGCAGCGAGGCGATGGTCACCGCGCTCAGGCTCTACGAGGTCTTCAAGGCTGCTCGCCGAACGGTGCCCGGACTCGACGGCGCCCTCGCCGAACTCGGCGGCCGCTTCAAGGGATCCAGGCGACGGAAGGGGGGCGGTAAGGGTCCCGCGTAGCTCTTGGAGTCGCGCTCCGAGTCCGAGTCCACGTCCACCGCTTCGCCGCCAAACGGGGAAGAGGCGCAGCAGATCCCGGCCTTCATGGTGGCCGCATCGGGTCGGGCGACGCGGTCACGCCACCTCGACGTAGAGTGACGAGTGATCGGAGACCTCCGCGAGGTACTTCGCGCGCTCGGCGCCGGCGAGCTCGTTCCATCCGCGGACGCGTACGCGGGCCGGCTTGGCGGCCGTGCCGACGTCGGCGAACCGCAAGGACGCGGTCGCCAGCACGTGATCGAGGTCGGACTCGCCGGCGCTTCCCTTCCATGTCGCCGGCCGGTCCTTGTCCAGCAGGACCATGCCGTGCTCGCGCGCCTCCTCGGCGAGCGCCGCGATCTCCGCACGCGCATCGACGCGCTGGAACTTCTTCCCGCGCTTCGGAAACATCAGGCCCATGGTGTTGAGGTCGCCGAGCACGATCAGGTTCGCGTGGGACGCGCCGCCGAGTTTCCTGTCGATGGCGGCCTTGAGCTTCCAGGTCTTGCCGAACATCTCGGCCCGGTTGCCGAACGCGGGCGCATCGACGCCGCTGTCGGTGTGCAGGAACAGCATGTTGTACCAGCAGCCGGCGAGCCGGACAGAGAGCAGTGCGCCGGGCCGGAGCGCCGGGTTGCCGACGTTGAACTCGCGCTTCTGCGCGAACGCGACCTGATCGAACTTGTTGCGCCGCCAGCCGACGAGGATCTCCTGCGCCGCCGGGCCGTCAGTCAGGGCGAAGTCGTAGCCGGCGAAGTCCTGCTCCATCAGCGTCTTCACGTCGGCGTTGACGATCTCGAGCAGACCGAACACGTCGGGGCGCTGACGCCGTATGTGCGCGGCCACCTTCTTGTGCCGGGCCGCGCCGCCCGCGAACCGCTCGATGTTCCACGACAGCAGCGAGAACTTCACGTCCACCTCCTCGGACCGCGCTCGGCGCGGACGCCGGCGCATCTTCGCGCGGCAGGCGCCGCCGAGGCAA
>CAMTWF010000190.1:0-1032 GCA_947085355.1 uncultured delta proteobacterium
CAACATCTACCGGCACCTCCTGCGGACGGACGCCGACGAAACGACGGCGGCCGAGGCCGCCGTCAGGCTCGCCACCCTTCTGGAGGACAAGCTGCAGGACGTCGCCGCGGCCCGCGAAGTGCTGGACAGGGCGCGCGAGCGCTACCCCGACGCCCCCGCGTTGCTGGAGCGGCTTGCGCTGCAGCACAAGCGGGAGCGGCGCTGGGCCGACGCGCGCGGGACGCTCGAGGGGATCCTCGCAAGGCCGGACCTCGGCCCCAGGCGCGTCGGATACCAGGTCCTGCTGGCCGACGTGCTGCTGGAGGGCTTCTCGGACGGGGACGGGGCCGCGGCGCTGCTGCAAGTCGCGGCGGCAGAGGAGACCGGCTCGACGCGGGCGCTGGGCCGGCTGGCGGCCGTGTTGTCCGAACGCCGCGAGTGGAAGCCGCTCGCCGATCTGCTCGATCGCCGCGTGGCCGCCGCGGGCGCGACGCACGACCGATCGCTCGCCACGCTCCTGGTGGAACTGGCCAAGGTGCGCTCGCAGCACCTGGGCGACAACGACGGCGCGGCGGAAGCGCTCGAACGCGCCGTCGCCATCGACCCGTGGAACCGGGCGGCCCGGCTGAGGCTGGCGGAGCTGCAGGCGCGCGCCGGGCGGAGCGCCCGCGCCGCGGAGCTTGCCCGGGCGCTGCTTGCCGAGGACCCGATCGACAAGGGGGCCTACCGCGTGCTGATGGACGCCGATCCGGCCGCGGCCGGCTCGGCGGCGGCGGCGCTGCGGTGCCTCGGCGTCGAGGACGTCGACGTGACCGGCGTCCTGCGACGCCGGAAGGAACGCACCATCCAGGATTTGCAAGGGCGCACGATCCCTCTCCCGCTGCTGCGCTCGCTGATCGCGCCCGAGGCGACGCACCCGGCGGCCGAGCTGCTGGCCCTGGCGGCGCCCTCGATCGGCGTGCTGTACGCATCCGACATCGAAACGCACGGGGCGACCCGGCGCGACCGCCTCCGCGGCACGACCGGGCTGGGGCAGGCCGTCGAGGCGGCTGC
>CAMTWF010000191.1:0-4340 GCA_947085355.1 uncultured delta proteobacterium
TCCGACTTGTTGCCGGTCGCCAGCGCCAGCGGGCCGAAGCGGTTGGACCACGCCATCACGAGCGCCCCGCGGATCCGCGATTGCAGGTTCTCCTCGGCCAATTCGAGAGGCTCCCCGGTGGGGTGGACCCCGGCGGCTTGCCCGCGCGGGTCCGCGGGGGTCCGGGGGGCGGTGAGGCGCCCGGCGCCGAACAGCCCCCCGGTGCAGCGGAAAAGCGGGCGCAACGCGTCGAGGTAGGCCGAGAACATCGGCTCGATCGACACGGTCTCGAGCCGGATCTCCAGCGCGGCCGCGAGGGCGCGGGCGTCGTCGAGCGACCCGGCCGATGAGAAACGCGACGGCATGGCGAGGGCGGTGACGTTCGCGGGCCCGAGCGCCTCGGCGGCGAGACAGGCGACGACGGCCGAGTCGATCCCGCCGGAGAGGCCGAGCACCACCGACGAAAACCCGCACTTGCGGACGTAGTCCCGCACGCCGAGCCCCAGCGCCCGGCGCACCATCTCGGGCTCGGGCGCCTCGGGCGGCCCGCCCGCCGCGCCGGCGTCGAACGGATCGACGACCACGAGGTCCGGCTCGAAACCGGCACACTCGCGGATCAGCCTCCCGCGGCGGTCGATCGCCGCCGAATGGCCGTCGAAGATCAGCTCGTCGTTCCCGCCGACCTGGTTGACGAACACGATCGGCACGTCGTGGCGCGCCGCCAGGTCGCCCAGCAGCGAGAAGCGGTACGCCCGCTTGTCGATGGTGAACGGCGACGCAGCCAGGTTCAGGACGACGTCGGCGCCGGCGGCGACGGTGGCCGCCATCGGATCGTCGCGGTACCGAACCCCCTCCTCCCCCGCCCCGGTCCAGAGGTCCTCGCAGATCGTCACGCCGACCCGGCGGCCGGAGTGCTCGAAGACCAACGGCGCACTGCCGGGCTCGAAGTGACGGTCCTCGTCGAACACGTCGTACGTCGGGAGCAGCCGCTTCGAGTAGTGGTGCGTCGGACCGCGTCCCGAGCCTCCCTCGATGACGACTGCCGTGTTGAACGCCGGACGTCCACGCCCCGTCGCGTTGCGCTCGACGCAGCCCACGACCACGGTGACGGGCGGCAGGTCGCGGGCCAGCGCGTCGAGCGCGCGGAGGTTCCGATCGATCAGGGCGACCCGGTCGAGGAGGTCGAGCGGCGGGTAGCCCACCAGCGCCAGTTCCGGGAACACGACCAGCGAGGCGCCGGCCGCGTGCGCCCTGCGCGCCGCGTCCAGCACCTGCGCCGCATTGCCCTCGATGTCGCCCACGGTCGGGTTGATCTGCGCCAAGGCGACCCGCATGGCGTCTCCCAGGTAGTTTCGAGTTTGGAGTTTGGAGTTTGGAGTTTGGAGAAACTCCAAACTCCAAACTCGAAACTCCAAACTCCAAACTGCGCCCGCTACCTCCCCCTGGACTTCAGGATCTCGTCCAACCGTTTCTGGTACTCGTCGGGCGAAATCGCGCCGCGTGCGAGCTGGCGTTGCAGGTTGGAGACGCGGCCACGAACGTCCTCGGACGTCATCGCGGGTATCGATCCGGGTACCGTGGGAACCGGCTGGTCGTGCACCATCGGTGCGGGTTCGGGCTGCTGTCCCGGCGGTTTCCGCAGGAAGCCGCCCGGCGGCGGCCACAGCCGTGACGACGACTTCTCCGGCTGCGTGGTCGGAGGCCCTCCGGCCGGCGCCGCGCGGGACGACGCATCGCCCAACCTCGGCGGCCGCGGAGCGACGGCCGGCATGCCGAACGACGTGTCGCCGGTCCTGCCGGAGTCGGCGGCCCCCGCCGGCATCCGGCCGTTCGTGCGCGCCCCGGGGATCACCGGCGGCATGCCCACCTGCGTCTTGACCATGGCTTTGCGACCGCCCGCCTGCGCACCCGCGCCCATGTTCGGGGGCGCCGCCGTCGGCACGAACCGGGCATGACTGCCGGAACCGCGCTGCGCCGGCGCGGCGGAGGACGCGGCCTCGGCGCCGGGCGATCGTGCGTCCGGTTCCGTCAAGATCTGCAGAGCCTGCGAGGACCGGATCTCGACGATCTCGTCCGCGGATGGTCCCCCATGAGACGCCACCCCGAGCGGCGGTGTCGGGATGACATGGAACGGCGCCGGACGGACCTGCGCGGGCGCTGGAACCGGCACGGCCGGCGCCGCGGGCGCGAGCATCGTCGGTGGCACAACCGCGTGCGACGGCGCCGCCGGCGAGGGCGCCCAGCCCGGCGGTGGCCCGAGCGGCCCTGCATCATGCGCCGCGTGCACCGGCACGGCCGGCGCGTGCGGTCCCGCGATCGGGCCTGGCGGGGCGTGTACCGGCACGGCGGCGTACGGCAGACCGGGCGGCGATCCGGCAGGCATGACCGGGTACGCCTCGTACGGCGCCGCCGCGTGCTGCTGCGCGCGGTAGCCCGGCACCGGCACTCGACGGATCCGCGCCTCAAGGGCCGCGACGAAGCCGCCGGCGCCGAGTCCCGCCAGCAGCAGCGCCGCGTACCACAGCAGTCCGAGCTTCAGCGGCGCCGCGAACAGGCCGTACGTCAGCGCCCCGGCGTCGGTCAGCCCCGCGGCAAAAACCGGCACGTACCCGAACGCCACCGAGGCGGCCACCACGTGGAACAGCACGAGCGTCAGCCAGCAGAGGCCGCCGGTCGAGGAACGGCTGCGCAGGAGCGTCGCGAACGAGCCGACAGCCGCCAGCGCGACGAGGGCCGGCGGAATCGCGTCGAGGATCGTCCGGATCTCGGCCGATGCGACGGCGTCGACGATGACGTCCTTGACGATCGTGGTGTCGCCGGGACCCATCGGGATCACGAAGACGGCAATCGTGCCCATGGCGGCCAGTGCCGTGACGATGCGCGCGGCGACGGATCGGTGGAACGCCCGCCGGCACGCCAGGCCCGCCAGCAGCGCCGCCACGGCGGACGCGGCGAGCGCTGCGCGCGTGTCGGACCCGGCGATCGCCCACCCGAACGCGGGCGCGAACCGCTCGAAATACAACGCCGCCCACGACACCCCGGCCGCCAGCGACAGCGCCCCGATCGCGATCCCGGGCACGGCCTCGAACGCGCCCAGCACGGCCAGCACGACGCCCGCGGCGAGCGGGATCAGGTGGAACGCCTCGGAGCCGGACCAGATGTCCCACGTCCAGACGACGCCGCCGCTGCCGATCTCCCACGGCGCCCCGAACGACACGGCGGCGATGAAAGCCACCGCCCACACCGCGGTCCGGATCGCTCCCGCGTGCGCCAGGTCCTGGATCTCGAAGTAGGTCGGTCCCTCGGACATCTCTTCGCAATTTGTGCCAGAACGCGGCGCGGTTGTCCAACCGGCGATCCGGCGGCGCGACTACTGCATCATCGAATGCACGATCATCGGGACGAGCGTCGGCATCACGCCCCAGAGAACCAACAGCACGCCGCACAGCAGTCCCACCGCGCCCGGCGCTCGATCGGGGCGCATCCCGAGCATCGGGATGGCTCCCCGACCGAGGACGTAGAAGGTCCACGGCATCGCCACCAGATCGGCCGCCGGCGCGACGAACGGAAGCGGCACGGCGCCCAACATCCCCACGATGAAGAGGGGCGCAAGGCCGTAGGCGGCGTAGCGCAGGGGATCGTGGGCGTTGATCCGACCACCGGAAGCCGTGGCCGCAATGCCGGCCGCCAGAGCGAAGACCCAGACCAGGATGAGCCAACTCGCGAAGCCGGACACGAACCCGGCGGCGGCGGAGCCCAGACTCGCGCCTGCCAGGATCGCGCCCACCAACCCGGCCAGGGACCGCAGAGAGATCAGGAACAGGATGTGCGGCCACATCAACTCGCCGACCGTGATCCGCTCGTCGCGGACGCCCTGCCAGAAAGAGCCCGGCCGGAAGAGGACGACGGCCAGCCGCCGGCCGAACCGCGTCCACCGCCTGCCGGATCGCGCGGCTGCGGCCGCATCCGGCCGCACCGTATTATCGCCACCGGGAGGGCCGGCCGACGCCTCGCCACCGCCTTTCGGCGTCTCCTGCCCGTCCTGCCGATCATCCGCCATCGTCGCTACCCCTCTGCCTCGCGGGATTCCCCGAGCCGCGCACCCGCCACGCCCGCGCGACGCGCGTGCCGAGCGGCCTGGCCGCCCGCCGCCTCGTCGCTCCGGGGCAGCCTAGACCGCCGCCCCGGAGCGGTTCAAGCGGCGTATCCGTTCACCGGAGGGGGGACCGCCCGGCCGCACGTCAGGTCGAAAACGTACCGCGGCGCCGGCGCGTGCGGAGCGGGCGGGCGAGGAGGGCCCACGCGGCGGCCAGGAAAACGGCCGGCAGCGCCGGGCGGTCTCCCGCGGCGCGGCACCCGCA
>CAMTWF010000192.1:0-17545 GCA_947085355.1 uncultured delta proteobacterium
AAGGCGGGCACGCCCAAGGACCCGAGCGGCTTTGCCGCGAGGGTCCGCGGGGGTCCGGGGGGCGGTGAGGCGCCCGGCGCCGAACAGCCCCCCGGTGCGAAGGACCCGAGCGGCTTTGCCGCGAGGGTCCGCGGGGGTCCGGGGGGCGGTGAGGCGCCCGGCGCCGAACAGCCCCCCGGTGCAGAGGATCGCTCGACCGCCGCCCGCATATCCGGTGACACCCACGGCGGCAACAGCACGGCATCCGGAGCCGTGCCGGCAAGAACCCGCGCCAAACGGCGCTCGAACTCCAACGCGAGTTCGGGATTGGATCGCAGCCGCCCGGCCGCCGCGCTCGGCGTGAGCGCCGCATCGGCCGCTTGCGCAGAAAAGACCGTCTCGACAGGGAAGAAGTCGATGGATCCGCCGGCCGCGTCGCGCAGCAGGGAGGCGAGGGCGGCGGCGTCGAGCGTTCCGGACAGCGCCGGCGCCGCGACGGCGATGCGTTTTCCCGGCCACGAATCGAGGTCGATGCAGTCGGCGGGCGCCGCAACCGCCTCCACGACCCCGCCCGCCACCGTCGGGATCCGCATCGGACGATCGGTTGCACCGGGGGGCTGTTCGGCGCTTCGCGCCTCACCGCCCCCCGGACCCCCGCGGATCCTCGCGGCAAAGCCGGGCGCCGCGCGCAGCACGCCCGGCATGCGCTCCAGGAGGAGGTCCAGGTCGTCGCGAACGAGCACCGGGTGCGGTTGGATCGCGCCCGACGACAGCGCCGTGGCGCCCGCGCCATCCGCCAGGACCAGCACCGTGCGACCGGCCCGGCGGATCCCGAGCGTTGCGCACGTCCCCGCCATGCCGGCCCCGATCACGATCGCGTCGAACACTGCGTCACCTCCGAGCGGCCGGCGGGCCTGCGGTTGCGGGGCGCCGCTACTGCGGAAGCTGCGGGGCCTGCTCCGGCTCGCCGCCCGGCAGGTAGAGCTGGCCCGCGCGGTACTCCATCGACGGGGGGACCTCGCCGAGGATCGCAACCGGCTCGCCGGTCGCCAGGGCCTCGCGGAGCACCTCGTCCATGTGGTCCACGAGGACGAGGCGCAGGGCCTGGAGGACGCGGCGCGGGACGTCCTTGAGGTCCTTGCGGTTCTCCTTCGGCATGATCACCGTGGAGACGTTGCCGCGGTGCGCGGCCAGGAGCTTCTCGCGGAGGCCGCCGACGGCGAGGACCCTGCCGCGCAGCGTGATCTCGCCGGTCATTGCGACCTCGCACCGCACGGGAACGCGCAGGAGGGCGGAGACGAGGGCCGCGCCGACGGTGATTCCCGCGCTGGGGCCGTCCTTCGGGACGGCGCCCTCGGGGAAATGCACGTGGACGTCGATCTTCTGGTAGAAGTCCTCGTCGAGGCCGAACGTCCCGGATCGCGATCGGACGTAGGAGAGCGCGGCCTGGGCGGACTCCTGCATCACCTCTCCGAGCTTACCGGTCAGCACCAGCTTGCCCTTGCCCTGCGAGATCGCGACCTCCGCCGTCAGCATGTCGCCTCCGACGCTGGTCACGGCCAGCCCGTTGGCGATGCCCACTTCGTCGTGCCGTTCGGCCTTCCCCACCTTGTACCTCGGGATGCCGAGCAGCTTCGGGAGCTGCTTCGCCACGACCCGGATCTTCGCGGCAAAGCCGCTCGGGTCCTTTGCACCGGGGGGCTGTTCGGCGCCGAGCGCCTCACCGCCCCCCGGACCCTCGCGGATCTCGCCGGCCGCCGGGTCCGCCGGGGCAGCCGCGCCCCTCACGATGTCCCGCACGACCTTGCGGCAGATCGACGCGATCTCGCGCTCGAGCTGCCTGACGCCGGCCTCCTTCGTGTAGTGGTTCACGATCGTCCGGATCGCGCTCTCGGTGATTTCGATGTCCCGCTCGGCGAGGCCGCACGCCTCGCGCTGCTTGGGCACGAGGTACCGCACGGCGATGTTGAGCTTCTCGAACTCGGTGTACGACGGGATTTCGATCACCTCGAGGCGGTCCTGAAGCGGCACGGGGATGCCGGCCAGGGTGTTCGCGGTGGTGATGAACATCACGTTCGAGAGGTCGTAGTCGAGGTCCAGGTAGTGGTCGCTGAACATGTAGTTCTGCTCGGGGTCGAGGACCTCGAGCAGCGCGGAGGACGGGTCTCCGCGCCAGTCGACCGTCATCTTGTCGACCTCGTCGAGCAGGAAGACGGGATTGACGACGCCGACCTTCTTCATGTTGTGGATGATCTTCCCCGGCAGGGCGCCGATGTAGGTCCGGCGGTGGCCGCGGATCTCGGCCTCGTCGCGGACGCCGCCCAGGCTCATGCGGACGAACTTGCGTCCCGTGGCCCGGGCGATCGACTTCGAGATCGACGTCTTGCCGACGCCGGGGGGACCGACGAAGCAGAGGATGGGGCCCTTGAGCTTGCCGACGAGCGCGTTGACGGCGAGGAACTCGATGATGCGCTCCTTGACCTTCCGCAGGCCGTAGTGGTCCTCCTCGAGAATGCGCTCGGCCAGCGCGATGTCCCGGTTCTCGTCGCTGCGCTCGGCCCAGGGCAACGACAGCACCCAGTCGACGTAGTTCCGCACGACCGTCGCCTCGGCGCTCATCGGGCTCATCAGCTTGAGCTTGCGTATCTCCTTCTCGACCCTCTCGCGCGCCTCCTCGCTGAGCTGCTTGTCCCTGGTCCTCTGATCCAGCTCCGCTATCTCCGCCTTGAATTCGTCCTGCTCGCCCAGCTCCTTCTGGATCGCCTGCTTCTGCTGGTTGAGGTAGTACTCCTTCTGGTCCCTCTCCATCTGCTTCTTGACGCGCGTGCGTATCTTGCGCTGGACTTGGAGGATCTCGATCTCGGCCTCCATCAGCTCGTAGACGCGTTCCAGACGAGCGACCTGGGGGAAGGTTTCGAGGACCGCCTGGCGGTCGGGCAGCTTGACCGACGACAAGTGGACGATGATCGTGTCGGCGAGCTGGCCGGGGTTGTCGATCGTCTGGACGCTCATGATGAGGTCCGGCGGGATCCGCCGGTTGATGCGGACGTACTGCTCGAACGTCGCCCGCACGGTCCGCATCATCGCCTCGACCTGGATGTTCGACACCGGCGGCTCGGCCGCCTCCTCGACCTCGGCGAGGAAGAACTTGTCCGCGGCGAGGTAGCGCCGGACGATCGCCCTGCGCTTCCCCTCGACGAGGACCTTCACCGTCTCGTCGGGGAGGCGAAGGAGCTGGATGATCGATGAGATCGTACCGACGCCGTAGATGTCCTCCGGGAGCGGTTCGTTCGTCTTGGGCTTCTTCTGCGCGACGAAGAGGATCTGCTTGTCGCCGGCGATCGCGGCGCCCAGGGCCGCGACGCTCTTCTCGCGCCCGACGAACAGAGGCGCGACCTGGTGGGGGAAGACGATGATGTCCCGGAGCGGCAGGAGCGGGATCTGACGGATCCTGCCCGTGCCGCCGCCGCTTCCCGAATCATGCGTCATCGGTAATCCCGCTCAACCGGCCTTGGCGGCCTGGGCCTTCTTGTCGAGGACGATCATCGGGCGCTTGCCGTGCCTGACGACGTCCGCGTCGATGATCACCTCGCGGACGCCCTCCATCGACGGCACCTCGAACATGATGTCCAGCATCGTGCGCTCCAGGATGGCGCGCAGGCCCCTGGCGCCGGTCCGACGGACGAACGAGTCCTCCGCGACGGCATCGATCGCCTCCGGCTGGAAGCGAAGCGACACGCCGTCCATCTCGAGGAGGCGCTGGTACTGTCGGATGATGGAGTTGCGCGGCTTGGTGAGCACCTCGACCAACGCCGCGCGGTCCAGTTCGTGCAGCGCCGCGATCACCGGCAGCCTGCCGATGAACTCGGGGATGAGGCCGAACTTGAGCAGGTCCTCGGGCTGCACCTCCTTGAGGATCTCGCCGATCCGCTGCTCGCGGCGCGACTCGACCTTGGCGCCGAACCCGATTCCCTTGTTCCCGATCCGGGCGCCGATGATGTTCTCGAGGCCGATGAACGCTCCGCCGCAGATGAAGAGGATGTTCGATGTGTTGACCTGGATGAACTCCTGTTGGGGATGCTTGCGACCGCCCTTCGGGGGACAGTTGGCGACGGTGCCCTCAAGGATCTTCAGCAGCGCCTGCTGGACGCCCTCGCCGGACACGTCGCGGGTGATCGACGGGTTCTCGCCCTTGCGGGCGACCTTGTCGATCTCGTCGATGTAGACGATGCCGCGCTGGGCCTTCTCGACATCGTAGTCGGCGTTCTGCAGGAGCGCGACGATGATGTTCTCGACGTCCTCGCCGACGTAGCCGGCCTCCGTGAGCGCCGTGGCGTCGGCGATGGCGAAGGGCACGTTGAGGAAGCGGGCGAGGGTCTGGGCGAGCAGGGTCTTGCCGCAGCCGGTGGGGCCGAGGAGCAGCATGTTGGATTTCTGGATCTCGACCTCGTCGCGCCCCTTCGGCTGGTCTATGCGCTTGTAGTGGTTGTACACGGAGACGGCCAGGATCTTCTTGGCGTAGTCCTGGCCGACGACGTACTGGTCGAGGAACTCGCGAATCTCCGACGGCCTGGCGGCGGGCCGCCGCCGGGCCGTCGCGGCGCCCCCGGTAGTCTCCTCGACCAGGATGTCGTTGCACAACGCGACGCACTCGTCGCAGATGTACACCGTCGGCCCCGCGATCAGCTTCCTGACGTCGCGCTGCGTCTTGCCGCAGAAGGAGCACTTCAGCAGTTCGGTCGTGCCGTTGCCTCGCCTACGCTCCGCCACCGCGCACCCTCCGCCTCGGACCCCCACGAAACGGCACCCGCCGGCGCCGACGGCAGGATCGTACAGCCGCCGCCCCCGATCGGCAAGATTCCGGGCCCCCGCCCGCTACGCCGACTCCCTGGCCTTCTTGACGAGGACCTCGTCGATGATGCCGTACTCGCGCGCGTCGGCCGCCCCCATGAAGAAGTCGCGCTCCGTGTCCTTCCGGATCCGCTCGATCGACTGCCCGGTGTGGCGGATCAGCAACTCGTTGAGCTTCTCCCGCAGGTGGAGGATCTCCCGGGCGTGGATCTCGATGTCGGAAGCCTGGCCGGAGACGCCGCCGAGCGGCTGGTGGATGAGGATGCGCGCGTGAGGCAGCGCGAATCGCTTCCCCTTGCAGCCCGCTGCCAGCAGCAGCGCCCCCATCGAGGCGCCGCGGCCGACGCAGATCGTCGACACGGGGCAACGGACGTACTGCATGGTGTCGTAGATCGCCAGTCCCGCCGTCACCGACCCGCCGGGCGTGTTGATGTACAGCATCACGTCCCTGTCCGGGTCCTCCGATTCGAGGAACAGGAACTGGGCGATGATGATGTTCGCCACGTCGTCGTCGATCTCGGTGCCGAGATAGACGATCCTGTCCTTGAGCAGCCTGGAGTAGATGTCCCAGGAACGCTCTCCGCGGCTGGTCTGCTCGACCACCTGCGGGTACGGGATCCTGAACGCCGCCGGGTTCTTCAGTGCACGCATCACGCCTCCAACCGCCGCCTACTTCGCTCCGCGTCCGCCCCGCCTCGCCGCCCGCCGCTCGGCGGCCGGCAGCGGCGGACCGTCCTCGATCCTCGCGGCCGCGCGCAGGAACGCCAGGACCCTGCGCTCGGTGATGTCGTTCTCGATGCCGGTCGTGCCCGCGCGCGCCAGCTCGGCCCGGATCTGGGCCAACGGCCTGCCGGTCGACTCCGCGATCCGCGCCACCTCGGCCTCCACGTCCTCGGCCGTCGCGTGCAGGCCCTTTGACAGGCCAAGCCAGCCGACGACCGCGGCGTACCGCAGCCGTCGTTCGGCCTCCGCCAGCAGTACGGCCCGCTGCTCCGCCGCCAGTTGGTCGCCGCGCCCGCCCAGCAGACGCTGGAACGCCTCCTCGTGCTCCCGCAGCCGCTCCGCGACCCACGTCGGCGCCAGGGACGGCGCCGCGCGCTCGATGACGGCGTCCTGCAACGCCCGGTCCACCTCCTGGTCGGCGACCGCCTGCGCCTCCCGATCGAGTTCCGCACGCACCTTGGCCCGCAAGGCCGCCAGGTCCTCGACGCCGAGGTCGCGGGCGAACTCGTCGTCCACCGCGGGCAGGCGGCGGAGCGAGAGGTCCTGGAGCTTGATGGCGACGGTTCCCTTGCGCCCGGCCAGCGAGCCGAGGACGAACTCGTCCGGGAACGCCACGGCCGAGGTCTTCTCCTCGCCCACGGTCATCCCTTCGAGCGTCACGCCGGCCAGGTCGAGCAGGAAGTGCGCGGCCCCGACCTCCACCTCGACGCCCTCGCGAACGACCGGCGAGGAACCAGGCTTGTCGTCGAACCGGAAGGAACCGAGCGGCTTTGCCGCCAGGTTCCGCGGGGGTCCGGGGGGCGGTGAGGCGCCCGGCGCCGAACAGCCCCCCGGTGCGTGTGAAGCCGGGTTCACAACGCATGGCCGGCTTGGCCCTACAGGTCCACAGTCGCAGGGCGGCCGTCCCCTTCGCCGGATCGCTCGCGGCGGTCAACATCCGGGTTTGCCGGGGTTTTTCGAAGTGACATCGATCGGCGCCGGATGGCACGCGCCTCGCATTGACATCGGCCGTGGCGTCGGGTCAAGTTAGGGCCCGGCAGGGAGGTGGTGCGATGGTACGAGTGGTGGCAACGTCGATTCTGGCCTTCGCGGCGCTGGGGGCGATGCCGACGACCTCGGCGGCTCAGGTAATCATCTCGGGCGGCATCCACATCGGCGTTCCCGTGCCGGCGCCGCCGATCGTCGTCTACGACTACTACTACCAGCCCCCACCGCCGCCCGTCCTGATCTACATGCAGCCGCCCGCGCCGCCTCCGCCGGTCGTCCTCGTGCGGCCCGCGCCGCTGCTGCAGCAGCCTCTCCCGCTGCTGCCCGAGCCGGAGTTCGAATCCCAGATCGGCATCGGCCTGCGGTTGAACGGGGCGTTCACCGGGATGAACCAGTCCGACGAACGCGATCCCTACCGCGACGACTACGACCACGGAGTCGCGGCCATGGGCGGCGCCGGCCTCTTCCTCCGCTTCCATTCGTTCCCCAACCTGGCGTTCGAGCTGGGGTTGGACGGTTACGGGGGGCAGGGCTACGTGGCCGGTTCGGTCCGCAGCGAGATTCCCGCCACGCTGGCCGCCCTGTATTTCTTCGGCCGTCACACGCAGGCGTTCCGGCTCTTCCTCCTGACGGGGATCGGCGTTGCGTGGGCCAAGATAGGGGAGGACGAACCGCGCGTCGACGAGCCCGTGTACGTCGGCGGGCTGGCCGGCATCGGCGTGGAATGGCGGCTGGCGCCGTTCCTGGCCCTGGAAGCCGATCTGCGCGGCTTCATCCGGCAGCGGGTCAACGAGCGGCCGACCGACCCGGCCTACAGGACCGATTCCCTGTGGAACGACGGGAGCTGCAACTCCGCGGGCGAATGCACCGACTACGAGGGCGGCGGCACCTTCCACCTGGGGGCGATTCTCTACTTCTAGCCGAAGTTCCGAGGCGGCCCCGGCTCGCGGGGCGCCTGCCGACACGAGCGTCCCGCGTTGCGCCTCACCGCCGACGGCCTCCCTATCTTCCCGGCGGAGGTCCCGGGTCGAGCGGATGTGTTTGGCCCGGCCGGGCGCCGCCGGGCTGTGACGGCGACGCGGCGGCGGCGCTCTGGAGCTGGTTGGTGATCTCGCGGAGTTGCTGGATCTTCCTCCAAAGCCACCGCCGGTTCGGGTAGCTCTCGAACTTCTCGGCGAACTGCAGGTACAGCGTCAGCGCCTTGTCGAACTGTCGCAGCCGCTCGTAGCAGTCGGCCAGGGACAGATGGTAGTCGTCCGCCATGTCGCGGTCCAGGTCGGCCTCCATGAGGCCGTGCAGAAGCGTGATCGCCTCCTCGCAGCGCCCCTCGGCCTTCAGCACCTCCGCCAGGTGGTACTCGACGCGCGTCGTGTGCGGCGAGGCCTTGTCGAGCGCTATCGCGCGCCGCAGATCCGTCTCGGCCTCCTGCCACCGGGCCTCGGTCATCGCCTTGAGGCCCCGCTGGAAGTGTTCGAACGCCAGCCTCGATCGGGCCTGCGCCACGAGGTCGCGGAATATGGCCCGTTCGCTGGGCTGGAGATGCTCGTCTAGCTTCTCCGTCCGCAGGCGGTCCCATTGGTTGAGCACCTGCTCGTAGTTCTCGTTGCGGTAGAACTCGTACAGCGCGGCGATTGCGGCCTCGTCGCGCGCCGGTTTCGCCGCCTGCGGCCGGTCGGCCTCCTCCAGTTTCCGCTTCAGATCCGCCCGCTCCTCCGCGATCCGCTCGACCTTCTCCTCGGATCGGCCCAGCCGGACGTCGTAGGCCATCTTGAGTCCCACGAAGATCAGGATCGCGAACAGCACGTACGCGACGGCGGAGTTGACGAGCATGCGGCGCTCGTAGGAGCCCTGCTTCCTGGCCACCGCCTTGAGGTCCGATCCGAACGCCGCCGTCAGGTTGTTGGTCCTGATGATCAGGGACCGGATCTCGACGATCTCCTTCTTGATCTCTCGGACATCCTCGTCGACGGGTTGCATCGGCCGGGCCATCCTATCGGAGGAGGCCCGCGGCGGCAATCGCGCGGGAGCGCCCTGCCGTCGGGCCGCTCACGCCAGGTAGATCGGGCACTCCTCCCACCACGGATGCTCGCGGAGGCACGGGAAGACCTGGCCTGCCACGGCGTCCAGGTAGCACCGCTTCACGTCGTCCGGGATCGCCGGCCCGTCGCGCGTCTCCATGTCCACCGCGCGCCCCTCGGCGTCCAGCACGAAGCGGTAAGTGTAGCCCTCCATGCCGGTGCAGGGATCCGGGCAGGCGGCGCCGGCGGCGAGGATCGAGCGGTGCTCGTCGCGTGCGGCGGCTTCCGAACAGGCCGCGTCATCCGCGTCGGGAGTCGATCCGTCGGCGTCCGGCGCGGAATCGTCGCCCGCCCCCTCCGCGACGTCGGCTTCCGCGTCCCCGACGAGGCTGGTGCCCTCGCAGTCGCAAGCGCCGCCGAGAATCGCGAGCGACGCCGCGACGGCGGCGGCGGCCCGCGGCATTCCGAACTCCGTCGCGATGGGCGCCCGACACGCCACTTGGACCGACGCGCGCAGCCTCTCGAACTCGAGCGTCAGCAGTGCGGCCTCGCGCCGCGTCCGATCCGCAATCGCGGCCGGCTCGCGGTTCGATCGGCCGCTCGCCGCCTCCAGCAGTTCGTCGAGCACGCCGAGCCACAGCGAGTTGTGCCGCCGCGTCAACTCGGCCGCCGACGCCGCCAACCGTTCGCCCCGGCCGTCCAGCCCGTGGATCCGCCGCGCCACGGCGAGCGTCCCGAGGACCTCGTAAGCGAACGCGGTCAGCGGAACCTCGCCCATCGCGCCCATCTTGACCAGGCGGAAGAGATCGGCGAACCGTTGCGCGCCGGGATCCGGTGGATCGTAGTGCCAGACGAACGGCCCCCCGCGCAGCCGTCCCTCGCCGGCCAGCGACGCGAACAGGTCGGTCCCCTCGAACGCCTCAACCTGGAACGGGTCCAGCAACCCGCCGCCGGCGTTCCGGAGGGCCTCCACGTCCCCGACGATCGACTCCAGCGTCGATCCGGGATGCACCAGCAGCACGTTGAAATGGAACAGGATGCCGTGCCGCTCCATGCACCGCATCGCCGGCGCCGCGGCGCCGGCGTGCGAGTCCCGACCGAGATCGTCCAGGGTTTCCTGGCGCAGCGATTCGACCCCGAGGAGCGACCGCACCAGGCCCATGCGCGCGAGCGCCTCGACGACGGGCGGTGACGCCGCGTCCGCGCGGAGCATCATCCCGATCGCGCGGCGCCCGACGCGCCGGCGGGAAAGCTCCCCGTCGAGCCGCCGGACCCACTCGAGCGCGTCCGCGGCGCCGTCCGGCAGGTGGTTCTCGTCCACGAAGTGGAAGAAGCGCACGCCGCGGCCGTGGTACAACTCCGCCATCTCGTCGGCGACGTCCTCGACATGCCTGCGCCGCGGCCCTGCATCCTCGCGGCGCCACGCGGCCAGACCGCAGTAGCGGCAGCGGCGACTGCACCCGCGCACCGCGGAGACCTTCGCGGCCCGCACCCCGGCATACCTCCTGAAGGAGGACCGCTCCGGTCGTAGCGCGGGCATCTTGCCCGCAACGCCCCATGCCCCGCCGCCCTCGGCGGGCGGCCCGTCGCCGGCGCGCGCCGTCACCCCGGGAATGCCGTCCGGGGCGCCGTTCGCGGCCAAACGCTCTACCAGCGCGACCGTGGGCGCCTCTCCGTCGTGGCGCACCACGCTGTCGATGCCGGGGAAGTCGCGCAGCAGGCGCTCCCGCGCCAGCGTGGCCCACGGCCCGCCGCACGCGACGTGGCCGCGGTAGCCGAGCCCGCGGGCGCGGTTGACGAACGCCATGGCGCTCACCGCGGCATGGCCGCTCGGGATCGAAACCCCGAGCAGGCGAGGCCGGAGCGACACCGCCCGGCGTGCGATGCCGTCCATTTCGAGGTGGTTCCGGAACGTCAGCGTCCGCACGGTGCGTCCCGCGCGGCGCAGGGCCGAGGCGACGTAGCCAAGCCCGAGGCTCTCGGTGCCGTCCGGCATGAACGCGACGAGACACGCATCGATCGGAATGGCCATCGGTTCCACCTCCTCCGCGGGCGATCCCCGGCCGCGGCGCAACAACGCCGGGAGCCTACTACGGAAGGGCCGAGGCGCAACGGGAAGCCCGGCAGCGTGCGCACGTCGAGCGCACCGCCGTTTGACACCGGCGCGACGCGGGTGCTAGGAACCGGGCCCGCCGCCGCCTCCCGCGGCGTACAGCCGGTCCGGCGCAGGATGGCCGGGCCAGACAGGAGTCGCAGCCATGGCGTATCAGTATCCGCCGCAGCAGCCGCAGCAGCCGCAGCAGCCGCAGTACCCGCAGCAGCCGCAGTACCCGCAGCAGCCTGCGGCTCCCCCCGCCGCCGGCTACCCCGGGTACCCGACGGCGCCGGCGGTGCAGTCCGAGTTCTCCAAGCTCGGCCTGTTCGGCCTGCTCGCATTCGTCGGGGCGGCCTCCGCGCTCGGCTTCGCCCTCTTCGGATGGATCATGGCGCTCGCCAAGTCCGAACACTCGATGGCCTTCTTCGCGTTCGCCGAGCCCGCCGGGATGGCCGGCCTCGTGCTTGCCGTGCTGGCCGGCGTGCTCAAGGTGGCGGACAAGAAGTAGGACGGCGGCGCCTTGCCGTTGAGCACGAGCACGAGCACGAGCACGATGTTTCCAGGCGGTGAACGGATGCGGCTGGGCCGCATGGAGCGGACATGCGCCACGGTAGTCGATGTCCGCGGGGAGACCGCGCTGGTCGCAGTAAGACCGGCGGCGGCATGCGCGGGCTGCGCCGCGCGCGCGGGCTGCGTCGATCCGGTGGCCGGGGTCGAAGGGATGCGAATGGTGGAGGCGGACAACCCGGTCGGGGCGGGGGAGGGCGATGTCGTGGCGCTGGACGTTTCGCCGCAAGGGCTCGCGGCCGCCGCCGCGCTCCTGTACGGATTCCCGGCGGCGACGGCGCTCGCCGGCGCGGCGATCGGAACGACGGTGCTCGCTCCGCTCTCGGGGTTGGATCGGGACTTGGCTGCGGGGCTGGCGCTCGTCCTGTGTCTCTTGCTTGCGCTGCTCGCCGTCCGCCGGTGGGGGCGGCGACTGGCGCGTCGGCGCTCCTTTCGGGTGTCGATCGTCGCGGTCGTGGGTGTGGGCTCGGATGAAGGAGGCCCCGGTTGATCGGTAGCGTGCTGGTGCCCGCCGTGGTGCTGGGCGGTCTCGGCGCCCTGCTTTCGCTGGTGCTCCTGGTGGCGGCCCGGCGATTCGCGGTCTGGGAGGATCCGCTGGTGGGGGCGGTGGAGGCGGCTCTGCCCGGCGTGAACTGCGGGGCCTGCGGCTTCGCCGGCTGCCACGATTTCGCCGTCAAGATCGTCGGGACGCGGGACGACCGGATGTTCTGCCCGCCGGGCGGGCGGGCCGCCTCGGCCAAGGTCGGCGGGCTGCTGGGGATGGCCGTCGAGGGGAAGGACCCGCCGGTGGCCGTCGTGATGTGCCGCGGCGCTCGCGGGGTCGCCTCGTTCGCGGGCGAGTACGACGGACTCGAGGATTGCCGCGCGGCGGCGCTGGTGGAGGGCGGACGCAAGGCGTGCCCGTACGGCTGCGTCGGCCTCGGGGCTTGCGTCCGGGCCTGCGCATGGGAGGCGATCGCGATCCGGGACGGGATCTCCGAGGTGCTGCCCGAGACGTGCGTCGGGTGCGGCGCCTGCGTGAAGGCGTGTCCACGAGGGATCATCCGGATGGCCCCGCGGGCGGAGCGCGTCTGGGTCGGCTGCGTGTCGCACGACCCCGGGAAGCTCGTGCGAGGCTACTGCCGGGTCGGTTGCATCGGCTGCAAGCGATGCGTGAAGTCATGCGCGCACGACGCCGTGCAGTTCGACAACAACCTGGCGCGGATCGACCATGACAAGTGCACGTTGTGCGGCGCGTGCGTGGCGACCTGTCCGCAGAAGGTGATCTTCGACCACGGTCTGGGCCCCGATGCGGCGGCGCGAGCGCACCCGCCGCCGAAGGCGGCCGGATCGGCGGAGCCGGCGACGGCGCCGGTGCAGGCGTGAGAGCGGAAACCATGATGGCCCGGACGTTCCGGCTGGGCGGCGTGCACCCGCCCGAGCAGAAGCGCCTGACGGAGGGGAAGGCGATCGAGATCCTCCCGCCGCCCAGGCGGGTCGTGATTCCGATGGCCCAGTGCCTGGGCGCCCCGGCCGCGCCTACCGTCAAGCCCAAGGACGCGGTCAAGGCGGGCCGGCGGATCGGCGAGCCCCAGGGGTTCGTCTCGACGCCGGTGCACGCATCGATCTCCGGCGTGGTCAAGCGCGTCGACCTCTTCCCCACCTCGGTCGGCCCGCGTACGCTCTGCGTGGAGATCGAGTCCGACGGCGCGGACGCCTGGGTCGACGGCGTGGACCCGGCCGCGGAGGCGGTCGACTTCTCGCGGCCCGAGGCGTTTCTTCCGGCGCTGTCCGACGCGGGCCTCGTGGGGATGGGCGGCGCGGCGTTCCCGTCGCACGTCAAGCTCCGTCCGCCGAAGGACGTGACGCTTGACACGCTGATCCTCAACGGGGCGGAGTGCGAGCCGTACCTGACGGCCGACCACCGGCTGATGATCGAGCACCCCCGGGAGATCGCGCTCGGCCTGCGCATCCTTCGCGCCGTGCTGGGCGTCGAGCGGGCTTTCGTGGGCATCGAGGACAACAAGCCGGACGCGATCGCGCGGATGCGCGAGGCGCTGCGGGGCTTGGACGGCGCCGAGGTTGCGGTCTGCCGCACGCGCTACCCGCAGGGCGCGGAGAAGCAGCTGCTCAAGACGATCCTCGACCGCGAGGTGCCGCCGGGGAAGCTGCCGCTGCACGTGGGCGCGGTGGTGCACAACGTGGGGACGGCGTTCGCGGCGTTCGAGGCGGTGGCGCGCCGCAAGCCGCTGGTCGAGCGGGTCCTGACGGTGTCGGGGCGGGCGATCCGCGAGCCGAAGAACCTGCGCGTGCGCATCGGCACGACACTCGACGCGCTGATCGACCGCTGCGGGGGCGTGACCGAAGGGCTGCGCAAGGTGATCTTCGGCGGACCGATGATGGGCAAGGCCCTGCGCTCGCTCGACGTGCCCGTGATCAAGTCGACCTCCGGCGTCCTGTTCTTCGACCGCTCGGAGGCCGTGCTCGTCCGCGAACACCCCTGCATCCGCTGCGGCCGGTGCCTGGGAGCCTGTCCGCAGGGGCTCTGCCCGTGCGACATGGCGGACCTGGCCGAGAACGCCCGGTACGAGGACATGGCGGACGCGCTGGACTGCGTCGAGTGCGGCGCGTGCCAGTTCGCCTGCCCCGGGCACCGCCGTCTCATGCACCTGATCCGGCTGGGCAAGAGCGAGCACCGCCGGCTGCAACAGGCGAAGAAGGCGTAGGGCGCCGTGACGGATCCAGCCACGCCGACATCCGGAGGCGCCCCGGCCGCGGCTGCGGGGCCGGCGGCCGCGCCGGAGTTGCTCGTCTCCTCCTGGCCCCACGTCGCGACGCCGGACACCGTTCCGCGGATCATGCACTCGGTCTGGCTGGCGCTGCTCCCCGCCTGCGCGGCCGCGGCCTGGTTCTTCGGCCGCGACGCCCTGGTCGTGATCGGCGTCACCGTGCTGGGCTGCGTGGCCTGCGAGGCCCTGTTTCTCCGGGCTCGCGGCAGATCCTGGACCGAGGTGCGCGCCGCGGCGTTGGACGGCAGCGCCGTCGTGACCGGCGTCCTCCTCGCCCTGAACCTGCCGGCGGGCTCCCCCTGGTGGATGCTGCTCGTTGGCGCGTTCGTCGCCATGTTCCTCGGCAAGCACGTCTTCGGCGGCCTCGGCTGCAACCCGTTCAACCCAGCGCTCGTCGCCCGCGTCTTCCTGCTGATCGCCTTCCCCGCGCAGATGCTGACCTGGTCCGCGCCGGTCGACCGCTTCGCCCAGTCCACGGCCGAGCGGATAGCCGCGGACATGGGCGAACTCGACGGCCTGACCTACGCCACGCCGCTCGGCAAGCTCAAGCAGACCCTGCGCACCGGCGCCGACCCGACCCAGGTCGCGCGCGTCCGCGCCCAGATGCGCGAGCAGCACCCGACGCTCGACCTGTTCCTCGGCCGCCACGGCGGCAGCCTGGGCGAGGTCTCCGTGCTGGCCCTGCTGTTGGGCGCCGCCTTCCTGCTCCTGCGCCGGATCATCACCTGGCACATCCCGCTCTCGTTCATCGGCGCCACCGCCGCGATCACGACGCTTGCATGGGCGCTCAAGCCGGACGTGCACGTCGATCCGCTGTACCACATCCTCAGCGGCGGACTGGTCCTCGGCGCCTTCTTCATGGCGACCGACATGGTCACGTCGCCGGTGACGCGGAAGGGGATGTTGATCTTCGGCGCGGGGTGCGGCGCGATCACCGCCGTGATCCGCCTGTGGGGCGCCTACCCCGAGGGCGTCAGCTTCGCCATCCTGATCATGAACGCGCTGACGCCGATCCTCGACCGGCACGCGCGCGACCGGAGGTTCGGAGAGGCGCGGAGGAGGGCCGCGGCATGAGCGACGAGGCGCACAGCCACACCGCGGGCGCGGCGGGTGACAAGGAACCTCGCGGCTCTGCCGCGAGGTTCCGCGGGGGTCCGGGGGCGGTGAGGCGCCCGGCGCCGAACAGCCCCCCGGTGCAAAGGAGCCGGAGGCGGGGAGCGGTTCGGAGGGAGCGAAGATGGTGCTGACGGTCGCCGCCTTCGCCCTGATCTCCGCCGGCGTGCTCGGGTTCGTCTACGCTCGGACGCGGCCGCTGATCGAACAGGCGAAGCGGGAGGAGAAGGGGAGGGCGTTCGCCTACATCCTGCCCGAGTTCGACAACAAGCCGCTGGACACGTGGCGGTGCGCCGAGCCGCCGGGCGCGCCGCCGGGGGACGCCTGCCGCAGGTCGTTGTACACGGCGACGCGACGGGGGGAGGTGGTCGGCCACGCGCTCGAGACGTTCAGCACGGCCTGCTTCGGACCGCGCGTCGATCTGCTCGTGGCCGCCACGCCCGATCTCGCGGTCAGCGGCGTGTACATCCTCGGCCACCAGGAGACGCCGGGGCTGGGAGCGAAGATCGTCGACGGGAACAAGGACTGGAAGAACCCGGGGCAGGCGAGGGGGAAGCCGTTCATCCTGCAGTTCGCGGGGAAGAGGCCGGGCGAGTTCGATTTCCGCGTGCGCAACGACGGGGGGCAGGTGGAGGTCATCACGGCCTCGACGATCACGTCGCGTTGCGTGGCCGAGGCGATCGAGGAGGCGCTCCGGATCATCCGCGACCGCGCCGCAATGCCGGGAGCCGGCGCTCCCGGCGCTTCTTCGGCGGAGCAAGGAGGCGCGCCGTGACCGGGCTGCAGAACTTCACGAAGGGGTTGTGGAAGGACAATCCCGTCCTGCGCATGCTGCTCGGCCTGTGCCCGACGCTCGCCGTCACGACCTCGGCCATCGACGCGCTCGGCATGGGCGCGGCCACCACGTTCGTGCTGCTCGGCTCCAACGTCGTCATCTCGACGATTCGCCGTGTCGTGCCCGCGCAGGCGCGCATCCCGATCTTCATCGTCGTCATCGCCTCGTTCGTGACGATCGTAGACTTGCTGCTCCAGGCGTACTTCCCCATCCTTGCGCGCAGCCTCGGCGTCTTCATCCCGCTGATCGTCGTGAACTGCATCATCCTCGGTCGCGCCGAGGCGTTCGCCTCGAAGAACGGCCCGGCCTCCAGCCTCGTCGACGGCCTCGGCATGGGCGTCGGCTTCATGCTCGCCCTGCTCGTCATCGGCGCCGTGCGCGAGGTGCTCGGCTCGGGGAGCATCTTCGGCATGCCGCTGTTCCCGGATGACGCGCCGAGGGCCCTGGTGTTCGTCCTGCCTCCCGGCGCGTTCGTCACGCTGGGCTGCATCCTGTGGTTGATGAACGACCTGGACCTGAGGAGGTCGCGCCGTGTCTGATCAATCGATCTTCGTCCTGGTCCTCGGGGCGATACTGGTCAACAACGTGATCTTCGCGCGTTTCCTCGGCGTCTGCCCCTACCTCGGGGTCTCCAAGCGCCAGGACACGGCGTTCGGCATGGGCATGGCCGTCCTGTTCGTCATGACCATCTGCGCCGCGATCACCTGGCCGATCGAGCACTACGTGCTCGCCCGCGGCGCACTGGCCCCTGGAATCGACCTCTCCTTCATGCGCACCATCGTCTTCATCCTCGTCATCGCTTCTCTAGTCCAACTGGTCGAGATCGTGCTCAAGAAGACCGCTCCGGCGCTCTACCAGGCGCTCGGCATCTTCCTCCCCCTGATCACCACCAACTGCGCCATCCTCGGCGTCGCCATACTCGCCGTGCAGAACAAGCTCGGCTACCTCCAGGCGCTCGTCTTTTCCTTCTCGTCCGCCCTCGGCTTCGCCCTGGCCCTGCTCCTCTTCGCCGGCATCCGCGAGCGCCTCGCTCTGCACAAGGTGCCGCGCGCGCTCGCCGGCGCGCCGATCGGCCTGATCACGGCCGGCATCCTGGCCATGGCCTTCATGGGCTTCGCCGGCCTGGGCAGATGATCGGCCTTCCAAGGCCGATTCGCGTCGCCGTCCTCGCCGTCGCCGTCCTGGGCGGCGGCTGCCGGCGCCCCGCCGTCGAACGCGCCGAAGGGGAGTTCCTGGCGATGGGGGGCATACCGATCCGCGTCATCGCCTACGACGTCGATCCCGCCGGCTTCGAGCGATTCGTCTCGGACTACCGGGTGGAGGTGCAACGTCTGGAGGCGCTGCTGAGCGTCCATCGGATGCGGAGCGTCATCTCGCGGCTCAACGCGTCCGCCGGGCGGCCGTTTCCGCTGGACGCCGAGGTCGCGGGCCTGTTGCGCGAGTCGCTGGCCCTGGCCGCCGAGACGGGCGGCGCGTTCGACCCCACCGTGGGCCCGCTGGCGGCCGCCTGGAAGGAGGCCGCTCGGGCCGGCGCGCCGCCGGCCGCCGAGGCGCTGGCCGACGCTCGCCGCAGCGTCGGCTGGGCGCTCAGATCGGAAGAGCACACGTC
>CAMTWF010000193.1:0-7763 GCA_947085355.1 uncultured delta proteobacterium
CCGATCGCGCCCGGCCGGCGCACGCGCGCCGCGCGGTCCGCGACCCACAGCCAGCCGAGCGGGAGGAAGAGGTATATCGGCAGCAGGTGGCGGATGTTGGGCATCCAGTCGAGCGTCACGCTGCCGGTGAACCAGACCGAGGCGGCGGCGACGGCGAGCGGCACGGCGGTCCGGCGGACGGCCGCCAGGGCGATCGCCAGGGCCGCGCCGCCCCAGAGGAGGGCCGACTCCGGCCACGATGCGCCCTGCGCCCAGAGAGGCTCCAGGTGCGACCAGGCGAAGCCGCTCCCGTGCTTGGCGTGGTAGGTGTTCGGGAGCCACAGGCCGTAGTAGAGCCGGCGGAACGCGAGATACGCCGCGAAGACGGCGGCGATTCCAGCAGTCGGCGGCGCCAGCCGGCGCAAGCGGTCGAGCATCTCCCGCGGGCGCAACGGCTCGACGACGGCCGCCGCGCCGATCGCGGCGAGGAACAACGGCGCCTCCGGACGCGACAACGAGAACGCACCGCCGACCGCCGCAAGCGCGATCGCCCCGCCGCGCGACGGCGCCCCGGCGACGCGCCCGAACAGCACGGCCGTCCAGACCATCAGCGCAAGATACGCCGGCGTCTCCAACCCCCAGAGCGACCAGGAGACCAGGTAGCTGTTCAGCGCGGCGAAACAGCAGCCGGCCAACGCGACGGGCCGCGATACCTCCAGCCGCTCGCGCCCGAAACGATAGAGACCGGCCAGCAGCGCGCCGAACGATCCGAGCGCCAGGACCTTCGACCACGCCACCCCTTCCGCGCCGGCGCCCATCCCCGCCGCCAGCAGCGCAACCCACAACGGGCTGGAGAACCCCTCGACCCGCTCGCCGGGGTTGTAGACGAGACCCTCGCCGCGGACCAGGTTCTCCGCGTAGCGCAGGAAGATGTACATGTCGTCGATCGCTCGCGGGAAGTAGTACAGCGCGTGCGCCGCGGCGAGAAGCGCGACCGCGCCGACGGCCGCGCCGAACACGGCCCTGCGCGGCAGACGATTCACCACAGAGACAATCCTCACCTCGGCCGAGATGGGACCGGCGCGGTGCCCGGGGCGGGAGTCGAACCCGCACGGCCCCGACGGGGCCTGGGGGTTTTAAGCCCCCCGCGTCTGCCGGTTCCGCCACCCGGGCGCGCCGCGAGGCTAGGCCGTGCGGCCCCGGCCACGCAAGCGGGTGATCCGCACCAGGCCGCGGCGATCCATATCGGCCAGCATTTCCTCCACGTGCTCCGCGGCCCGCCGCCTGCCGACGGCGTACTCGTGCATCAGTCGCTCGACGAGCGTCTCGACGTCCGACTCGCCGCCGGCGTCCAGAATCCCGATCAGGAGCGAGGCGGTCTCGTTGAGCAGGTAGTGGCGCCTGCGCTCGATGTCGAGGATCACGCCCTCGCGGTCGTCGATCGCGGCGTAGGCGACGGAGCGACGGAGCGCGACGCGGCGCGCGCCGCCGGCGACGCCCTCGGGCGACCCGCGCGACCGCGCGTCACCAGGCATCGGTCCATTCCATGTGGCCGAAGTGGCGATGGCAGGAGAGGCACGGGAAGCCGATGCGCGGATCCGCACCGCTCGGGTCCTTCAGCAGCCGCCGCAGCCGCCACTCGGCAAGGCGACGCGCCCGCGCCAGAAGGCGCCGATACCCGTCGGCGAGCGTGACGGCCGACAGATCGGCAAGGACGACGCCGTCGCGCCGGCCGCCGGAGGCGGCCGGATACCACGACAGGCCGCAGCAGAAGATCAGCCTGCCCGCGGCGTCCACGTGCAGGGACTCGCCCCGCATCGCGGCGCAGGTCGCAAGCGGATCGGGGTTGAAGACGCCGTGGCAGGGCGCGACCGGCGTCTTGATCGTCTTCGCCAGCCGCGCCACGTCCCGCTCGACGCCGCGCCACTCGGTCAGAGGAAGGGCGATCCCCCGCGCGACGTTGTCCGGCGTCGGCTGGACGTGGTCGAGGCCGATCACCTCCGCTCCGAGATGGCTCGCGAGCAGGGCGATGGCGTCGAGGCGGCGCCGGTTGCGCGCGCCCAGCGTCACCTGGACGCCGAACGGCACGCCGCGCGCGCGGCAGATGGCGATCGATCCCATGACCGACCTGAACGAACCGCGGCCCCTCAGCCGGTCGTGGACGGCGGCGGTGGGGCCGTCCAGGCTGAACACCACGCGCTGCAACGCCGAGCGGCGCCCGGCGTTCAGGATCGCCGGCAGGATGCGCCGGAAGCCGGCGCCGCCGTTGGTCACGAGCCGAAATCCCAGGCCGGACCGCACCAGCAGATCCACGACGGCGACGAAGCGCGGGTGCAGCGTCGGCTCGCCCCCGGTCAGGGCGACCGTATCCGCCCCCATCGCTCGGGCCTGCGGCAAGAGACGGGACAGCAGCCGCGGCGGAAGATCCACGTCCCGCGCCGGCCGGCGGCGGAGGCAGTGGCCGCACGCCAGATCGCACCGAGTGGTCAGTTCGAGAGCGAGTTCGCGCATCAGGGGGGGACGACCGGATCACCCGTCGGCGGAGAGCCCCCGCCCGTTTGGAGCGCCACGAGGACGAGCGGCTCGGTCTCCTTGAGGCAGGGCTTCACGTAGCGCCTCCGTGGAGGCCGGGGCGGGTCGGCCCGCGGCTCCCGAGCGGCGTCGCGCGTCGCATGCCTGCCGAGATGGTGCTTCTCCTTCATGCCGCGAAACCTAGATCCGGATCGGCCCGATGCCGAGGGCGTCGCGCGGGCGTCCGGTCGCAGGACGGCGCCGTCGAGTCCACCGCCGAGGCAACCAGTCGTGCGACGTCGCCGGGCCGCTCCAGGACGTCGCGCCCGAGCGTGAGGCGCAGGGGCACGGCCTCCCGGCACAGCCGGGCAAGGAGGCGCAGGTGGGCGCGCGTCCCGCGCCCGGCCACCATGATGAGCGCGCTCTGGCGCAGCAGCTCGTGGAAGGCCTCGCGGCGTGGAGCGCGCTCGATGCGCGACCGCGACTCGCCCGAACGCCGCAGGCAGAGCACCGCGCGCGGCAGCGGCGCCGCCTCGACCGCCCGGTCCCCGAAGACGGCCCGGCGGCAGACCGACCAACGGACCGCCGAGAACCACGGCACGGGATCGAACGCAAGCGGGCGGAGAGCCACGAAGGCGTCGAGGATGCGGTCGTCGACGTGCATCGGCCGGCGCAACGGCAGCACTACGGCGCCGCGCCGCCCGTCGGTCCGAAGGAAGACGGCGTCGTCCGACACGACGTGGAAGCCGGCCGAGGCGAGCGCGAGCGTGAGCGCGGTCTTGCCGATGCCGCCGTCGCCCGGGACGATCAACGGGACGCCGCCCGGCGACACCAGGCACGCCGCATGAAGATGGAACAGACCGTGGTCGCTCAGCACCCTGAACAGCGCCAGCGACGCCATGTAGCGACCGACCATGTGCGGGGGCGAGAGATCGGCGGCGGCGATCGCACCGTCGATGCGCCCGGGACCGAGAACCGTGACGCCGGTGTGCCCGTCGGTAAGCCGCAGCCTGCGCCCGCGCCGGAAGCCGACCACCGGCAGGTACTCGAGCACCCGCGTCCAGCCCTCGGCCTGCCGCCGCCGCCGCGTTGCTTGCGGACGCAGACGCACGTGTACGTGCGCCCCGTCGCGCCCGCCGGCAAGGCCCGGCCGGAACGTCGCGCGATTGCACCGCAGCAGCTCGTGGAACGCCGCCATGCCGGTCTCCGACGTGCTCCGGACCGTCACCAGCACGCCGTGGATGTCGTATCGCTCGATTGCCGGGCGGCCCGGGCGGCGATCTCCGACCGGACGATCGGGCCGGATCGAGCCGCCGGACATGGGTCCTTCCCGTCCCCCCACGAGCAGGCCGTCAGAACCCGGAGACGACGACCGAGAAGGGCCCGAAGTTCTTCGTGCCCCGGCCGTCCACGATCAGGAAGTGCAGGCCCTGACCGAGAGACGCGGAGATCGACGCCTTGCCGCCCGTGGCGCAAGTCCTGGTTCCGCACGCCGGTTCGGTGCTGCCGTTCGCGCAGGCGCCGGAGCGGTAGTGCAGGACGTTGTCCACGCCCGTCCCCGGCGAGCAGGTCGTCGCGGCGATGGTCCTGGTGGCGCACAGGCCGAAGTAGTACAGCACGTCGGGCGCCGCCGAGCTGATTCGACAGCCCGGGACCGTGTCGTTCCCCGCGCCGGTCGTCGTGCCCGAATACGTCCCGTCGCCCGAGATCGCCGCAGCGGTCGCGCCGCACCTGGCGGAACGCTGGAAGCGCAGCACGAATTTCCCGGCTGCCGCGGCGGTCGCGCCGTCCACGATCGCGTAGTAGTCGCCGGGCCCGAGCACGCCGACCCATTGGGACCTGGAGCCGCCGCACTGGTTGTCCGCGCAGGCGGCCAGGGCCCCGGTGCAGCTTCCCCCGGAGCGCACGTGGATCACGGAGTCCCACGTCTGGTCGTCGACGGTGTCGAGGTAGACGATCCACGTCGTCGCGGCCGGGACGGTGAAGCGGTACCAGACGTCCTGGCCGCCGCTGCCGGCGCAGCCGGCGTTGTCGTCGTCCGCGGCCCCGGTCGAGCCCGCGAAGAGGCCGCCGGCCGAGATGTCGATCGCGCCGGCGCAGGTGTCGTTCGCCGGGGAGGGCGTCACGCCGACCGTCAGGGTGTAGGCCCCCGCCTCGGCCGGCGCCGTGCCGTCCAGAACGACCCAGTAGGTCCCCGCCTCCAGCGTCGTCACGATCCGGGACGCGGAGCCGCCGGCCCCGTTGTCGTCGCACGCGGCCTCCGTCTCGCCGGGGCACGCGGCGCCCGATCGCACGTAGAGCACGGTGTCGAACGCGCTGCCGGTGGTGTCGAGCGTGATCCGGCTGCGCTCGGCGAGCACGAGCCGGTAGACGACGTCTTTTCCGCCGGTTCCGTCGCAGGAGCCGGAGAAGTCGTCGGCGGCGCCGGACGTGTTCCCGGTGAAGACGCCGCCGCCGCCGATCTCGGCGTACGTCCCGTTGCACCTGTCGGTCGGCGGGGCGTCCGGGTTGCACGCGCCCCACGTGCACGTTTCGGCCTGGCACGTCTGCGTGCCGGGCCAGCCGTCGATCGTGCACGCCTGGATTGTTCCCTGCACGCAATCGAACCCGTTGTCGGGCTCGCCGTCGCAGTCGTCGTCCGCTCCGTTGCACGCCTCGGCGGGCGGAACGCACGTGCCCGACCACTGGCAGGAGACGCATTCCTCGGTCCCGACCGTACCGCATGGCGTGGAACATCCCCGCGGCGGGTCGCCGTCACACTGCTCGCCGGGGCCGACAACGCCGTCGCCGCAGGCCGGATCGAGCCGGTCGACATAGATGTAGATGTAAAAGCGGACCCGCTCGAGCACCTGCGACGGGTCGGTCGCGGCCGCCATCCAGAGGTCCAGGCCGCGATCGCACCCCAAGGGAGACACGTCGGCGTACCGGGCGTAGAACCTGTCGAGCAGCGGATCCGCAGTGCGCTGCGGAGCGTAACTCGTGCACGTCGGGCTGATCGGCAACTCGCTGAAGAACCGCAACGAAGACGGCGAGATGATCTCGAAGACCGCGCTCGGATCCACGAGGATCTTGTCGCTGGTGAGGTTGTTGAGGATCACGCGGCCCCGCAGCGTCCACTGCCCGGCAACGCAGTTCGTGGAGACCCAGGCCGGAACGTCGCCGTTCACGCACCCGCAGACCCCCTCGGCGCAGTTCGCGAGACTGAAGTGGGTGCCGTTGGTGAGGTTGACCTGTTCGTCGCCGTTGGCGACCGCGAAGACGCTCACGCCGACCTGGTTCGACCCGCGTTCCGATCCGGTCGCCACCGGCACGACCTCCCACGCGCCGGTCACCGGGTCGCCTTCGGCCCGGAAGACGCCCATCAGGACCGGGCCGGGGCTCGCGACGGAGGGATCGAGTTCGGCTGGTCCGCCCCCCGCCGGCTCCGGCTCCGCGTGCAGACACCCGGCCATCACGACCCACACGGCCAACATCGCTCGTGTCGAACTCATGGGCGCACCTCCTCCAACGTGCCTCATGATGACAGCCCGGAGGTTCCGCCGCAACAAAAAAGTGCACCAATTTCACATAGTTAGACATAAGGGATAGTCGTGACAATCGCGACAGTCGTGTCTTGCGCCATCCGGCAATCAGCAAGCAGCTTCAGGGGGAACACTCACGCGGCGACGACGCCGCCCCTGGCGATGAGTTTGGCCCGTCGCAACGCCTCTTCGGCCTTCTCGATGGCGCCTTCCATGTCGGGAGCGTCGTCCGGCACGGCGGCCGCGCCCGCGGTCATCGTGAGCGGCTCGGGGAGCAGCAGGGCGTCGCGCACGGTTCCGGGGATGTGTCCCGCGATGCGCAACGCGAAGAGGCGGGCGTTCTCCTTGGTCGTGTGCGGCAGGATCGCCAGGAAGACATCGTTGCGCAGCCGGTACACGAGGTCGACCGTGCGGGACGAGCGTTCGATCAGACGTCCGGCGAGGCTGATGACGGCGTCGCCGACGTCCCGGCCGTGCGCGGCGTTCACGGTCGTCAGCCGGTCCATGTCGAGGATCACGATAGCGGTCGGGACGGCGTACCGTGCGGTCCTCTCCTGTTCGGAGGCGAGGTCCCTTCGCATCCGGGAGGTTCCCGGCAGTCCCGTCAGCTCGTCCGTGGCGGCGTGGGCCCGCAATCGGCCGAAGGCGTCCGAGGTCGCAAGCGCGAGCGCGGCGATCGAGGCGATCTTCTCGCACAGGTCGAGGTCGGCGGCGGAGAAGCGCCGCCGCGATCCCGGGTTGGCGACGTTGATCACGCCGAGGACGCTCTTGCCGTGGCGGATCGGCACGGACATGAAGCTCGGCGACGTGAACGCCGCGCCGCCGACGGCGACGCGCGCCATGGCGGCGTTCTTGTCCACGTCGACGCACAGCACCGGCTCGCCCGTGGCCGCCACGCGCCCGGCGATCCCATCGCCGACCTTCGATCGCGCCGTGCGTCCGGTCTCGATGTCCAGGCCGGTCGACGAGACAATGCGGAGCGTGTCGTGGGTGCGTGTCATGAGCGAGACGCGGCCGGCGCTCAGCGCGGCCGAAACGGTCGCGACGACGACGTGGCGGATGATCTGCCGATCCTCGACGAAGCCGAAGATCAGCCTGGCACATTCGAGCGCCAGGGCGTCGCGGCCGCCGGCCGCCTCGTCGCCGCGGGACGGGTGCGCCCGGATGCGGGCGGCCATCTCGCGGATCCGCCGGCCAGCCTCGGCCTGCCCGGTCAGGGACGCGACCGGGGAGGGCAGGCCGGGACCGCGGCCGGCCGCGCCCGGCGATTCGTCGCCGGCCGGCGCCGGTCGATCGGCGGCGCACCTGGCCGCAAGCGACGCGGGGATCCGCATGCCCGACTTCCGCATGAACTCCAGCAGGTCGGCCGTCCCGACGCGCCAGTGCCCGCCCGGCGTCGCGTAGGCCGCGAGCATCCCCTTCCGGATCCAGATCTTCACCGCGTCGACGCTGCACGAGCACAGCGCGGCGACGTCTCCGGTCGTCAGCAGCGAATCGCGCTCCATCGGCGCACGTGGCCCCTTCCGCCGCCTCCCCTTTGCCAGCTTGCGATCCGGCCTGCGAAGTCTAGCGTCGCAGCCCGGCGACCTGCAAGGGTGCGAGGATGAATAGGGTGCATTCGCGATTCTTGGGGGTAGCCCGTCCGCCGGCTCCATCCCCATCCCCGTTGCCGTTGCCGTTGCCGTTGCCGTTGCCGTCGCCGTTGCCGTCGCCGTCGCCGTCGCCGAAGACTCGACTACCGGGAAGTCGTCA
>CAMTWF010000194.1:0-6229 GCA_947085355.1 uncultured delta proteobacterium
CCCCACCTCGGCCCCCGGCGCGTCCCGCCGCGCCGGGGCCGCTCCATCGGCGCCCGGGCTTGCGGCCGCGGGCCGCGTCTCCGCGCCGGCCTCCGTCGCGGCCGGGACGTGCATGGCCGGAGTCGGAGCGGGCGCCCGCCCCGGATCGGCGTCGTCGGCGTCCCGCGGGGCCTCGCCGACCCGCATGCGGTGGGCGAGCCGGCCGCGGATCGCGTCCGGCGGGAGTTCCTCCCGGTAGCGCGCGATCGTGGCGATCCGGTCGCGCGGGTCGATGCTCCGCACGCGGGCGGTCGCCAAGCGCGCGAGGTAGAGCCGGTTGCGATCCATGTCGCTGGCGCCGAAGCGCACCAGGCGGTTGACCACGGCCCGGCCGGCGGCGTCCAGCAGCACGACGAACGTCCTCTCCTGGCGCAGGAACGCGCCGATCAGCAGCTCGTGCCGGTGACCCTCGCCCTCCGGCCACGGGAAGGCAAACCCGTTGACTACTTCCATGTCGTCCGGCTCGGGACCGCCGACCCCGGCGTGGAACGCCATGAACGGCCCGGCGGTTCGCGTCCGCCACGAGTAGTCCAGCGCGACCGGGAGATCGCGCGGGCTCGGGCGGCGAGCCGTCGCGGCCGGCGCACGACCCAGCAGCGAGATCACGCGCTCGGCGCCATCCCGGAAGGAGACCAGCGCCAAGCCGCCGTCCGCGTCGATCCAGCCGTGGGCCAGCGGCGCCGGCGCGCCGGCGCCCTCGGACCACGGCGGCGACAGGAATACGTGCCTCCACGCCGACGGATGGTCCAGCTCCGCGACGGCCTCGAAATGGTCCCTGCGCTTCTCCGTGGCGACCCCGAGCTGCTCGCGGGACTCGGTGATTCTTCCGGCCAGCGAGAGGGCGGCGGCGTACAGGCAGCGCAAGTCGGGATCGTCCGGAGCCTGTTCCACGGCCGCCTGCAGGATCTCCGCGGCGCGCGCGCCCACCTCCGGCGGCGCGTCTATTCCGAGGGCGCCGTACTGGACGCCGCCGTCGACGATCCTCACGGCCTCCTCGACGGCGCGTCGCACGGCGGGCGGCAGGCGGTTCACGGCCCTCACAGCCTCTCCGCGAGGGCTTCGAGCGCCTCGCGAGTCGCGTCGAACCCGGCGTGCTCGTCCGGGCGCTGCCGCAGGAACCCCTCGACGGCGGGCATGGCGGCGACTGCGCGGTCGAGCGGCTGATCGGCGCCGGGCCTGTGCACGCCGAGCTTGATCAGGTCGCGCTTGCTCTCGTATCGCTCGACCGCCTCCCGCAGCGCGGCCGCCGCCGCCCGGTGCCGTTCGCCGGTCACGGCCGGCATGACGCGCGACAGCGACCGCAGGGGGTCGACGGCGGGCCAGCGGCCGCGCGCCGCGAGGTCGCGGGCCAGGACGATGTGGCCGTCGAGGATGCCGCGGATCTCGTCGGCGATCGGCTCGTCCATGTCGTCGCCCTCGACGAGGATAGCGAAGACGGCCGTGATGGAGCCGCTCGCCGATGTGCCGGCGCGTTCGAGCAGGCCCGGCAGGTCCGCCGGGACGCTCGGGGGATACCCGCGCCGCGCGGGCAACTCGCCGTTCGCCAACGCAACCTCGCGGAGGCCGCGGGCGTAGCGGGTCACGGAGTCGAGCAGCAGGAGCACGGAGCGGCCCGAGTCGCGGAAGAACTCGGCGATCGCCATGGCGGCGCGGGCGGCCCGGATCCTCCGCAGCGCCGGCTCGTCGCTCGTCGCGACCACGACGACCGAACGCGCCCGCCCGGTCGGCCCGAGGCACCCCTCCAGGAAATCGTTGACCTCCCGCCCGCGCTCGCCGACCAGCCCGACCACGACGACGTCCGCGCCCGCCTGCCGCGCGATCTGGCCCAGCAGCGTGCTCTTGCCGACGCCGCTGCCGGCGAACAGGCCGACACGCTGGCCGACGCCGATGGTGGCCAGTGCATCGATCGCCCGCACGCCGGTCGGGAGCGGCTCGCGGATCCGGGGGCGTTCCATCGCGGGAGGCGGCGCCCGGCGCACCGGGCACGGGCGGCCCGCGACCGCCGGCCCCCCGTCCAGCGGCCGCCCGAAGCAGTCGACGACGCGCCCCAGCAGATCCTCCGAGCAAGGCACGTCGGATTCCGCGGGCGCCGGTTCGACCGGGTCGCCGGGGCCGAGGTCGTCGACCTGTCCGTACGGGAGACAGACGAGCCGCTCCTCGCGGAACCCGGTCACCTCGGCGAGCAGGCCGCCCGAAGGCCGCCGGACCACGACCATGTCGCCGATCCTGGCGCCCGGCAGCGAGACTTCCAGCGCCAGGCCGGTCACGGCCCGAAGCGCCCCGCGCGACGGAAGGACGTCGATTCTCTCGACCCGCCGGACCAGATCCGCCGTGGACGGACCGCTCATGTCGCCACCGCCCGAACCAGATCGACGATCGGCCCGAGACACACGACGCAGCCGACCATGCCCTTGAGGAACTCGCGGAAGCTCTTGCGGCGGGGGGGCTCGCGCCCGGCGGCCGAGCCGGCCGGCGAAGCGAACGTGCGTTGGAGCTTCTCCAGCAGATCGCGTTGCTCGGCCGTCAGCAATTCCGGCACTTCCACGTCGACGTGCACGAACTGGTCGCCCTTGCCGAACCCCGCGTGCGCGATCCCCTTGCCGCGGATGCGGTACGTCCGGCCGGGCTGCGTGCCGGGCTTGAGGCGCAGGTCCACGGGGCCCCAGAGGGTCGGCACTTCGATCGCGGCGCCGAGCGCCGCCTGGGGGAACGTCACGGGGACGACGACATGGATGTCGTCGCCGTCGCGCCGGAAGATCGGGTGTTCGCGGACGGCCACGCGCAGGGACAGATCGCCGGGCGGCTCCCCGCGGCGCCCGACGTCGCCCATTCCGGGGACGACCACCGTGCTGCCCGACTCGATGCCGGCCGGGATCGACACGGGCACCGTCTCCTCGCGCCGCTGGGTCCCCGAACCCTCGCACGGCCCGCACGGCTTCGTGGCGATGCCGCCGGAGCCGTCGCATCTCCCGCAGGGACGCGACAACACGAAGAATCCCTGGCGGAAGCGCCGCTCCCCGGAGCCGCCGCACGACGGGCATTTCTCCATGCGGCCTTCGGGGCCCAGCCCGGAGCCGCCGCACGAGCCGCACGGGATCCGCCGGATGAACTCGACGTCCCGGTCGATTCCCCGGGCGGCTTCTTCGAGCGAGATCGCGACGTCCATGCGGATGTCGTGGCCCCTCCGCCGCCGGCGCTTCCGCCCGCCGCCGAAGGCGTCTCCGAAGATCGAGTCGAAGAACTCGGCCACGCCCTCGATGTCGACGCCGGAGAACGGCGAATCGCCGCCGATCCCGGGCGCGTGGTGGCCGAACCGGTCGTACTGCGCCCGCTTCTCCGGGGCCGACAGCACCTGGTACGCCTCGGCCATCTCCTTGAACTTCTCTTCGGCCTCGGCGTCGCCCGGGTTCCTGTCCGGGTGGTGCTCGACCGCGAGCTTGCGGTACGCGCGCTTGATCTCCGCGGGGGTTGCGGCCCGGTCAACGCCGAGCACTTCGTAGTAGTCTCTCTTGCCCATGGTTCGGCGATCGGCCGCCGCAATCTCGACCCTCGGAGGCCGCATGTCAACTCTTGCCTGACCCCGGAGCGCATCTTGAAAGCGCGGGACCGTGAGGGCTATAGTGACCGCGTGCGGCCCGGCGGAACGGGGGGAAGCCGGAGCCGAACGGGCGGGATGCGGAAGATGCCGGCCGATTCAAGCGAGATCAACGCCCTCCTGGGGCACGGCACCGAGTTCAAGGGGAAGCTGACCTTCGAAGGGTCCGTGAGGATAGACGGCAAGTTCGAGGGCGAGGTCTTCACCGACGACGTGCTCGTCGTGGGCGAGGGGGCCGAGGTGCGCGCCCGGATCGAGGTCGGGACGCTGATCGTGCGCGGGGGCGTGGTCGTCGGCGACATCACGGCGCGCGATCTGGTCGAGGCGCACGCGCCGGGCAGGATCCTCGGCAACATCACGTCGCCGTCGCTCTACATCGGCAAGGGAGTCGTGTTCGACGGGCATTGCCGGATGGGCGAGGCGGCGACCGTCGAAGGGCCCGCGCCCGCGAAGGACCCGAGCGGCTCGGCCGCGAGGGTCCGCGGGGGTCCGGGGGGCGGTGAGGCGCGTAGCGCCGAACAGCCCCCCGGCGCAAGGGAGCAGACGGCGCCGGCCCAACCGGCGCCTGCGCCGCAGACCGTCCAGGGCCTCCCGCCGCCGCCGGCGCCTTCGGCCAGGCACTCCTAGCCCCGACAAGCCATGGACGCTTCGGATCCGAGCGACCGGACGGATCGGCCGGGCGGCGACGGCCCAGGAGGATCGGCGCGCCGCGTGGTGCGCGTCCTGATCGTCCAGAACGGACTCGACGTCGGCGACTGGGTGGAGCGGGCGTTCCCGCGGGACAGGTTCCTGCTCGGTTTCGGGATCGACGCGCTGACGGTGGTCGCCACGGCCTCGGCGCAGGAGATCGACCTGGTCGTCCTGGACACGCCGCTGTCGGACCTGGACGTGCGTTCGCTGCTGGATCGGCTTCATGCGGACCGGCTGCGGATCGCCGTCGTCGTCCTGGGCGATCCGCCGCCGGGCGAGCCCGACCGCGCCGGTTTTCCGCTCCGGTTCGTTCGCAAGCCGTTGGACGCGCGCGAGATGGACGCGGCGGTCGAGTCGGTGCTCCGGGAGGCCGAGGAGAGGCGATCGATCCCGCCGCTGGCGCCGCCGTCCGCCGCGCCCCCGCAGCGGGTGGATGCGGTCCCGACGATTCCTCCCGCGGCGGGTTTCGAGCAGGTGGTCGCCGCGGAGCGTGCGATCCTGACTGCGGCCGAGGATGCGCCGGCGGACCGGGCGACCCGCATGGCGGTGATCGTCGACGGCGAGGCCGCGTCGGCGGCTCGGCTGGCTGCGCTGGTCGAGGGGGTCGGCGCGACGGTGCGGATCCTCACATGGCGCGACTGCGACACGTTGGAGCCTCTTCGGCTCCAGCCGCCGGACGTCCTGCTCGTCGGGATCGAATCGGCGGCCGAGGCCGAGCGGTTCGTCCGGGACATCCGCCTGGACGCCCGCCTGCGCAACGCCCCGCTGGCGGTGGTCTCCTCCAGTCCGGCGGTGCTGGACGCGGTGCGAATGCTGCCGCCGCCGGCCATCGAGGTGCTGCGCCGGGACGCGCCGGACCAGGAGGTGACGGCGCGGATCGGATCGATGCTGGCGCCGTTGGAGCAGACGCGCGAGCGGATCGCCGCCGAGAAGGTGGCGTCGGGGGAGATCGCGCCTGTCGGCGCGATCGGCGTCCTGCGGCTCGCGGCGGAGATCCGGGGGACCGCCAGGGTCGTGCTGCGCGGCGACGGCCGGCTGGCCGAGATCGACCTGACCGACGGCGCGATCTCCGCCATCGCCGTGACGGAACCCGACGGAAGGCACAGAACCGACGTGGACGCGCTCGTCCCGATCGTCGCGATGCGCTCCGGCAGGTACGGGGTGCGCCCGCCGCCGCATGCAGGCTCCGACGGCGGTATGCGGCTCCCCGTGCCGGACGTGCTGTGGCAGGTGGCGGACCGAATGACCGACCTGCTCGTTTGCACGACGCCGATGCGGATCGCGCGCGTCGAGCGCGTCCGGTTCCACGACTCGGCGGGTGTTGCGCGCGGCCTCTCTCCGGCCGAATCGAGGGCGCGAGCGAGGCTTCAGGAGGGGGCCCCCCCGCGCGCCGTCTCCGGCATGCCGGGGATGTCGCTGGAGGCCGTGGCCAAGCTCGTCCAGAAGCTCGTGCTGGCGGGCGAGGTAGCAGCGGTCGAAGGGCCCCATCTGACCCGGAAGCCGGTGGAGGAGGAACCCGCGCCGCCGTCCCCTCCGCCCGCGGTGCGTCCGGCAGTGCGAATCAGGGTCGTTCCGCCCGGCGGCGCGTTGCCGCCGCCGCCGGACGCCCGGCCGATCGTGCCACCGCGCGAGGTCGGCGCTGCGGCTGCGACTGCCGATCGCACGATCACGCTGGAGGAGGCGCTGTCCCTCGACCGCGTGTTGATTCCCGAAGGTGAGCAGACCGCGACGCCCGCGGGCCGGCCCCGCACGGACCTCTCGGCCGTCAGCGCCCTGCTCGCCGAGGCGGCCGGCGCCAGGCCGGACCGCGCCACGCCGATCTCCGTGCCGCCACCGCCGTTGGACGCCGCGCCGGAGGCGCAACCCCCTCCGCTCGCGGCACGTCCGGCGGTCGCCGCTCCGGCG
>CAMTWF010000195.1:0-6031 GCA_947085355.1 uncultured delta proteobacterium
CGCGACCTCGACGCGCAGCCCCTGAAGCTCGGACCGCAGCCGCTCGTTCAGCGACTCCACCTCGGCCCGGCGCGCCTCGGCATCGCACAGCGCCAGTCCCATGCGCTCCGGGCCGTCGCCGTCGGGCCGCTTCGCCGGGGTCGACGCCGGCGGCGCGGCATGCCCACCGGACGGCGCGGCCCGGCTGGGGCCGCCGCCCGTGCTCGAACCGGCGGCTGAATCCTCGCTTTTCGTCTTCTTCTTCCTTGGCACGTCGTCGCTCCGCTTGCGGACTCTACCACACTCCATGCGCATTGGATCCGTCCCCCTCGTCGCCCGCCCCGGCCTCCGGCGTCCACGACTCCTCGGCGATCCCGGCCCGCGCGTACCTCGGCGGAGGCAGCGGCTCGCCGGGCCGATGGAAGCGCACCTCGTCGGCGAGGGCCGCCCGGTACTCGACCTCGTCGATGTCGCCGCGGCGCCACATGGCGCCCAGGACGCGGTCGAGGCGCGTGCGCCACGACCGCGGCACGGCGCCCGCCAGGTACATCCCGTACCTCGGGACCGGGCTGGGCAGCAGCTTGGCGAGGTACGCGGCCTCCAGCGGCGAAAGGTCCGCGGGCGTGCGGCCGAAGAACCGCATCGCGGCGTGCCGGACGCCGTGGATGTCCGGGCCGTACTCGATCACGTTGAGGTACAGTTCCATGATGCGCTGCTTGCCGAGCGCCTGTGTCATCCACCACGTCAGGATGATCTCCTGGAGCTTGCGGGCGAGCGTCTTCTCCCGGTGCAGGAAGACGTTCTTGACGACCTGCATGTCGATCGTGGAGCCGCCGTAGGCGAAGCGGCCCTCCCGGAGGTCGCGAACGATGGCGGCCCGAAGATCGGCGATCGAGACGCCGGAATGCTCGAAGAAGCGCGCATCCTCGGTCGCCACCACGGCGGCTATCATGTACCGCGAGATCTCCTCGATCGGAGTCCACTCCGGAGAGCCGGGCCCCGTGACGATCGTGCGCCTCCTGCCGCCCGGCAGCACGACCTCGTGCCGGAACGCGCCGCCGAGCCGCCGCATGTGGATCCGCTCGTCCGCAGCCACGACACGGCACCGACTGTCGGCGTGCAGGTCGAACACGGTGGAGTCGAGATCGCCCAGGTCGATATCGAGCGCGACCTGGAAGTCCGCCGTGCCGGCGAACTCCAGGCCGGGCAGGTCGGTCCTCATAACGGGCGGAATCGCATCGAGCAGGTCCTGACACCTGATGTGGGCGCCCGCCAGAGCGACCCTGAAGGCGGGCGAGCCGGACCGGTAGGCCACGTGGGTGCTCGCGCCCACCTCGACCGCGCCGACCCGGACCCGACCGCGCTCGAACGACAACTCCGCCGGATCGATCTTCACGACGAACCTCCCCGATGCGTCGAACGCGACGTTCACGATCGGCTCGCGCGCCATCCTCCTCGAATCCACCGTCAGCCCGCCGACCGAGACCGTCCCCTCGGCGACCCATTCCCCGCTCCCGTCCCCGCGGCGCACCTCGACGTCGAGTCCGATGCCGGGCGAGCCGAGTCGCAGGAGCGGCAGGCGGAGCGGGTCCGTCTCGATCCCGTCCGCCACGACACGACCGCGGACGTGCGCCGCCGGCGACCCGGGGTCGAGCCACGTCCCGGCATCGAGCGTCACGGAGACGGGGATGCGGTTCTCCGTCCCGTCGGCGCGAGTCGCGGTCAGACCCTCCAGCAGCAGCAATCCCTCGGCGCCGACGCGCCCGCCGGGCTCGGGCCGCAGCGTCACGTCGGCGCGGACCGTCGGGTCGCGGATCGCCAGCGCCGGGTCGCCGCGGACGACGAGCGAACGCTCGGTGACGGTCTCGACGACGGCGGCCAGCCGGATCGTCCCGCTCGCAGGCTCGATTGTCGAGTCGCTTCCCAGCCGCACGACCGCGCGGGCGAACCGTAGCGTCCCCGCCGCCGTCTCGACTTCGACCGCCGGCAGCGACATCTCGCCCGACAGTCCGATCCGACCCTCCTCCACCGGCCCGACGCTCAGCCGCCAGACTGCTTCGCCGGGACCGGCCCGCGCCGTCCACGAGCCGACGGCGATGCGGCTCCCCGTGAGTTCCATCGAGCCGGACAGGGAGACGGCGCCCCCGCCCTGCGTCCCCGCGATCCGGACGAGCGCCGGGCCGTCGTGCAGCCACTCGCCCGATCCTCCGGGAAGCATCGCTCGGAACCGACCGACATCCGCCGCCGGAAGCGCAAGCGTGCCGCCGAGGCCGTCGCGATCGGCGGCCGCCTCCAGGCGCCAACGATCCGCCGCCGCCGGAACCGACCCGGCGCCGGCAGGCTCTGTGGCCGCCAACCTGAACCGCCGCCCGCAGTCGTCCAGTTCGAGTTCCGCGTCGATGTCGAACTCGATCGGCCGGCCGCCGGAGACGGCGCCATCGGCGATCGCCGCCTTGCCGCGAGCGATCCGGAATGCCCCCTCGATCGGCAGCGGACATCCGCCGGGGCCGCCGCCGGGGTCCGGCGCGACGGCCGCATCCGCCTCGTTTCGGGCGGTTCGAGCGAGTCGCCGCAGCGCCGCGGCGACCCTCCAGGCGGGCGCGTCGCCGATCCCGCGCCCGTCGGGTCGCTCCCAGCGGAGCACGGGGCCTTCCAACGTCGCGCGGGAGATCAGCAACCGCCCGTCCCGCACGCGGAAAGCGGCATCGACCTCCTCGGCGACGACGACGACGGCATCGCCGGCGCCGATCCGCAGGTTGCGCGCGCGGACCGCGAACTCGCCGCCGCCCAGATGCGCCTCGGGGATCTCCACCGCGACGACGAGACTTTCCCCGTACCTGAAATCGATCCCGGCGGCGACGATCTCGACCCGCGGCCCGGCGCCGCCCTCGCCCAAGCCGCGGCCGGAAAGGAAGAGACGCCGCGTGAGGCCCACGACTTCCCGCCACTCGGCGTCGTCGGCGATCGGAATGGAGATCGACGGGCGCACGAGCACGAGCCGCTCGATCCCTATCCGCCCGCGGACCAGCGCGACGAGGTCGACATCGGCGGTCAACATGGCGACGGTCGCGAGCGGCAGACCCGTCTCGATCGACGACACCCGCACGTCGCGCAGCGCGATCCGGCCGAAGCCGGCCTCGACGGCCGCAGGCTCGATCCGCACGCCCAGGCGCCGTTCGAGCCGCGCGATCGCCACCGTACGGACGAACCACGGAACCGCAAGCCGGGCGGCCACGGCCAGGACGCAGATCAGCACGAGCGGGATTGCGACGGCCCACGCCGCACGGCAACGCCTCCGCCGCGGCGGGGAAACACGGTGAAGGGCGGGTGGACCGGAGGCGGCCATTGCGGGGCGGGATACTATCATCGGTGACGCACCCGGGCGGATGGGGTGCATTCGTAGTTTCTCAAGAACTGGTGGCGCGATACGGCACGCTCGCCGGAAGCGCCGGCTGGAAGCCGGCGCTCCCGGCGTTTGGGCATTCGCCGCCACTTTTTGAAGCTACGCCGCAGAGCCGACGGTATGCGTTCAGGCCGAGGGGGACGCAGGGGCCGCCCCGGCGGCGCCTTGGACGCGGAACCATCGCACCAGGCGCACGACGGCCAACGCCGCGACGACCAGCGCCAGCGAGGCGGCGGCCAGGATCGGCGAGGGGACGGGGGCGAATAGGCCGAGGGCCGCGAGCGCAGCGCCGCAGGCGCACGCGCCGAGCGCGAACAGCACGCCCCGGCGCCGGGAGGCGCGGGAAGGCAACGTCCACGCGGCGCCCGCCAGCAGCGCGCCCGCGGCCAGCCAGAGCAACACGGCGACCGGCCATGCGACGTCGTCGAACCAGGCCGGCCGCGACGCGGCCTCGACCACGACGCGCTCGCCCGGCAGGACGATCGAACCGCGCCACCGCAGCAGGACGCCGTCCTCGGGAAGCCTGAACTCCGCCGCCAGCGCGCCGCGGGTCAGCACCTCCCCCGCCGCGGGCGAAGGCTTGCCGGCCAAGTCGTCGTCCGCGACCCTCCCGTAGGCCACGCCCGTGTCCTGCCGGTCCAGGCGGTCTTGCCCGCGCTTGTCTCCCGACGCAGGTTGCTCGTCCCACGCCTCGACCGGCTCGAGCGTCCCCCGCTTCGGCCGGTAGCGGAGATCGGGCGGGAGGTGCGCGGCGACTTCGATCGCGGACACGGGGAGGTCCACGCCGGGCGGTTCGAACGACCACCCGGAGAAGCCCTCGACCGGCTTCCCGCGGAGGAAGTAGATGACCTCCACGCGCGACGGACGCGGGACGCCGGGCGCGAACTCGACCCTGGACAGCGCGACCAGGACGGCGCCCGGCCGGTCGCCCTGCGCGCCCGCCGTCACGGGGACGCCGTCCACGAACGCTCCCCATACCTCGGCGCCGCGCGGCGGGGTCACTGCCAGATACGACCTCCGGCTGTTGCGGACGACGTAGGCGGCGCGCACGACGGTCCTGCCGTCGCGCGTCGCGGCGACCCGGATCGTCGCCCGGTCGACCGCCGCGGCAAGCACCTCGATCGGCTCGTGATACCGCAGCGCCAGCCCGGCCGAATACGGGACGCGGTGGAACCTGAAGGCGAACTGCGCCCGTGCGCCCGCCGGCAGGGAGACCTCGCTCGGATCCGCCGGCGTCCCGCCGTCGAACGCCGTCACGGCGCCCTCGATCGCGCTGTCGAGCCGGACTCCCGCGACCGCCTCCTGCCTGTACGCCCCGGCGACGGAGATCACCGGCACGAGCAGCTCGGGTATCCGCTCCTCGTTCCCGCGCTCCAGGACCAGCCTCACGACGGCCCGGTCGGCCACGGGATACGCCAGGCGAATGGTCGCCTTCCCCTCGGATTGCTCGATCCGCACCGGCTCGTCACTTCCCCGGAGGTCGACGCCGACGACTTCCCAGTCGTCGAGCGGCGCGATGTCGAACGACTCGATCGGCGCGTCGCGGATCTCGAGATCGATCTCGACCGTCGCCCGGACGGCGATGAAGTCCACGGCCACGTCGATCGACGTGGACGCCCGATACCGCGGCTGCTTCGCCCCGGCCGGCTCGTCCGCGTCCGTTCCCGGGCCCGCGGACCCGGCGGCGGCCTCGGGCGAGTCGAGCGGCCTGCGGGCGACGAAGCGGAGCGCGAACGCGACGGGATCCCGCACGGCGAAGACGTGCGACCTGCCGCGTGCCCCGTCGAGCGGCGCCGAGCGCACCTGGACTGCGCCGTCGGCGGAGGCGTTCTCGACGCGGGAGTCGGCCCGGAAGACGACCTCGACCGAGGCAGCGCGCGGCATCGGCAACGCGACGATCCTGGGACCGAGACCGGCCTCGACGCCGACGGCATACGAGAGCGAGATGCGCCGCGGTCCGGCGCCATGGAGGACCGCCGCGACGCCGCCGTCGGCGCCCTGCATCGGCCGCGCGGCCCCGCCGGGACCGGCGTCGAACGAGAGGACCGCCACGGGCCTGCCGAGCAACGGCGCCGAGCACCACCCCGGGGCGAGCACCTCGACGTCGATCGTCCCGGCCACCAGCAGCACGCCTTCGCCTATCGATACGGTGAACGACGCGGCGCGCAGCAGCGCGTCCACCGGAGGCCGGACGAGCCGGCTCGATGCCTCCACGTCGTGGCGGATGAGACGCTCGATCATCGCCCTCACCTCGTCCCACGACAACTCGACCGAGGCGGCCGGCGCGACGAACGGCCGGCCGGGATCGACCTGGGCGCCGGCGGATCGCGGCGCGATCGGGAGCGCCGCGGCGAGGATCCCAAGAAGCGCCCAGGCGGCGACCGGTCGCGGCCTCACGGCAGCACCTCCGGCCCGGCCGGAACGCCGGGCGCGACCGGCGGCGGTACTTGCGGCGGGACGCCGACGCCGGACGGCGCGTTCCCCGGCGGACTCGCGCCCCGCAGGCCGCGAACGACGCCGATCAGCAGCACGACGCCGACCGCGGCGCCGTAAGCCGCCGCGGCTAGCGCGGCGATCCCCACGGCGCCCGCAAGCGGGCTCCCGAGCGCCGCGAGCGCGACGACGAGGGCCGTGCCGCACGCGAAGGCC
>CAMTWF010000196.1:0-4600 GCA_947085355.1 uncultured delta proteobacterium
ACCGTAACTTCTTAGCGCGGCGGCGCCGCAACCACCGGGTGTTGTCCGGGTGGCGCAGCGGCGCCGCCGCGCGTCGAGAGTCAAGGGTCGAGAGTTGAGAGTCCGGACAGACCGGGAATTCGTCGCGCCGCGCGACGATTCTCGGGAGTAGTAGATCAAAAAGTGGTGGCGGTTGTCCCTCGTGGACGTGGACGTGGACGTGGACGTGGACGACTGTCCGAGCGGAACTCCTTCGGGAACCGACTCACGCTCGCCCCCCGCGGTTCGGACGTTCCGGCGAGGGAGCATCCGAGCACGAGACACAGCATGGCACGAGCTGCCGGACGAGCGAGCCCGCGGTTGGGGGGATGCGCCCGCCACGGGGACCGTCCCGGGCCGTTCGATTGACGCTTCTCGGCGGTGCCGGTACGATCACGTGGACGTCACGGGGGCACGAACGTGGTCGAGGCGCAGCAGATTCCCGGGTACCGCTTCGTAAGGCAGATCGCGGCCGGGGGGATGGGCAGCGTCTACGAGGTCGAGAAGCTCGCCACGCGAAGGCGCCTTGCCGCGAAGTACCTGCACGAGCACCTGGCGGCGTCGCCGGAGTACCGCGCCCGGTTCGAGCGCGAGGTCGGCGCGTTGTGCTCGGTGCGCCACCCCAACGTGGTCAACGTCTTCGAATGGTCCCTTCCGCCGCCGGGCGGCGGGAAACCGTACCTGATCATGGAGCTGCTGGACGGCGAGGGCCTCGACCAGGTGCTGCTCCGCACGCCGGTGCTGCCGCCGCGGGACGCGATCTCCGTGATGCTCCAGGTCCTCGACGGCCTGGGCGCGGCGCACGCCGCCCGCGTGATCCACCGGGACCTGGGTCCCAGCAACGTCTTCCTCGTACCCCAGGGCAACGACAGGCCGCTCGTCAAACTGCTCGACTTCGGCCTCGCCGGACCCGGGGGCGGCGGCGAAGCCGGCGCCAACATCACCCAGCAGGGCACCGTCATGGGCAAGCCGGCCTACATCGCGCCCGAGATGCTGCTCGGCAGGCAGGTCGACTCGCGGTCGGACATCTACGCCTGCGGCGTGCTGCTCTACAGGATGCTCGCCGGCCGGTTGCCGTACCGAGAGCGGGAGCCGGAGCTGCTCTGGCTCGAGCGGTACGCCGATCGGGAGAAACGCGGGGAGTACCCGCCGCCGAGCGCGGAGATTCCCGGCCTGCCGCCGTCGCTGGACGCCGTGGCGGCCCGGGCGATGCGGTGGGACCCGGCCGATCGCTACCAGACGACCGCCCGGATGCAGCGCGACCTGCTGTTCGCCGACGCCGACTGCGACCCCGCCCTGGCGGGACCGTCGGAGATCACCGGCTCGTCCGTCGACGTCTCCTGGCCCGTGCCGCCGATCGGCGCGTCCGGCGCCCCTCCCGGGTCGTCGTCGGCGCCCGCGCCCATCCCCGCCGCCGCCCGGCCGGTCGGCGTCGCGGAGCGGACGCCCGGATCGGCGCCCCCGTTCCCGCTTCAGTCGGTGCTTCCCGGCGCGACACCGCCTTCGTTTGCACCGGGGGGCCGTTCGGCGCACGGCGCCTCACCGCCCCCCGGCCCACCGCGGAACCTCGCGGCAGAGCCGCTCGGGGCCTTCCTACCGTCGGCCGGACCCGCATCGACCGTCCTGGCGGTGCCGCCGTCGGCGCCGCCGTCGGCCGCGACGCCGGTCGCGCCGGCGCAGCCCACGCCGCTGCCTGTGCCCGCGGCTCCCGGCATCGGGTCGCCGGTCCCGACGCGCGGCAAGGAGCGATCGGGCTCGTCGGTGATGGTCGTGGGCGGCCGGCGTCCGGAGCGTTCGGCGATCCGCGCCCTGCGCCCATCGATGGTCGCGGCGGCGAGCGTGATGGCGGCGCTGGGCCTGGCCGTCTTGCTGCTCTTGCTTCGCGACGATGACGCGCCGAGCAAGACGTCTGAACCGGTCGTTGCGCCGCCCGCATCGGGTCTCACGGCCCCGCCGGCTGTATTGCGGACCGACGGCGATGCCGAAGCAACGCCGGCGCAGGCGCCCGAGGCAGGCGCCGCCGTGGAGTCCGCGCCCGAGGGGCCGGCGGCCGGCGACGCCGGCGGTCAAACGGTCCGCGTCGTCCTGTCGGGCGCTCCGGCGGGTTGCGCGGCGATTCTGGGCGAGACGGCCATGACGGGCGTTCCGCCCGAGGCCCGCGTTCCGCGATCGACCGTCCCGACGCGGTTGCGCATAGACGCTCCCGGGTTCCGGTCCTACGAGACGTACGTCGTTCCGCACGCCGACATCACGGTGTCCGTGGAACTCGAAGCCGTCGGGGACGCGGTCGACGCGTTCGACCGGCCGGCCGATGCGGCGCCGCGGGCAGGCCGAGCGGATCGGTCCGGTGCGCGGCCCGGCGGCGGTCGACGGCGCGAGTCCGGCCGCGCCTCGACGGCGCCCGGCGGAGCGGGTGCGATCCCGCTGCCCAGGGAGCCGCCGTGGTAGCCGGGCGGTCGGCGGCAGCGTCCTCCGGATTCCGGTCTGCGGTTCTGGTGCGCCTGCTGTGCGTGTTCGGCCTGCTGTCGGCCTCCGTCGCGGCTGCGGCGCAGCCCGTTCCCGGGAGCCGCGAGGCGAGGGACGAGGCCAGACGGTGGTACCGTTCGGCGCGCGGGCTGCTCGATCGCGGCGAGGCGGAGGCGGCCCTGGCGAACTTCGAGGCGGCCTACGATCTGTATCCGCACTGGTCGACGATGCTCGGGATGGGGCTCGCCTGGGAAGCGATGGGCGACATCCCGGCGGCGATCGTGGCGTTCGAGCGGGCGTTGGCCGAGGGTGGGTATGATGTCCCGCTGGCCGACCGTGCCGAGGTGGATGCGCGCATCGCGGCGCTTCGGCCCGCGGTCGCGCCGCCCCCGCCCGTGGTTCCGTACGTGCAGCCGGCGCACGTGCAGCCGGCGTCTGGGCCCCCGCCCGGTGGACCCGACGACGACGGTGCGTCCGGCTGGGTCTGGGGCCTCGCGGCCGTCGCCGCCGGGTTGGGCGCCGCGGGGACCGCCACGGGGATCTACGCCCTGGTCCTCGACGACGAATACCACGATCCCGCCACGTCGGATGGGCGCCGGGACGAGATCCGGCCGACTGGCGAGGCGATGCAGGTGGCGACGAACGTGCTGCTCGCGTGCGGGGCGGCAGCCGCGGTGGCGGCAATCGTGGTTCTGCTCGCGTCCGGCGACGAGGACGATCCCGCCACGGTGACGGCGGCGCCGGCGGTCTCGGCGGGCGGCGCGGGCCTGACGCTGCGCTTCCGGTTGTAGGGATGACGGCCCGGCCCGCCATTGCCTTGCGCGGCCTCGCCGCGATCGCCGCCGCGGCGTTGCTGCACCCCGCGGCGTGCGAGCTGCTCACCGACTTCTCGCCGAATCGGCGGGATGCGGCCGGCGACGCCGACGGCCGCGACGGCGCGGACCCGGACGCCGCGATCCGCTGCCCGGCGAGTCCGCCGCCATGCCCGATGGGCATGGAATACGTGCCTTGCGGCGCGTTCCTGATGGGCAGCGATCCGGGCGAGGGCGAGTCGCCCGACGAGGAGCCGGAGCACGTGGTCTTCGTGTCGGCGTTCTGCATCGACCGGACGGAGGTGACCAACGGCGACTACGCGGGGTGCGTCGCGGAGGGCCGTTGCGAGCCGCCGCGGTCGCGTGCCTCGGCGACCAGGCCGGACTACTTCGGCGTGCCGGAGTACGCGGAGTTCCCGGTCCTCCACGTGGACTGGGGCCAAGCGTCGGCGTTCTGCGAGTGGCGCGGCAAGGCGCTTCCGACGGAGGCCGAGTGGGAGAAGGCGGCCAGGGGAGGGTGCGAGATCGCGGAGCCGGAGACGTGCGGCCCCGAGGACGAACGGCCGTTCCCCTGGGGCGACGCATGGCCGACGTGCGATCTGGCCAACCACGCCGTCGCCGGCTGCACCGGCGATGCGGATCGGGTCGGCGCCAGGCCGACCGGCGCCGGGCCGTACGGAACCCTGGACATGACGGGCAACGTCTCGGAGTGGACGCGGGACCGGTACTCCGCCGGCGCGTACGCCGCCTGCGCCCCATCGTGCGCCGACCCGAGCGGGCCGGCATCCGGGACCACGCGGGTCATTCGCGGCGGCACGTGGAACTACGTCGCCTCGAACCTCCGGCTTGCGAACCGCTCCGACCTGGACCCGGGGTTCTTCGGACCGCAGGTCGGTTTCCGCTGCGCCGCGCCGATACGGTGACGGCGCCGGCCGATCCTGTTGCATCGCGCCCGTCGTTGGTGCCTGATCCCGGCGCCATGCCCGTGCTGACCGATCCCCTGAACATCGGCCCGATCGCGATCCGGAACCGCCTCGTCTTCCCGCCTATCGCGACCTCGAAGGCGACGCCGAGCGGAGACCCGACGGATTTCCACGAGCGCCACTACGGGCGCATCGCCGCGGCCGGCGTAGGACTCGTGATCGCGGAGCACTGCTTCGTCTCTCCCGAGGGGCGCCACGACGAGGCGCAGATTGCGATCGACGACGACGCCCGCGTGCCGGCCCTGGCGCGCGTCGCCGAGGCGATCCGCTCGGGCGGCGCGGCGTCCGCGGTCCAGCTCGCGCACGCCGGCCCGCGCGCCT
>CAMTWF010000197.1:0-3608 GCA_947085355.1 uncultured delta proteobacterium
AGCGGTTGGTTCGGCACCAGCGTGGCCTCCGCTGGCGACGTGAACGGCGACGGTTATGCCGACGTCATCGTCGGCGCCGACTTGCAGAACGCCGGCGCGGCGGACGTGGGGAACGCCTTCGTCTATCACGGCGGCGCAACGGGCATCCCGACCACGCCCAACACAACCCTCGACAACCCGGCGAATCAGGCAAGCGGCTACTTCGGCTACAGCGTGGCCTTCCGGGACGAGGGTCGCACGTTCCGCGTCGCCTGGGGTGTCCCGCGCGTCGCACTGCCGCCGCGGCGCCGGCAGGGGTAGGGACGGCTTTCGGCTTTCGGCTTTCGGATCCGAATGCCGAACGCCGAACGCCGAAAGCCGAACGCCGAACGCCGGCGGGGGTGAGCGCGGGGGTCGGGGGCGGGAATCCAGGGGCGGCCGAAACGACGATCGAGGCCCGCGGTTTCATCGAGCAGACGTCGATGGATCGCTATGTGCCTGCGCTCGAAGGCTTGCTGGGATCGCCGGCTTCCGGCCGGCCCGAGAGACAAACCGGCGCCGCGGCCGAGGGATTCGCGCTACTTCGGCTGGCGGCGCACGGGGCGCTTGCGTTCGCTGGCGCGCTTGCCGCCGACGCTCTGGTACTCGACCGAGTCGGGGCCGTAGATCCCCTTCACCGCCGAGCGGATGCGGACCATCAGCCCTTTGACCGCCTTGTCGGCGGCCTTCGCCTCGTCGACCCCCGTGCGCCATGCCACGAAGGCGACGTTGCGACGCTTCGCCTTCGTCTTCGCTTCGTTGATGGCGCTGCGCAAGGCCGCCGATCGCAGATCCGCCGGCAACCGCTCATCGAGGTCCGGTAGCGTATCGAGCATCTTGTCGGTGTCGGACTTGGTCTTCGTTTTCGTTTTCTTCGTCTTGGCCATATTCCACTCTCCTCGTCGTTCCCCTGGTTATCGACGAGCGGCTCTCGGGAACGAATCTCCGCTCGAGCAGGATCCATACTCCCGACCGGAAACTCCCGTCAAGCAAGGCGCACCTGCGTGTACGCCCCGCTCGGCTCATGGATCCATCGACGACGCTCATGGATCTATCGATGTAATTGTGATTTCAAGCGTATCCGACAACAACATAAGCAATAGGAATAAGAATACACGTACAGGAATTCACAATTGTATCGATGTAATTCTGATATGAATCGACCGGAATAAGAGTTCCAGCAAACGAAAACAGAATACATGCAATGGAAATGATGTGCTCATCGATGATAATATGAATTGTGTCTCTCGATATAAGAATATCATCGCTCAACATCTGAACTCATGGGAAACCGAAACGATGACGGCGGGGCCGTGAACGGCTACGCTGGCCCCCCACAAATCACGAATGCACCCCTGCCGGCGCCGTGGCGCCTGCGCACGGAGGCGCGTGCAGGCCGTTTCGAGGCCGATTCTCCGTTTTGATCGACGGATCAGCCTACTCCACGTGCGGAATGCGCACGATCGGCGCCCGAACGGCCCGGTCCGCCGACGGCCCGATCCGGCGTCCGAAAGGCTCACTCCGCCGGAGGAACGGACCGATCCGACGCTGCGAACACGCATCCCGCCGGCCAAGTCGCCTCCCGGCCGTTCACGGGAGGGTCCCTCCGCTCCCGCTCCTGTTCCCGTTCCCCTGCCTGTCGGAGCGGGAACGGATGGAACGCAGCGCCTCGATGAGGCGGGCCGGCGTGTCCAGGTGCGGATCTGCGCCGCCCCAGTCCCGCACCAACTCGCCGGACGGGTCGAACAGCAGCACGCGCGGAAGGCCGCGCAGCGTCATCGTCCGGCCGTGGATCCGGAACTCGCCGCCCTCGGCGGCCTCGGCATCGGTGGAAAGGTCGACGCGCGCCGCCAGGACGTCCTTCATCGCCCGCCGCACCTCGCGGTCGGCCAGGATGTCGCGTTCGATCTCCTTGCAGTGCGAGCACCAGCGCGCCGTGAAGTCGACCAGCAACGCGCGCCTCTCCGCCCGGGCCCTCGCCTCCGCCGCCGGAATGCCGTCGATCCAGTCGAGCGGCTCGGCCCAGGACAGCGACGAGGCGAAGCCGAACAGCCCCGCGGACATCGCCGCGATCCCGGCCGCCTTGCGAACGGCCAAAGCCGCGCCTCCTCCGCGGAACGGAGACCGCATCGCGCCGAAGACCGCTCCGGCCGCCGCGAGCGCCGCCGCCGCCACGAGCCACGGCAGGCCGGACCGGAACACCGAACCGATCGCCGGGAACGGGATGACGAGGAACCATGCGGCAGTGGCCAGCAGGACGCACCCGAGGAACGTCTTGACCGCATCCATCCACGGGCCGCTCTTCGGGAGAGACACGGCGAACGTGCCGACCACGAGGAACAGGAGGCCGATGCCGAGCGCGTAGACGAAGAGGAAGGTGACGCCGAGCGCCGGCGAGCCGGCGGCGCCGATGTACGCCAGGATCCCGAGCAGGAAGGGCCCGGTGCAGGGCGCGGCGATGATGCCGCCGACGAGCCCCATCGCGAAGGCCCCCAGGCGCCCCCCTCCGCCGCCCACGCCGGCCAGCCGCGTCTGCCACGACGCGGGGAGGCGGATCTCGTACGCCCCGAACATCGACAACGCCGGCGCCGCGAGCATCGCGGCGAGGCCGATCACGACCCAGCGGTTCGCCAGCAGCCCGCCGAAGACCATGCCCCCCAGACCGGCGACGAGGCCGAGAACCGAGAACGTGGCGGCGATGCCCAGCACGAACGCGCCGGACAGCAGGAACCCGTCGAGCCGCCGCTCCACCTTCCTGGCCCCGAAGATCGACACCGTGATGCCGATCATCGGATACACGCACGGCGTCAGGCTCGTCAGCACGCCGTAGCCGAACGCCAGCAGGTACGCCCACGCATACCCGCCGCCGGAGACCGCCCGGATGAACGCGTTGTCTTCCATGGTCGGTGGTCGGTGGTCAGTAGTCAGTGGTCAGTGGTCAGTGGTCAGCAGTCAGCGGTCGCCCTGCCGTCTTCCCGCGGATTCGTCGATCGCTTTCAGGGCCTCGTCGGCGCGCTGCATTCCCTGTTCGAGCGCCCTGGTCGCGCTCTCCTCCACCTGCCGGATCGTGCCGCGCGCCTCGTCCAGGATCGTGCGGCCGGCGGCGCCCAGCTTGTCGGAGATCCACCTGGCGCGCTCGGCCACCTTGTACCGCCGGTTCCACTCCTCCACGGTCATCCCCGCCGCGCGGGCGCACTCGGAGATCATCTCGACGTTCCGGTACGCCGCCTCGAGTTCGGCCAGCGTTCCCTGCTCCGCGCCCGCCGGATCCTGCTCGAAGATCCGGCACCGCGGGTCCCCGCCCTCCTTCTTGCGGCATCCCCCGGCAGCCCAGACGGCGACGATCGCCATGAGAAAGTGCGCTCCGATCGCGTTCTTCATGCCCCGCAGGCTATCGCAGAGCCGATCCGAACGCCAGAGCGCATCGGGCGAGGGTGCATCCACGATGGCGGGATTCTTTTGGGGAGTTGCCTGCCCCTACTCGTAGCTTCTCAAGAAGTGGTGGCGGTTGTCCCTCGTGGACGTGGACGTGGACGTGGACGTGGACGACTCCCTGGCTATACCTTGCCGTCGATCACGTCCACGTCCAC
>CAMTWF010000198.1:0-3399 GCA_947085355.1 uncultured delta proteobacterium
CGCCGCGGCGCCTCGGGCTCTGGGGAAGGCGCGGGGCGCGCCGCCCGGCGGCGCGCCGGAGTAGGCTCCGGCTCCGGCTCCGGCTCCGGCTCCGGCTCCGGCTCGGGCTCGGGCTCGGGCTCCGGCTCGCGATCCACGACGGGTGCGGCGAACGGCTTCGTTCGAGCCCGCGCCGGCGCCGCCCCGGCCCCGAACGGCCCGGCGGAAGCGGGCTCGAGATCGGAGGGGTCGAGCGGCAGGGCGGACACCTCGTCGACCTCGGCCGACGCCGTCGACGGGAAGTCGAGCCCACCTTCGTCGGGCAGCGGCGGCGGCCCTGCGGTCTTCCTCGCCTCGGGGGGCGCGGGCGTCTGCGCGCTCTCGTCGCCCTCGATGATCAGCACGAAGTCGGCCAGGAAGATGCGGTCGCCGGGCTGGAGCGTCTCGTCGCCGCGGATCCGGCGTCCGTTGAGGAACGTCCCGTTGGTGGAGTCCATGTCCCGGACCAGCAGGGCGCCCTTGCTGCGGAAGACCCGCGTGTGCTTCTTGGAGATGTTGTTGCGCGGCAGGATGATGTCGTTGTTCTGGGCCCGCCCGATCGTGATGTCGTCCTTCGGGAAGGTGTACGACTTCGGGGCGCCGCCGCGTTCCGTGATCGTGAGTCGGATCATCTTTCTTCCCTCTCCAGCCGATCGCCGAACCACCCGAAGAACGTCTCCAGGTGGGGCCGGTGTTCCGGGACAATATAGTCCATATTGGTGCCGCGATCGGTGATTTCCCAGAAGTACCTCGACGGGACCGCCCGCAGTTCCTCCCTGATCGAGCGCAGCCGGTGCACGGCCTCCCGCTCCATGTCGGCGTGGATCCTGCGCGCCTGCGCCTCCTGCCCGCGGGCGAGGTACGCGGCGGCGAGCCGGACCTGGGCCTTGCGCACGCCCCGCAGGGATGCCTCGTGTTCGTGCGGCGTCTCGGACTCCTTGTCCACGCCGAGCAGCACGTCCAGGAGCATGTCGCGGTCGCCCGGCGGACAGTCGGAATCGGCGGCGGCCTCGTTGATCGCGCACAGGTCGTAGGCGGCCGTTTCGAGGAGGAAGGGGAGGCCGGAGGCGAACGCGAGCTGACCGTAGTAGGCGAAGTGGCGGGCGATCCGGACGGCGGCGGCGGAGTCGCCCGAGCGGATCGCGGCCTCGGCCAGGCGGCGGTACTCGTTGAGCAGGTTGTACCCGGTCCGCACGTCGCGGCCGTTGATCGTGGCCCGCAGGTAGGTGTTCATGAACTTCACGACCAGGTCGAGCGCATCGGCGTCGCCGGACCGCAGCGCGCGCTCGCCCGCCGCGCGCGTGTGGATCGCCACCATGCAGGCGATCTCGCGCTGGCGCCCGAGCGCCTCGGAGAAGATCGTCTGGAACTGGCGCAGGATCTTCATTTCCATCCAGAGCCGCCTGGTTTCGATGTCCCGCAGCACCTCGGGCGACATGGACGCGAAGTCCGGATTGGCGGCCAAGCCGGCGGTGACGGAGAACCAGAGGGCGGGCAGCCCGGCCTTGCCGGCGACGCAGGCATCGAGGACCTCCGCCAGGGTCCGCAGGGCGTCCATGGCGATCCCCTTCTCGCGGTTGGCCACCCCATTGAGCGCCACGTCGGAGATCTGCTCGACCTCCTCCACCATCCGCTCCTTGGCCCGCTCGGCGTCGCCGCCGCGCGCGGCGCACGCCATCGCGCCGGCCGCCTCGCGTCCGAGACGTCGCAGGATCTGCCGCGGCGAGAGGAACCGGAAGACGTAGGCGAAGTACGGGATGAGCAGGAGCAGCGAGGCCGACAACAGCGCCACCGTCGCCGCTATGCCGATCTGCGGGACGAAGTCGGCCCGCACCACCACCGACACCCAGACGCAGACGAGGCACGACACCAGGAAGAAGCCCATCACCGCGAAGTTCGCCGGGGCCCGGATGAACAGGTCCGCGATCCGAGGCGTGTACCGGTTGGCCGCAAGCTGCACGACGATGGACACGACCGTGATCGCGATGCCGAGGATCGCGGCCACGACCTGGGCGAGGTTGCCCAGCGTGTTCCACGCCATCTCCGGATCCGCCGCGAGGAAGACACTCCCCGGGTCGGCCCCGGAGCGCAGCGCGTCCGCCGTGAAGGTCGCCCCGAACACCAGCGCGGCCGCCCCGCCCAGCACGCCCGGCGGAAACAGCCAGATCCACCAGCCCCCGCGATTCTCCATGCCGCGTCCCACGACTCCCCTCCCGCCTACCGTGGTCCCGGCCCGCGGCCGGAATCCAGCCGCAGGGCCGCGACCGCCGGGTCGCTCGCACGCAGCAGGACGGCGCCCTCGGAGAAGCCCACCAGATCGTCGCACGATCCGGCGCACACGTGCCGCCCGTCGGGCAGCACCGCCACCGAACCGCCCGGGCCGACGAACAGCCGCCAGCGCGGACCGCTCCCGTCGAGCCCGACGGCGGTCACCCAGCGCCCCGCCGCGTACGCCGCGCCTCCGTCCGGCGCAACGGCAAACGCGCGCAGCGCATCGCCGATGTCCACCGCCGTTGTCCCCGCCGCGCACGGCCCGGCGCCCGGCCCGCCGGCGCGGGCCAACGGCAGCCGCAGGACATCCACGACCGAACTTGCAAGTCCCACCGCCATCGCTTCCCCGCCACGGACCGCCGCCCTCGACAGCGAGACCACCGGCCCGCCGCCCCGCCGCCCGCACGGCGTCTCCCTCGACCCGTCCGGCGCGACGACGTGCACGGCGCCGTCCCCCGTCCCCACGACAGCCCCGCCGTCCGGCAGCGCCGCAACCCGCGTCCCCGCGACCGGCAACTCGGTCACGCGCCGCCATTCGGCCCGCCCCGCCGGCAGACGCCACTTGCGCACGATCCGGTCCAGGCCGGTGGTCCAGAGCGCCCCGCCGTCGTCGGAGAACGCCACCGAGAGCACGGCCGCGACGTGTCCTTCAATCGTCGCGGCGGGGCCGGACCGTCGGTCCGTGTTCCAGAGCAGCACGATGCCGTCGGCATCTCCCGATGCGATCCGGGCGCCGTCGGGCGAAACGGCCAGCGCCGTCACCGGGGCGGCGTGGCCGTGCAGGGCAACCACCGCGGACTCCTCCGGTTCGCGCCGGGCGGTACGGACCGTTCCGTCCAGGTTCGCCCATGCGAGCATGCCGTCCGGCGCGTAGGCGAGCGCCGTGACGGCGTCGGCGCCGCCGTGCAGACGCGAGACCTCCCGGCCGTCGGCGGCGTCGACCAGGAGGATCGTCCCGTCGGTCAGGCCGACCGCGACGATGCGTCCGTCCGGTGACGCGGCCACGGACTGCGGCGCGGCGTCGGCCGCCGGCGCGGCGACGCGCTCTCCGCCGGCGCGGACGACCGCGACGAGATCGGAAGAGCACACGTCTGAACTCCAGTCACGACG
>CAMTWF010000199.1:0-17306 GCA_947085355.1 uncultured delta proteobacterium
CGCGCGCCGCAGGCGGCCGAGGGACGGGCGCGGGTGGCGCAGCCGGCCGAGGCGGCGCGGCTCGCGGCGCTGCCCGAGCAGCGCGTCGACGCCGTCACGGACGAGGAACGCCTCCGGGCGTTGGGCTACATCACCGACCACCCCGCGCCCGCCCCGGGACGCTCCGCGCCGTAGCCCCGGCCGTGACTTCATAGCGCGGCGGCGCCGCAACCAAACGATGAATCACCGCAGAGACCGCAGAGGGCGCAGAGAATGGTCTCTGTGTTCCCTGCGTGCTCTGCGGTGACCAATATGGTCGCGCCGTGCGACGAAGTTCGGGGGTAGTAGATGGTCGCCCAGCTCTTCATAGGGATTGCAGAGGATCGGCCGCTCCACCGGCTGCACCGGCAACGCCTCTTGACTCGCCGCAGCCCTCGTATTCTGGTTCGACATGTTCTATCCTTGAATTGCGGGACCGCCGCTCAACGTCTCGCATGGAGCCGTGCCTATGAAACGCACCATCCAGTTTTCCATCCGCCGCGGGGAAACCCAATACGTCGCCGATTGTCTCGATCTCCCCATCGTCACCCAGGCCCCCACCCTCGACCAGCTTGCTTTGAATATCTCCGAAGCCGTCGCCCTCTTCCTCCAGGACGAAAATCCCGCCGAGCACGGCCTCGCCGGCTCGCCCATCGTTCTGGCCACTCTCGAACTCGGCGCCGCCGCCTGATGGGCCGCCTCCGCCCCCTCTCCTTCCACGAACTCCTCTCCATCTTCCAGTCGTTCGGCTTCTCCATCCACAGTCAGCGTGGCAGCCACATCAAGCTCCGTCGCTTCTCCCCCACCGGCGGCAAGCAGACCCTCGTCGTCCCAGCACATGCCGAACTCGACAAGGGCACCCTCACCGCTATCTTCCGCCAGGCGTGCCGATTCATCAGCCCGGACGAACTCCGCCCGCGCTTCCACTTCGACGACTGACTAGCCGTTCACGCTGGCCCGTGGCCGCCGGTTGCGCTATATGGCGGGTCATGGTGCGCGCCACCGGCAGGTTGCTCGTGCGTATCGTCTCGGCCGCGGTGGCCCTGGCGCTGGTCGTCGTGGGCGCGTACGTGCTCTTCGACGTCCTGCGGGCCGCGGTGACGGCGGTCGCGTTCCTGATCGTCGGCTACGTGGCCTGGCGGATCGTCCGCTCGATGAACCGATGACGCGCCGCCCCCGGTTGCCGGCCGCATCCGCGCTGCTTGCGATGCTGGCGGCGGCGCCGCCGGCGGGTGCAGCGGACCGGGCGCTGTCGGCCTGGGCCGAGTTGGACCTGAGGATCGACGTGCCCGGCGCGACCGTCGAGGTGGACACCGGGCACTTCTGCCCCCTTCCGTGCAGCATGCTGCTCGCCCCCGGCCCGCGGCGGTTCACGCTCGACATGCCCCCGGCGGCCCCGCGGACGCTGGATCGCGTTCTCGATGCAGGCAGCTCGCTGCGCATCGAGGCCGCCCGGAGCGGCCCGGACGTGCTCGGCGTCGTCCTCTACGCGGTCGGCCTCGCCGCCGTGATAGCCGCGGCGGCCATGGTCTCCTACGATGTCGCCGTCAACGTCGGCCACGGCCGGGCCGACTGGAACCTCGCATTCGGCGGGGTGGGGCTCGCCATCGGAGGCGTCCTCCTGGCGATCTGGGGCGCCGCGCGGGATCCGGGCGGCGAGGACGCGAACGGGCCGTCGCTGATCGAAAGCGTCGTGGGGTTCGAGGCGCCGTAGGGCCCGTGTCGGGCTGATGCGACGCCGACGCCGGCCCCAGGGACCGGCTAGAAGCACACGTAGGTGACTCGGCAGCTAGCATCAGCTACGCTGGCCCAGTCGCCGCCGACGCCCAGGAACGCGCACCCGAACTGCCACGTCGATGAACGGGTGATCGACCAAATCCAGCTAACGGTGGCGGATGTGCTGCGACTGCTGCCCGAGACTGGGAGGATGTACGGCCCCAGGTTGCCATCCTCCGCATCTGTCCCCAAAGTGACGTTCCTTCTCGCCGTGCGGACGTACGTGCTGTAATACGTCGACGTGGCGAGGATGTCGTAGGCGTACATGGTGGCCGTCACGAGGCACCTCATGTCGGAACTAGGGGTTATGCCGGCGACGGGATAGAGATACGTCGTACCGGCAGGGAGGGCTAGGGCGCTGCTACTCCCGGATCCCACCGGGAGTGTCAGGTGATCGGCGTTCACCTGATCGGCGCCGATGTCCGCGGAGGTGATCGTGCCGTCCAAGATGTGGGTCGATGTGACGCCGCCGGTGGCGATGCTGACCGTGCCGGTGGTGGTGATGGGCCCCCCGGTCAGGCCGGAGCCGGTTGCGACGGAGGTGACGGTCCCCGTGCTGTCGGCGACGCAGCCCCACCCGGCGGCGGTGTACCTGGGGATCTGACCGGGCGAGCAACCACTCGGCGCCCAGTCGGCGAAGTTGATCGTGCCGTCCATGATGTCCGTGGAGGTGACGGTGCCGTCCAAGATGTGGGTCGACGTGACGCCGCCGGTCGCGATGAAAATGCTGAAGAGGCCATTCGGGCCGCCATCGGTTTGCGCCAGTCCCCCTGTTATCGAGATCCCCCGTTCCGCCGTCAGTGTGGCATCGTTGCCGATCGTCAAGAAGGCCGCGCCCACCGGCGCCCCGGCGGAGCCGCTGCTGGCGGCGGTGATACGGCCCTGGGCGTCGACCGTGATGTTCGCGCTGGTGTACGACCCCGCCGTCACGCCGGTGTTGGTGAGTCCCACGGTGGCGGCCGCGCTGCCGTTGTAGGTGAACGCCGCGATCCCGGAGCCCTGGGTCAGGCTCGAATGCGCATGGCTGGGGATGTCGGCGGCGACCAGTGTCCTGAAACTGGGAACTCCAACCGCCCCGCTCGGCGCCGCGAGGACGGTGTTGGCCGCTTGGCCGGCCCATGCGGCGGTCAGCGTCCCGCCGGCGGTCACTGGGGATCCGGAGATCGTGAACTGAGCGGGCATCGCCAGGCCGACGCTCGTCACCGTGCCGGCCCCCGCCGCCTCGCAGATCACCGTGCCGTCGGCGTTGATCACGCGGATCGAGTTGCCGGCCGCGCAGGCGCCGGTGACGCGGTTCTGCAACCCGGTCGGATTCAGGCTGAAGGTGGTGCCGGCAAGCGTCAGGCCGGAGCCCGCCGTGTAGGTCGTGTCGTCGTCGGCCTCGCAGGTCACCGTGCCGTCGGCGTTGATCACGCGGATCGAGTTGCCGGCCGCGCAGGCGCCGGTGACGCGGTTCTGCAACCCGGTCGGATCCAGGCTGAAGGTGGTGCCGGTCAGCGTGAGGCCCGTGCCCGCCGAGTACGTCGTGTCCTGGTCGTCGTCGGCAATGTCCGCCGGAACCCCGGTCAGGCTCGACCAGGCGACCGGGCTGCTGGACGTCAGGTACTGCGCCGCCGGGCGCCCGCCGAGGGTTGCGGCGTCGCCGGCGTATTGCGCGAAGGCCGCGAAGCCCGTCGTCGCGACCTGGAACCGCGGCATCTCGGGGTCGGCGCCGACCCTGACGCCGAGCCACACGCTTCCGTTGTCGCGGAACAGCGCCAGGTCGAGCGCGCTGTAGTCGCCGAGGAACGCGGTGAAGAAGCCCTGGTCCACCGTCACCGTCTGCGTCTCGCTCCACAGCTCCGCGCCGCCGATGTCGGCGGTGTACAAGGCGAACACGATCACCGTGTCGCCATCGACCGGCGTGCCGGTCGAGTCGGCCAGGGTGCCCTGCAGCGGCAGGATCGCGGGGGCATCGGCCATCGCCGGCGCCGCGAAGAGCAGGCAAACAGGAATCGCAACCAGGATCTTCCGCATCGTAGTTCTCCTTCCCTACCTACCGGACCTACCGGTTCACGGCGGCGCCCGGGCCTACCCTTGCCCGATGCGAATCGCTCTCGGCCGCGCCCATCGGCTGCGGCGCTCCAATGCTCAACGTCATCTGGTAGTTGGGCGAAGCCGCCCGTCCGCCGCCCGCCGTCAAGCTGAACCCCGTGTGCCTCGGAGGCGGAGCAACATCCGCATCGGCATCGGCATCGGCGTCGCCGTCCACGTCCACGTCCACGTCCACGTCTGCATCTGCATCTGCATCTGCGTCCATGCCCTCGTCCGCTCCCCCCTCGGTGTCGGCCGGGGTCGGCTCGTCCTTGAACAGCAGCAGGCTGCACCCCGTACCCGCCACGCCCAGCGCCAAGGCCAACGCCACCAGCACTCGCCGAGGATCCATCATGACCACCTCACCGCGGAAGAAACGCCCGCCGCCGGCCCGGACGCAGGGCGCCGCACGTGTCTCCCATCTGCCGGGAGTCCGACCGACATGCGGGCGCCCGTATACGACCGGCTCGCCTGCATGTCAAGGAATTCGGCTCGTCCTTGCCGCCACTGCAAATCGCGGATGCCCCCCGCCTCTTCCGCCCAATCGACCAGGACTCGCCGTGCTGCTAGGCTGCCGGCGATATGGGACGGGGCACGGCCGTGGGGGCGCTGGCGGTCGCCGGCTTCGCGTTGTGTTCCTGCACGACATCGTCGTCGCGCGGCGCCGCACGGGACGTCGATCCGCACGTGGTCCGCAACCCGGCGTTCCCCGTCAGGTGGGCCGTGGTGCGGGAGCTCGTCGGCGGCGAGGACTGGATCGATCTGGAGGCCGTCCTCGACTCGCCCTCCCGAGTGCCGCTGGCGTTCAAGGTCGCGGGCCGCATTGCATCGCTCGCCTGCGAGGAAGGCTCGGTCGTGCGGCCCGATCCCGCGGCCCCCGTGGCGGTGCTGGAGAAGCGCGACTACGAGATTGCGCTGCGCGGCGCGAAGGCGACGCTCGCCCGCGCCGAGGCTGCGCTGCGCCGGGCGCGCGGCGTCGGGATTCCGCACGCCGCGCGAGAGCTGGACCGCGGCCGGGTCGTGGCGGAGGCCGGCGCGATTTCCGAGCGCGACCTGCGCGGGCTCGAGACGCAGCTCGACGACATCACGGCCCAGGCCGGCGAGGCCGATGCGGCCGTGGTGCAGGCGCGCGTGCTGGTCGAACAGGCCGAGGCCGCTCTGGCCGACACCGTGCTGCCGGCGGCGTTCGAGGGGCTCGTCGTGAAGAGGATGGCCTCCGCCGGGCAGCTCGTCGGGCAGGGGATGCCGGTGTGCGTCGTCGAGCGCAACGACGTGCTGGACGCCGTGGCGAGCGTGCCGGGCCGGGTGCTGGCCCGGGTCGATCGGTCCCGGCCGGTGACCGTCACCGTGCACGATGCACGAGGAGTCGAGATCGACGGGACGCTGCGGGCGCTCGCCTGGGCCGGCGACGTGCAGACCGGGACGTTCCCGCTCAAGGTCGAGGTCGTCAACGCCGACGGCACCTTCCGCTCGGGGATGCGGGCCACCGTCAGGCTCCCCCTGCGGCACGGCGACGCGGCGCCGGGCGAGCGGCTGTACGAGTTGCCGCTCGATGCCGTCGTGGCGTCCGGCGGCGCCCCGCACGTCTTCGCCCCGGCCGACGCCGCGCGCACGTCGGTCCGGCCGGTGCCGGTCGAGATCGCCGAGCTTGGCCGGGACGGCGTCGCGCGGGTGAGGGCGTCCTTCCCGGGTCCGCTGCTCGTCGTCATCGAGGGCCGGCACGCGCTGCTCGACGCCGGCGTCGAATCCGCGGCAGTCGTCGAGGTTGCTCCTCCGTGATCCGTTCACCGGGGGGGACCGCCCGGCCGCAGATCTGCGGGAAAACACGGAAGAGCCGACCGGCCAGGCCTGCTTGCGCGCGTGCCTCGGGTGACCCTATGCTCGGAGCGTGCGGATGCAGGGGACCGAATTGTTCGAGGCGATTCGGCGCCGCCTGGCGGGCGTGCCCGGCGTGCGCAAAGTTGTGGTGTTCGGGTCGCGGGCGCGCGGCGACGCTCGTGAAGACAGCGACTTGGACTTGCTCGTCGTCGCCGAGGTGGAGGGAACGCTGGCCGAACGCACTCGAACTGTGGGAATGCACCTGGCCGACCTCGACACCCCGCTTGACCTCGTGGTGTACACGCCCGCGGAGTACGAGCGCTTCCGGCGGTGGCGTTCTAGCGTGGCGGCTGCGGCGGACGGTGAGGGGATCGCGCTGCATGGCTAGCAACGCGGCGGGCGACGAGGTGCAGGCGTGGGTCGCCAAGGGATCGGACGACCTGCTGGCGGCAAACCTGATCGCGCGCGGCCACGGTCCGTCCACCGTGGGCTGCTACCTGTGCCAGCAGGCCATGGAGAAGCTGCTCAAGGCGATGCTGGTGCACCTCGGCCGGGCCGTGCCGCGCACGCACGACCTCGTGGATCTCCACCGTCGGCTAGGTGCCGACGCCGGACCGTTCGGGCTGTCCGCAGAGGAACTGCGGGGCTGGACGGTGTACGCTACCGCCGGCCGGTATCCGGGCTTTCCGGATCCGCAGGCCGACGCCGACCTGCAACGGATGGTCGCTTGCGCCACCGACCTGCTGGCCGCGGTGCGGGTGGCCGTCGGCATGTAGCGTCGGTGAGGGCGTCCTTCCCGGGTCCGCTGCTCGTCGTCATCGAGGGCCGGCACGCGCTGCTCGACGCCGGCGTCGAATCCGCGGCCGTCGTCGAGGTCGCTCCTCTGTGATCCGTCGGGTCATCGCGGCCGCCGTACACAACTGGCGCCTCACCGTGGTCGCGTTCCTCGGCGTCGCCGTCGCCGGAACCATCGGCTACCTGACGCTCCAGAGGCTCGAGGATCCCGAGATCACGCCGCCGTATGCCTCGGTCATCACGATCTTCCCGGGCGCCGGCGCCGAGCGCGTCGAGCGGCTTGTGACGCGGAAGGTCGAGCGCGCGGTGCGGGAGATCGGCGACGTCCGGTGGATCGAGTCGACGTCCCGCGCGAACGTCTCGATCGTCTTCCTGCGGCTGGAGAACGACGTGGACGTCGACGCGCACTGGAGGGACCTGCGCGAGCGGGTGGCAGCGGTGCGGCCGCAGCTTCCCGAGGGCGTGCGCGAGCCGCTGATCGACACGAAGGCGTACTACGACGTGGCGATCGTGACGCTCGCGGTGTCGGCCCCGGGGCTGACGTGGGCGGATGCCGAGCGGCGGCTGCGGGACGAGGCGACGGAGATCGAGCGGCGGATCGAGGCGATGCCCGGGGTCAGCCGGGCCGAGGTGCAGGGGGACCGCGAGGAGGAGATCGCGGTCGACCTCGACATCGAGGAGATGGCGAACAGGCGGGTGACGCTCGAGCGGATCGGCCAGGCGCTGGCCGCCCGCAACGCCCGGATCCCGCCCGGGGCCGTCGAGCGCGGCGGCGGGACGGTGTTCATCGAGACGACCGGGACGTTGGAAACCCAGGACGACATCGCCCGGACCGTCGTCGACGTCACGGAGACCGGCACGCCGGTCCGCATCCGCGACATCGCCCGCGTCGAGCGGCGGTGGAAGGACGCCGAGGAGCGGGTGTACCGGGACGGATCGCCCGCGATGCTCGTGGCGGTCTACCCGCAGGGCGCGGCCGATCTGGTCGAGCTGGGCTCGCGCCTGCGAAGCATGGCGGCGGTGCGGGCGGCCGCCATGCCGGCCGGCCTCGCGCTGTCGGTGGTGACGGACCAGGCCGAGCGTGTCGAGCGGCGGGTCGGCATGTTCGTCGACAACCTGTGGCAGGGGCTGCTCTGCGTGATCGCCGTCTCGTTCCTCTTTTTCGGCCTCCGCAACACGCTGCTGATCTCGATCGCCATGCCGTTCTCCGTCCTCGGCGCATTCGCGCTGATGCGGCTGTTCGACATCGAGGTCCACCAGGTATCCCTCGCGGCGCTCGTCATCGCGCTCGGGATGCTCGTCGACAACGCGATCGTCGTCGCCGACAACGTCGCCGCCCACGTGCGGGCCGGCAAGGACCGCGTGACCGCGGCGATAGACGGCGCGGCCGAGGTCAACCGCGCCATGCTGTCGTCCACGCTGACGACGGTGGCGGCGTTCATACCGCTGATGCTGATGCAGGGCCTCGCCGGCCGGTTCGTCGCCTCGCTGCCGATGGTCGTGTGCGCCGCGCTCGCCGTCTCGTACTTCTTCGCCGTCTTCGGATCCCCGCTCGTAGCCGCACGCCTCGGCGGCGGCGGCGGCGGTCCCGCCGGTCGGGCGGCGGACGTGATGGCCCGCGGCTACCGCCGGGTCGCCGGCTTCCTGCTGCGGTGGCGCTGGATCGTCGTCGCCGGCGCCGCGGCCTGCCTGGCCGGCGCCGCCGCCCTCGCCGGGACCTTCGGCGTCGAGTTCTTCCCGAAGGCGGAGATGCAGGAGTTCTACGTGGAGGTCGACGGCCCCGACGGCGCCACGGTGGATCGCACCGAGCGGGTCGTGCGGGCCGTGGAGGAGAAGCTCCGGCGCGAGCCGTTGGTCGCCGGGGTCACGAGCGCGATAGGGCGCGGCCTGCCGCGCTTCTACTACAACGTCTTCCCGGCGGCGAACGACCCGGCCTACGCGCAGATCCACGTCCGGGTGCGGCCTGGGAGCGACCCGCTGGAGGTCCGGGATCTCGTCGCACGGCTGAACCGGGACCCGATTCGTTTCCCCGACACGACCGTCGCCGCCATGGAGCTGGAGCAGGGCCCTCCGGTAGGCGCGCCGGTGGTCATCCGCGTGCGGGGCGACGACGTGCGGGCGTTGCGGGAGGCGAGCGGCCGGCTGCGGCGTCTGTTGCGCGCCGATCCCGCGATCGACCGCGCCGTCGACGACTGGGGGCAGGACCTGCACCAGGTCCGCGCCGTCGTGGACGACACTCAACTGGGGCGCGCCGGGCTGACGCATCTCCAGGTCGCCGCGACGATCCGCGCGGCGGTCGAGGGGATCGTCGTGACGAGGATGACCGAGAGCGTCGCGGGGCCGCGGACCGGGGCGCCCTCCGAGGAGGAGATCGACGTGACGATCCGGGCCGCGCCGGCCGACCGCGACGACTTCTCGCTCCTGGAGGACCTGTACCTGGACTCCCCGGTCGCGCGGAAGGTCCCGCTCCGCCAGGTCGCCCGCCTGGCGCCCGAGTTCGAGATCGGGCGGCTCAAGCGGCGGAACCTGGAGCGCGCGCTGTCGGTCAAGGTGTGGTCCGACACGCTGCTGCCGTCCGAGCTGCAGGGCCGGGTCGGGAGCCTGCTGGCGTCGTACGCGCCGCCGTCCGGAACGACGATCGAGATCGGCGGGGAGAACGAGGATCGGGACGAGGCGTTCGGCGGGTTGGGGAACGCCGCGATCGTCGCCGTGGCGGTGGTGCTCCTGATCCTCGTGGCCCAGTTCGGGTCCTACGGCCGGTCGCTGGTCATCGTGACGACGATCCCGTTCAGCCTGATCGGCGCCGCCGGCGGCCTGTGGGTCACCGGATCGCCGATCGGCTTCATGTCGATGCTCGGCCTTGCGTCGCTGACCGGGATAGTCGTCAACAACGCGATCCTGCTGGTCGAGTTCGTCGGCATCCGCCGGCGGGAGGGGCTTGGAGTGTCCGACGCGATCGTCGAGGCCGCCGCGACGCGCCTCCGGCCGATCCTGGCCACCACGATCACCACAGTCGTCGGCTTGATCCCTCTGACCCTGTCGGGCGGCGGTCTGTGGCGCCCGATGGGATCCGTGATCATCTTCGGCCTGCTCGCCTCGATGATCCTGACCCTTGTCGTCGTCCCCTGCCTGTGCAGGATCGTCATGCGGGATCGCCCGGCGGCCGGAGTTTCCCTTCCGACCGCGCAATGACCGTGGTCACGGCGAGGTCGCCCGCGATGTTGACCGCCGTGCGGCACATATCGAGCAGCCGGTCCACGCCGAGGATCAGTCCCACGCCCTCGGCCGGGAGACCCACCGAGCCGAGGATCATTGCGAGCATCACCACGCCGGCGCCGGGCACCGCGGCCGTCCCGATCGATGCCAGCGTGGTGGTCAACACCAGCGTCGCCTGTTCGCCCGGGCCAAGCGACACTCCGTAGACCTGTGCGACGAACATGGCCGCCACGGCCTGGTAGAGGGCGGTGCCGTCCATGTTGATCGTCGCACCCAGCGGAAGCGTGAACGACCCCACCTCGGGGGCGACGCCGAGCCGCTCGGTGGAGCAGGACATCGTGGTGGGCAGCGTCACGGCGCTGGACGACGTCGAGAATCCCACCAGCATCGCCGGCCGGACGGCCCGGAAGAACGCCACGGGGCCGATGCGCCCCAGCGACCACACGAGGCCGGAGTAGATCAGCAAGACGTGGACCAGGAGGCCGCCCAGCACCACCGCGACGTAGACCGCCAGGGATTGCAGCACCGAAAGGCCGATCGGACCGACGACGGACGCCATGAGCGCCGCCACGCCGAGAGGGGCCAGGCGCATCACGGCGCCGACCATCCATACGGCGGCGTCGTTGACCGACGAGAGAAGATCGACCACCCGGCCGCCGCGCTCGCGCCCGATCGCGGCGATCGCCGCGCCGAAGAAGAGCGCGAAGACGATCACCGGCACCATCTCCCCCTTGGCCATCGACTCGAACACGTTGCGCGGAACCGACTCCACGATCAGGCGCCCGAGGCCCGTGCGCTCGCTCAACTCGGCAATCCGCTCCGGATCAATGGGCGACTCAACCGACGCGAGGAGCCGCTCGCGGGCGCCCGGGTCGATCCATTCGCCCGGCCGGACGACGTTCGCGAGGCCGAGGCCCACGACGATCGCGGCGACGGTGGTCAGGACGTAGAGGGCGAGCGTCTTGACGCCGATCCGGCCCACCGAGCGGGCGTCGCCGAGACTTGCGATCCCGAGCGCCAGCGAGGCGAACACGAGCGGCAGGATCACCATGCCGATGAGGCGGATGAACACGAGCCCTATCGGCCTGAGCGCCTCGGCGCGGGAGCCGGCCGCCAGTCCGGCCAGAACGCCGGCGCCCATGCCGGCGAGGATCTTCGTCGTGACGGGAAGGCCACTCCACCACTTCCATGTCCTTGACGCCGCGGCCTGCACGGTCCGATACCGTATGGAAGGCCGGCGCCCGGCACAAGGCATCGGTCAGTGGTCAGTGGTCAGTGGTCAGTGGTCAGTGGTCGGTGCTCGGTGTTCGGCGAGTCAGATCGGCGCCCAAGAACTGACCACTGGCAACTGACCACTGGCAACTGACCGCTGGCAACTGACCACTGACCACCGCTATGATTGCTCCGGGCGGCGCGCGGGACGCCCCTGGAGGTGGAAACGATGGACCAGCGGATTGCGGGATCCGGCATCGGTCGTCGGGCGCGAGCGGTGATCGCGCCGTCCGTGTTGGTGTTCGCCGCTCTCGGATGCACCGCGGAGCCGCCGCCGCTGCTGCCGACGCCGCCGTGCTCGGTGCCCGAGGTCGACGTGACCGCCGAGGCCCTGAACGCCGGGTACGACCGTGACGGCGAATGGCTGGTCTCGCCGGTGCTGGACGCCCCGGACGGCGCCACGCGCGTCGGCATGCTCCTGGGACTGGTCGCCGGCGAGGCCGAGGTTCCCGCGATCGAGGCCCAGGGCATCGGACGCGACGGGTCGAAGGGACCGTGGGTCCCCGTCCGCCGCACGTGGCGCGAGGCCGAACAGGTCGTCCTGATGGCCGACCTCGGCATGGACGCCTACGGCGCCAGGATCCGAGTCGATGCGGGCGGGGCACGGATGATCCGCGGGATGACGTGGTCGGCGTTCGTCCCCGAGCCGCCTCCGGTCGGGCCGTTCCTGCCGATCGGCGTGTGGCGCGCCGCGCTGCGGCCCGAGTTGGCCGCGATCGGCGTGCGGTCGAGGTCGTCGTGGGGCGCCCGCGCCACGACATGCACGACGCGCGAGTCCTCCAAGTACAGGATGGCGATCCACCACACCGTCACGCCGGCTACGGGCGACATCCCGTCGCGGCTGCGCGGGATCCAGGCGTACCACATGGACACCCGCGGCTGGTGCGATACCGGGTACCATTTCCTCCTCTCGCTTGACGGCACGCTATGGGAAGGCCGCGACGTGGACCTGCTCGGCACCCACGTCGGCGGTCACAACTCCGGCAACATCGGGATCTCCTTCATCGGGTGTTTTCATTCGAGCGGCTGCGACTCCTGGCCGCCGCAAGTACCGCCCGCGGAGATGATCGACTCGGCCGGCCGCCTCGCCGGCACGCTTGCGGGCCTGTACGGCATCACGGTCGGCACGAGCACCGTGAGAGGGCACCGGGACTACCCCGACCAGACCACGTCGTGCCCGGGCGACTGGCTGCACGCGAGGCTCGGGCGGATCCGCGAAGTGGCGACCGCGCCGACGACGCCGAGGTTCGCGGCGCAGTTCGTCGCCCAGAGCTTCCCACTGGCGCGCGACCCGTTCCCCTTGGCGCCGGGGGCCGAACACGCCGGCTACATCGACATGCGGAACACCGGCAGCGAGACCTGGACGCCGGGCGTCACGAAGCTCGGCACCACGCAGCCGCGCGACATGACCAGCCCGCTCGCCGGACCCGACTGGCTCGCGCCGAACAGGGCCGCGACCGTCGAGCGGTCCATCCCGCCCGGCGACGTGGGACGCTTCGCGTTCACGGTCCGCGCGCCGCTCTCCCCCGGTGACTACCCGCAGTTCTTCAACCTCGTGCACGAAGGCGCGGCATGGTTCGGCGATCCGGACCAGGGCGGCCCGCCGGACAACCAGCTCCAGGTCCGGGTCACGGTGACCGAGCCCGAACCGGAGCCCGAGCCGGAGCCGGGGCCCGAGCCGGCCCCCGACGCCGGCGACGGCTGGACGCTCGACGTGCCGGACTACGACGTGCCGCGCCCCGTGGATGGCGGGCCCGGCGCGAGCACGGCCGACGACGGCTCCGGGTGCTCGTGCGCCATCCCCGGGCGCTCGCCCCGCCGCGGCGCCGCGGCCCTCGCGCTTCTGTTCTGGGTCTTGACCATCGTTTCGGCCGGACTGAAGCGATGGGAACGCCGGCTTCCAGCCGGCCCGAGGGAAGAAGAGCCGGCTGGAAGCCGGCGATCCCAGCCGGTCAACCTTCCGCGAGAGTATCAGCAAGGGCTCGCACGACCACAACCGCCGCCGTGACCGCCGTCTCGACGCGGAGGTTTCCCCGCCACAGCGACACGGCCGTGAAGCGGCGGGAGAGCGCCGCCGCGGTCTCGGCCTCGTCGAGCCCCCCCTCGGGCCCCAGCAGCAGCACCCATCCGTCCGCGCCCGGCCGAAGCCGTGCGATCGCCGCCCGGACCGGCTCGCCACCGGCGTCGAACAACAACCGCGCCCGGGCGCCCGGCGCGGTCGCGTCGAGGTTGTCGAACCATTCGGCCGGGTCGAACGGGCCGTCGATCCGCGCCGGTCGGGCGTTGCCGCTCGATCGCAGGCCCTCCAGCGCGATCCGGCGCCAACGCTCGACCAGCGAGCGCTCCGCGGCGGCCTGCCGGCGCAGCGAGCGGTCGGTCCGGAGCGCGACGATCCGGTCGGCTCCGAGTTCCGATGCCGCGCGGACGGCCCGGTCCAGCGGTTCGGTGCGACCGAGGCCCAGCGCGAGCGTGACCGATGCCCGCGGGGGCTCCGCCGCCGCCCGAACGTCCCGGATCGTCGCCTCCCAGCGGCCGATGCGCTCCATGACGCCGCGGAGCAAGCGGCCCGTGCCGTCCAGGATCTCGACGATCTCTCCGGGGCGCGCGCGGCGGACGCGGCCGAGGTAGCGCAGCTCGGCGCCGCGGATCGTCGCGCGGTCGCCGTCGACGGCGGCGGGATCCACGATGAGTCGGATGGCGGTCATGGCGCGATGGTTCGGGCGCGGGCGGCCGGGCTCACCGTCCGGCCGGCGGCGGCGCGGGGGCCGCCAGCGACAGCAGCGCCCATTCCTCCTCGTCCCTGCGGGTGTGCCTCCAGCCCTGCGGCCAGGCGCGGGCGACGCCGTCGACCTCGTCCCGGAGGATGCCGGAGAGCAGCGCGCGGCCGCCCGGGGCGATCCTGGGCGTCACGACGGCGGCGATGGCGCGGTGGACGGGGGCCGACAGATTGGCCGCGAGTAGCCGCGTCCCCTCCGGTACGGAGAGGTGGTCCCCCTCGACGAAGCTGACGAGCGCCTGGACGCCGTTCCTGCGCGCGTTCTCGCGGGCGACCTCGACGGCATCGGGGTCGATGTCGATCGCCACGACCGGCGCGCAGCCGAGCTTGGCGGCGGCGATGGCGAGGATGCCGGAACCGCACCCCAGGTCCACGACGGGACCGGAGCCGGGAAGGTCGGGCAACGCCTCCTCGATCGCAGCGAGGGCCAGCCGGGTCGATGCGTGCGTGCCGGTGCCGAACGCGCGCCCCGGCTCGATCGCGATCGGCACGCGGTCCCCGTGCTTCGATGCCGCCTGCCACGGCGCGATCACCACAAGGCGGTTGCCGACCGGCAGCGGCTTGAAATGCTTCTTCCACTCCTCGGCCCAGTCCTCGACCTGGATCTCCTCGATCGTCGCCACCGAACAGCCCGGCACCTCGGCCACGACCCGCGCCAGCTCCTCCAGGCCGTACCTCGTGACGGCGTAGGCGCGGATCGACAGCAGATCTGCCCCCGGGCGGTCCCCCCCGGTGAACGGAGACGACAGCGACTCGCCGCGCCCGTCGTCTTCCACGATCTCGAGACCTTCGTAGCCGACCCTGTAGAGCGCCCCCGACAGCAGGTCGGCCGACCGCTCGTCCGACCGTATCGTCAGCCGCCAGACGATCTCGCTCATGGTGGGCAGGGTGCGCCCGGCTCGCACAGCACGAACGTCACGGTGGCCGGATCGCCGGAACCCCCGTCGTCGCCCGTCATGACGATCGCTACCGGAATCGCCACGGACGCGGCGACGGCGACGCCGATCGCCGTCCAGAACCACCACTTCGACAGGATTCCCTCTTCCTCCCCCGGGACCGGCACGCGCAACGGCACGCCCGCGTCGCCCATGCGTCCCGCGAGACGCCCCGCACCGTCGATGGCCTCGAAGTAGTACTCGATCACCGGCGGCTCGACGGCGTCCCCCGGGATCGTCGCGCCGGCCAATCCGCCGGGCTGCGGGCGCAACTCCAGACGCGTGAACTCGGTCGAACCGCCGGGCCGGTACGCGAGCACCAGCCGCTCGGCGCGTCCGGCGGGGTCGACGGCGCGCACACGCAGGTCGAGGCCGCTGCCGCGCTCCGCGGATGCCGGCAACGCGTGCTCGAACGTCACCGCCGGCAACCGGGCCTCGATCGGAACCCACCCGGGCCTCCCCTCCACCTCCCACTGCTCGCGCACGCCCTCGAGCAGGCCGCGGTGCGCCGGCGAGAACGTCGCGTCCAACTCGAACTCCGGCTGGATCGCCAGGAGCTGCCGGAACGCCTGCCGAGCGTCCTCCGCCCGGCCGAGGACCAGGTAGTCGAGGGCGAGGTACTTGAAAATGAGGATCTTCTGCTCGGGCAGGTTCTCGGCCCGCACCAGCGCACGCTGGAGCGCGTCGACCGACGCCTCGTACTCCATGTCCTCGTACAGTGCGATCCCTTGCCCGATCAGCGGGTTCTCGGGCAACCCCTCGGCCGCCGCCGCGCCCGCGACGGCAAACGCCGGCAGAACGGCCCACACCACGTGCCTGACACCCAGCATCGCGCCCCTCCGCCACATGCGGGCGACCCTATCACGAATCATGCAGGTGCAGCCATGGGACAACCCAGCCCGCCAGCGCCCCCGCGGCCGCCCCCACCGCCACGTCCAGCAGGTAGTGTCGGTCGGCAGCCATCCGCAGAATCCCCGTCGCCGTCGCCAGGATCAGGCCGGTCACCCACAGGTACGGCGCCGCGTCGCGGCCCCGGATCGTCGCGATCGTGGCGCTCGACACCGCCAGCGAGAAGGCCAGCGTCGTGTGCCCGGAGTAGAACGACAGGTTCCCGTCGGGGTCGTCGTGCGCCACCGCCCCGCCGTCCTCCGCCACGGCGTGGACGTACGGCCGCCGCCGCCCGGTCAGGAGCTTGACCGTCTGGTTCAGCGCCGCGGCAACGGCGGCCGACTCGGACACCAGCAGCGCGGTCTCCCACGCGGCCCGCTCGCCGCCTGCGTCGCGGGCCGCCGCGGCGCCGACGCCCAGGGACACCGCCGGGATCAGGGCAAAAGCCAGCATGTCCGACGCGGCGGCCGCGGCCGCCGTGTCGCCCGCGACCAGCACCCGCCGAACGTCCCACTCGAACCCCGGCGGCTCGCACCAGCGGCACGAGGAGGGGGCGAGGTAGGGCTTCAGGATCTCGGACGCGATCCATGCCGCCGCCAACCCGGCGGTGACGCCGATGTCGATCGCGGGATCGACTTCCAGATCGGCCGCGCGCGACGGCGCCGCCGCTGCAAGCGCCAGCGCGCACGCGGCAGGCAGCGGCCGCGCCGTCATCACAGCCGCTCCAGCGCGGAACGCGCCGCCTCGAAGCCCGATGCGACCGCCCAGCCGAGGCCGCCGGGTCCGCGAGCGCACGCCAGCGCGATCTCGCCCGCCGCCAGCAATCCAGGCGCCGGCGAGCACTCGACCCGCATCCCGTCGTCCACGAGGATCCCCACCGCGTAACCGTTCACGGCCTTGGTCATAGCCTCTCGCCCCCCGTCCGCCGTCTGCCGTCCGCCGTCCGCCGCCCCCGCGCCGTCGAAGATTCCCGGCGGCAGGAACCTCTCGGGCCCGGGTCCAAACTCCGCGGCGTCCTGTCGAATCGGCGCTCCGGCAAACGCGGGCGGCACACCGACGTCGGGCCGGAGCCTGATGCGTCCGTGCTTGGCGACACCGCCGCCGACCGGCCCGCCCGTTGCGACGACGACGGTCCGGGCCCGGAAACGGTCACCGCCGCCGCAGGCGACGACCCAGCCGGCCCCATCGCCGGCCGGGCGAACGGCCTCGACGGCGGCCGGGAATCGAATGTCGGCCCCGCACGAACGCAGGGCGGCCCCGAGCGCGTCGGCGAGATCGCGACCGCGCGACGGGCCGCCCCAGATCCCGAGCATCACGAAGGCGGGCACGCCCAAGCTGCGAACGCCCGCCGCCATCCATGGCGGGAGCAGCACAGCGTCCGGCGCCGTGCCGGCGAGGGACCGCACCAGACGACGCTCGAACTCCAGCGCGAACTCGGGATCGGATCGGAGCCGCCCGCTGGCGGCGGTCGGCGTGAGCGCCGCGTCGGCCGCTTGCGCGGAGAAAATCGTCTCGACCGGGAAGAACTCGATCGATGCGCCGGCCGCGTCGCGCAGCAGGGAGGCGAGGGCGACGGCGTCGAGCGTTCCGGACAGCGCCGGCGCCACGACGGCGATGCGTTTTCCCGACCACGAATCGAGGTCGAGACAGTCGGCGGGGGCCGCAACCGCCTCCACGATCCCCCCCGCCGCCGTCGGGATCCGCATCGGACGATCCATTGCACCGGGGGGCTGTTCGGC
>CAMTWF010000200.1:0-25832 GCA_947085355.1 uncultured delta proteobacterium
GGCCCCGCGGTCCGGATCGCGCCGGCCGCCGGGCCCGGGTCGCGGCTGGGCACGTAGGGCGCGGGCGTCGCGGGTTCCGCCGCGCCGGCGCCCTGCCCGGTCCCCACGCCCGGCCGCCCGCCGGGCCGTTCGTTGGAGCGTCCGCCGCGTTCGCCGGCTTTCCGCGCCGGCGCCGATGCGGGCTCCTCCGCCACGATCGTGGGGTTCTCGAGCGTGATCGTGAGCGACCCGGAGCGGATGACGGGGAGGCCGTTGCTCGTGACGCCGACTTCCTCCGCCCCGGAACGCACGGCCGCGACCCGCATGGGTTCGGGGCACTCCGGCGCGACGTCGCCCCTCCTGCCGCCGATGACGTACATGAAGAGCATCCCGAGCGCGAAGGCGATGACGCCGACGATGCCGTGGAAGAGGTAGACGTGGCTCGCAGGCGGCGATGGGGCGATGGTGGGAGTGCCGACGCCCGGCCGCATCGGCGGCAGTTCGAAGATCGACTCGCGGGCCGCACCGGCGGCGGGCGCGTCCGCTCGGCCGGCGGCGTCGAGGAGGTACGACAACTCCTCGACGGTCCGCAGCGGCCGCCACTCGTCGAAACCCTCGCGCCACGCCAGGGACGCGGGGCCGAGGGCGCCGTCGTCGATGTGCCGCCGGATCGCCTCGTCGTTCATCGGTCCCATCGGTTGGTTGCGGATCGCGACGTGCCACCGCGCCAACTTGCGGGCCACGTCCTGGGCGACGCCATTCCCGGCGAGGGACGGCGCCATCACGATGTGCGTGGCGTCCTCCGCGGGCTTCTCCGCGGGCTTCTCCGCGGGCGCCCGGGCGCCGGGGCCCTCGAACGCCTGCTGGAAACGATCGGCCAGCGTTCCACCGGCCGGCTCGGCCGCCGCCTTGCCCTTGCCGGGCGCCTTGCCCGGCGGCTTCGGCGGGGACGCGACGGCGGGCCGGCCCGCCGCGAGGGCCGGATCGCGTATGTCTATGATGGTGGAGCACGAACGGCAGCGGATCTTGAGCGACTTGCCGCGGATGCGCTCCAGCTCGATCTCGTACTTCGTCTTGCACCGATCGCAAACGAACTGCATGTTGCTTCCGCACGCGCCGGCTAGAGCAGACCGACCAGATGCTCCTTGATCGACGCTCGCGCGGCGTCGTCGGGACAGGCGCTCATCGCTCGTTCCCACGTCTCGACGGCCTTGAACTTGAACCCGGCGTGCTCGTAGAGCTGCGCCAGGCTCCTGAGCGTCGCGAAGTCGGACGGCTCGATCTCGATCGCGTTCTCCATCTCGTGGATCGCCAAGTAGATGCTGCCCTGCTTCCCGTAGAGCACTCCCAGATGGTAGTGCAGCCGGTGCGACAGCGGGTCGATATCGATGCCGCGCTTGAGGTGCTCGATCGCCCCGTCGATGTCGCCCGACCTGTACTTCCGCACGCCGGCATCGAGTTCGCCCTGCGCGGCGCTCGACAACTCCGGCTCCCCGGCCGGCGGCGCGGGCGTCCCCGAGAGATGCTGCCTCACCTTGCCGAGCAGTTCGCTGATCTTGAACGGCTTCTCCATGAAGTGGTCGACGCCGTAGGACTTCTTCAAGTCGTGCGCGAAGCGCCACCCGCGATAGACCGCGCTGATCATGATCACCGGGATGTGGCGGTACCGCTCGGAGTTCTTGATCCTCCGGCACACGTCGAAGCCGTGGATCTCGGGCAACATCGCGTCCAGCACCAGCAGGTCGGGCATCATCGTCTGCACGGCGCGCAAGGCGTCGGTCCCCTTGGCCGCCTCGACGACCTCGAAGCCGGCCTCCCGCAAGACCCGCACGATCAGGCCGCGGATGTCGTTCTCGTCGTCGACCACCAGCACCCGCTGCCGGCGCTCGTCGGCCTTCGGGACCGGGGCCGGCGGCGGCGGAAGCGGCGACAGCGTCAGGTCTATCGGGCCGACAGCAGCCCCCGACGCGTATTCGCGACCCAGGCGCGCCGCGGACCCGCCCCCCGGACGGACCATGGCGCCCTCGATCGCGCCGGGCGCGACCCCGGCCGCGGCGGCCCCGCGCAGCACCTTCTCCCCCGCCGCCTTCGCCTTGTAGCAGGCATCCGCGAAGCGGCGGACCTGCGCCGGGGCCGCAACCAGGGCCACGACCTGCCGCCCCGTGACGAACTCGATCTCGTCCACGACCCGCTGCTGGGACGGATCGGCCATCGCCAGGAATATCTGGTCGTCCCGCATGGCCACGGGCACGATCACGTGGCGCTCGGCGACCTCACGCGGCAGGAAGTCGAGCCCGGCCAGGTCGATCGCGACGCGATCGAGATCGATCCCGGGGACGCCCGCCTCGGCGGCGAGCGACGCCAGCGCCGCGGCCGGCGCATCCGAGGACGGCGGCCGCCCCCCAGACGCCGCCCTCGGCTCGGGCGGGCCGGAGGGCCTCGACGCGCGCGCCGGAGCGGTCACGGCCACGTCGAGATCCAGTTCCCCCGGCGGCGGCCGCGGAAACGCACCCGGAATCGGCGTGGCGTCCGGAGCGCCCCCCCCCGCCGGAATGTCGAAGGTCGCATCGAACGATCGGTCGAACTGCGAATCGACGTCGGTTCGCGGGATCGAAGGACGAGGCTGCGCCACGACCTTCTTCAGCGCCACCTTGCCGATCTTCTTCCGGTCGGGCGTATCGCCCATCGCCCCGCCTCCACGGTCGCGCGCCATCGTAGCGCGCCGGCGCGTCCGCAATCAACGGTCCCGGTCCGGGGGGGTCCTGGGTCGAGACACGCCGCCCTCGACATGAATCCCCGGCGGGTGGTAGCCGTCCCTAGGCTCGCCGGTCGTCGCCGCCGAGGCACATCGGGGCGTGGGACGCCGGCCTGCCGGGAGGTTGGAGATGTCGATGCGGACAGTTGCGCTCCTGATCGGGCTCGCCGCGGCCGCGTTCGCGCCGGCCGCGCGCGCGGAGAAGGTCTTCATCAACGGCGTCGAGGTCACCGGGATCGCGAACCAGCGTTTCGAGAACGTCACCGTCAGGTTCGACGCGCAGGGGAACGTCCATGTCGACGCGCCCGGCTATCGCGTCCAGTTGCTCGATGGGACCGGACGCGGCGGCGCGGCCGCGCCGGCCCCCGCGCCGGCCACTCCCGTCTACAGCGATTCGGGCCGCGTGATCTATACCGAGCCGTCGTCGTTCAACCGCCCGTTGACGGCCACGACCTCGACGACCGTGGCCACGGTCGCCCCGGCGCCCCCGGCCGCCCCCGCGGCTCCCGCGCAGGCGGTCGTGGCGCCTCCCCCGGTGCCGCAGCGAAGCGGGCCGGCTCCGACGAAGCGCTACTTCCTGATCACGCAGGGGAGCGGAGGCGCCGCCGTCGCCGAGACGATTCGGGTCAACATCAACGGGCTGCTCGCCAGGGAGATCGACTCGGCCGGCACGCAGGTGATCGTGGACGTGACCGACAGGATCAACCCCGGCCCGAACTCGGTGACGATCATGTCCACCAAGAAGCCCGGCTACGTGCCGGGGTCGTCGGCCGGCACGTTCCAGGTGATCGTGGGCGAGGGGCGCGTCGAGGCCGGCGGTCGGGTCGTGATCGACGTGCCGGTGGTCACGTACACGCGGACCGCCGCGGACGCCGCCGCGGCCTCCAGGACGTACACCCTCGACGGCCGCTGAAGCCCGTGCTAGATTCGCCCGCGTGTTCCGCAACGTGACCAGAGCCGCCGTGCCGGCTGCCGCGCTCGCGTCGCTCGCGGTCGTCTCATGCCGCGACCTGGAGGGCTTCTCGACGACCGGGGACGAGTCGTACGAGGGCGTGGTCGTCCCGGCCTACGAACTCCGCCGCGCCGTGGCCCCGGCCCTCGATCCCGGCACGACGATGCGGCTGACGCTGGACGTCGCGCGGCTCCAGTCCAACGTGCCCGGCGAAGCCGGAATGATGACGACCACGGACGGCCTCTTCTCCGCGGCGCCGCTGCTGCCGATAGAACCGCTGTGGCACGACACGCTGTCGGGCCTGACGTTTCCGGAGGGACGGTTGCGGTCGGTGCTGTACTACGTCCGGGCGAGCGACTCGGCGCCGGCGCCGTACGCCGGCGTCAACGTGCTGGCGGTAATCTCGCTGATGGTGGACGGGTCGGTGGAGGTCCGGCTGATCGGTGGTCCGGATCCGGACGTGCTGTACGGCGTCTTCCGGCTGCGCAAGACGCGGCCGGGCGGCTGAGGCGGCATGCGCGTCCTTTACGTCGAGGACAACGAGCTGAACGCGCAGCTCGTCCGCAGGATCCTGTTCCACGACGGGCACGAGGTGGCGCACGAGTCGAACGCCACGTCCGGGATCGAGGCGGCCCGGCGGCAGACGCCCGACATCGTGCTGATGGATCTCGGCCTGCCGGGCATGAACGGCTACGAGGCGGCCCGCAGGATGCGGGAGATCCCGTCGCTGCGCGACGTCCCGATCGTGGCGCTCACGGCCAGCGGCAGCGAGATGGACAGGCGGCGCGCGCTGGCGGAAGGCTTCGTCGGGTTCATCGAGAAGCCGATCCGGCTCGATTCGTTCCGCAAGGAAGTGGTCCGCCTTGCGGGGAAGGGAGGCGGCGGCGCCGGACGGTGAACGCCACTGCACCGGGGGGCTGTTCGGCGCCGAGCGCCTCACCGCCCCCCGGACCCCCACGGACACTCGCGGCAGAGCCGCTCGTGTCCTTGCGCCGTCCTCGGCGCGGTTTCGCGCCGCCGGATCCGGATGCCCAGGCTCCCCCCGATGCACTGGAAGCTGCTTGCGATCGAGACGTCCTGCGACGAGACCGCCGCCGCGGTGCTCCAGGTGGAGTCTCGATCGGGCGACGAGGGGCGCGATCCCCGCGTCGAGGTCCTGTCGGACGTCGTCGCCTCCCAGGTCCGCGACCACTCGCCGTACGGGGGCGTCGTGCCCGAACTGGCGTCGCGGCGCCACCTGACGGCGATCCTGCCGGTGATCCGCCGCGCGCTGGCGGAGGCATCCGCGGATCTCGGCGATGTCCGCGCGGCCGCCGTCACCGCCGGGCCCGGCCTGGTCGGCTCGCTGCTCGTCGGGATCCAGGCGGCCAAGGCGATCGCCGACGTGCTCGGCGCGCCGGTGGTGGGCGTTCACCACGTCGCCGGACACCTGCTCTCCGCCCGGCTGCTCGGCCCACGGTCTCCGGCGGCGCCGCCGCCGTTCCCGTACGTGGCGCTGATAGCTTCCGGCGGCCACACCGCCCTGTACCGCGTGGACGGGCCCGAACGGCACGAAACGCTGGGCTCGACGCGCGACGATGCGGCCGGCGAGGCGTTCGACAAGGTGGCCAGGCTGTTGGGCCTGGCATACCCCGGCGGTCCGGCCATCGACCGCATCGCTCGCGGGGTCGACCCCGGATCCCTGCGCCTCCCGCGCGGCCTGGACCGCAAGTCGACGCTCGATTTCTCCTTCTCGGGCCTCAAGACGGCGGTGGCCGAGCATCTGCTGTCGTTGCGGCGGCCGCCTTCCGCGGAGGAAACGGCGCGGATCGCGGCGGCGTTCCAGCGGTCGGTGATCCACACGCTGCTGCGGAAGTCGCTCGCCGCCTGCGCCGCGACGGGTGTCCCGAGACTGGCGCTCGGCGGAGGCGTCGCGGCCAACAGCGCGCTCCGGGAGGAGGCGACCGCCGCCTGCGCCGCCGCCGGGGTCGAGTTGTTCCTGCCGGACACGCGGGCGTGCACCGACAACGCGGCGATGATCGGCCTGGCCGCCCTGCCGAGGCTCCTCCGCGGCGAGAACGACGGCCCGGCGCTGGCCGCAAGGCCGGATTGGCGCCTGGAGAGCAGGTAGGAGGAGCGGCCTGTTGCGCCGCCGTGGCGGCGTGTGGTAGAAGCCCGCTTCGCCGGCGGGGAGGCGGTCGCACCGGAAGGGTGCACCGGGTCGGCCGGAGCGGCGGGAAACGCGGCGGAGGCTGCGGTTCCGGACGCCGTTCCGAAACTGCCTGCGCTCGCGGGGTCGCGCATCCGGTCGGCCGGATGTCGCTGCCGCGCCTGCCCGAGCCATCCGGTCCCGCGGTGTCCGCCCGGCAAGGCGGATCGGATCGGAAGGCGGGCGCAGGGTTCAACCGCGAAGGAGCCGGCCATGCAGGAGGATGTCGTACCGGAGGCGCCGCCGCGCGCCGTGGAGTCGGCCGGGGAGGCGGCGCCCATGAGTCAGGTGGGGCCCGCTTCCATGCGCGAGTTGATCGACGCCGGCGTCCACTTCGGGCACCGCACGGCGCTGTGGAACCCGAGGATGCGGCCGTACATCTACGGCACGCGGAACGGCATCCACGTGATCGATCTGCAGCAGACGCTGCCGCTGTTCCGCAAGGCGTACAACTTCATGAGCGAGGTGGTCGCGCACGGCCATTCGGTGTTGTTCGTCGGCACCAAGAAGCAGGCCCAGGAGATCGTCGCCGAGGAGGCGATTCGGGTGGAGATGCACTACGTCACGACCCGCTGGCTGGGCGGCACGTTGACCAACTACGCGACGATCAGGCGATCCCTCGATCGGCTCAAGGAGATCGAGACCCGCACCGCCGAAGGCGGCTACGCCGACCTGAAGAAGAAGGAGCAGCTCCGAATCGAGAAGGAGCGGCAGCGGATGGAGAAGAACCTGGTGGGCCTCAAGGCGATGAAAGGCCTGCCTGGGGCCGTCTTCGTGGTGGACCCGTCGATCGAGGCCAACGCCGTGCGGGAGGCGCGCCGGCTGGGGATCCCGGTGGTGGCGCTGACGGACACGAACTGCGACCCCGACGTGATCGACTACATCATCCCGGGCAACGACGACGCCATGCGGTCGATCCGGCTCGTGGCGGGGAAGATGGCCGATGCCTGCGCGGAAGGCCAGGCGCGCCGCCGCGAGTACACCGCCGGCCGGCGTGACCGCGAGGAGGACTTCGTCGCCGCGCCGTCCACCGGGGCGGGCCCCGCGGTGGAGTACGCGCAGCGCCGCGGCAGGGGCGGCGGCAGGTCGGGGCCGCGCCGGCCCCGATCCGAGACGCCCGGCGGCGCGGGCGGAGGACGCAGCGCATGAAGGCCACGCCACAGATGACCAAGGAACTCCGCGACCGCACCGGCGCGGGCATGATGGACTGCAAGAACGCCCTCGAAGAGGCAGGCGGCGACGCCGAGAAGGCGATCGAGACGCTGATGAAGAAGGGCCTCGCCAAGGCGGCCGGGAAGGCCGGTCGCATCGCCGCCGACGGCACGATCCACTCGTACGTCCACGCCGGCGGTCGCATCGGCGTGCTGATCGAGATCAATTGCGAGACCGACTTCGTGGCCCGCGGCGTCGACTTCCGCGCCTTCGTCGACGACGTGGCGATGCACGTCGCCGCCATGAACCCCGGGTACGTGGCGGCCTCCGAGATCCCCGCCGAGGAGATCGAGCGGCAGCGCGGGATCTTCCGGGCGCAGCAGGAGGCGGCCGGGAAGAAAGCGGAGATCATCGACAAGATCGTGGACGGCCAGGTCGCCAAGTGGAAGAAGGAGCGATGCCTGCTTGACCAGCCGTTCGTCAAGAACGAGGACAAGACCGTCGAGCAGGTCCGCGCGGAACTCGTCGCGAAGCTGGGAGAGAACGTCGCGATCCGCCGCTTCGTGCGGTGGGAACTGGGCGAGGGGATCGAGAAGCGCTCCCACGACATCGCCGCCGACGTGCGGAAGATGATGGGAGAGGCCTGATCCCGGATGCGGGAGAGCTCCCCGCGGTGGGGCCGCGTGCTCCTCAAGCTGTCGGGGGAGATCCTCGCCGGCGGCGCCCGCTTCGGTCTCGATCCCGCCGCCGTCGCCTCCATCGCCTCCGAGATCGCCTCCGCCCACGCCCTCGGCGTCCAGATCGGCCTCGTCGTCGGCGGCGGCAACATCTTCCGCGGTGCGCGCCAGGAGGCGGGCGGCATCGACCGCGTGACCGGCGACCACATGGGGATGCTCGCCACCGTCATCAACGCCCTCGCACTCCAGAGCCGCCTCGAACACCTCGGCGTGCCGACCCGGGTGCAGACCGCATTCGAGGTCAGGCCGTTCGCCGAGCCGTACATCCGCCGCCGCGCCGTCCGGCACATGGAGAAGGGCCGCATCGTGGTCTTCGCGGGAGGTACCGGCAGCCCGTTCTTCTCGACCGACACCGCGGCCGCCCTGCGGGCCGCCGAGATCGATGCCGGAGTCCTCCTGAAAGGCACCAAGGTCGACGGCGTGTACGACCGGGACCCCGAGAAGCACCCCGACGCGGTCCGCTTCGACAGCCTGAGCCACGGGGAGGCCCTCCGGCGAGGCCTCGGCGTCATGGACGCCGCCGCCCTCGCGCTCTGCCGGGAGAACGGCCTGCCGATAATCGTCTTCGACGTGCTGGTCCCGGGCAGCATCCGCTCGGCCTGCCTGGGCGGGCGCTTGGGAACGATGGTCCACGCCGACGGCGAAGGGAGGTGATCGATGTCCGCGATGCTCACCGAGACGATCGACGACCTCAAGGCCAACATCGAGAAGGCGCTCGACGCCTTCCGCAAGGAACTCGCCAGGCTGCGCACCGGCCGCGCGAGCCTCGCGGTCGTCGAAGGCGTCCGCGTCGACTACTACGGCTCCGCCACGCCGCTCAGCCAGATGTCCTCCATGTCCACGCCCGACCCGCGCACGATCCTCATCAAACCGTGGGACCGCTCGCAGGTACAGGTCGTCGCCAAGGCGATCCTCCAGGCGAATCTCGGCCTGACGCCGCAGGTGGACGGCGAGTTCATCCGGATCCACGTCCCCGCGCTGACCGAAGAGCGCCGCCGCGACCTGGTCAAGGTCGTCAAGAAGCTCGGCGAGGAGGCGAAAATCTCCGTCCGCGGCCACCGCCGCGAGGCCAACGACATGGTCCGCTCGCTGGCCGACGACGGCGAGATCTCCGAGGACGACTCCGAGAAGGCCATCAAGAAGGTCCAGGAACTGACCGACCAGGGCGTCAAGAAGGTGGATGAAATCGTCGCCGCCAAGGAGAAGGACGTCCTGGAGATATAGGACGACGACCGCCCTGTGATACCCTGCCCGTCATGACGACCAACCGCTCGCTCCGACATGCGATCTCCTCGCTGTCCTGCGCCCTCGCCTGCAACGGCGGTCCGGGAGGCTCCGGCGACGCCCCGGACCCCGATGACGGCCGGGATGTCGAGGAAGTCACGGTCCCGTGCGACCGCATCCACGTCGGCGCGGGTTCCGGCGCCGCGGTGGTGGACTGCGACCCCTTCGGCATGAGCGTCGAACTCGCCGACGGGACGCGGTGGACGGCGCCCGGATCGGCCGATCCGGCGCTCGGCGTCATCGCCTTCGCCGTGGCAGATCGGCTCAACCCGAACCGCTACTACGACCCGCTCGACCCGCGCCCGTCGGCGTGGATCCGGCCGGGGAGGGTGATCTCCGCCGCCTTGGAGCGCGACGCCGGCGGCGTGGTGACGCGGGCCGCGTTGCGCGTCGAGGCGCCGCCCCAGGTCGGATCGGCCCTGGCGCTGGACCTGCGCTGGGGTTGCCGCGCGCCGCCCGAGGGGCCGCCGGTCTGCGGCGTCGATGTCGGCATGACGGTAGAGGATCCGGGCGCCGTCATGTTCAGCCGCCTGTCGTGGAGTCTGGACGGCGGCGAGGCGCTGTACGGCCTCGGCGAGCGGTTCGATCATCCCGACCTGGCCGGCCGGAAGCACGCGATGCAGATGGAGATCGGCGGCACCGACTCCGGCCTCAACGAGGTCCACGTGCCGGTCCCGTGGATCGTGTCCACGCGCGGCTACGCCGTCCTCGTCGAGGAGACCAGTCCCGGCGCCTTCGATGTCGGCGCGACGGACGCTGCGGCCGCGACGGCGACCTACGCATCGCCCGCGTTCTCGTTCGCCGTGGTCACCGCCCGCGACTCGTGGGTCCTGGCCGGCGAAGTCGCGCACCGGACCGGCATGCCCAGGCTGCCGCCGATGTGGTCGTTCGGTCCCCAGATGTGGCGCAACGAACTGGAGGACCGCGCCGAGCTGCTCGACGACGCCCGGGCGATCCGCGAGCACGACCTGCCGGTCTCCGTCCTCTGGATCGACAACCCCTGGCAGACCTCGTACAACGACTTCACCTTCAACCCGCTCCAGTTCCCCGATGCGCCGTCGATGATCCGCGAGCTGCACGACCGCGGCTTCCGCGTGCTCGCGTGGTCCACGCCGTACCTCAACACGTCCGACGACTCGCACGTCCGCGCGGGGATGAACCCGAACACCGGGGGCCTGTACGAGGAGGCGTTGGAGCGCGGATACCTGGTGCGCCTTGCGTACGGCGGCGTCGCCGAGATGCCGTGGACTTCGGGCAAGCTCGGCGGGAAGATCGACTTCACGAACCCGGCGGCGAGCGAGTGGTGGACCGAGTTGGTGCGGCGGGCCACGAGGCTCGGGATCGACGGTTTCAAGCTCGACTACGGCGAGCTGACCCCGCACCTGTTCGGCTCCAGGCTCAACCTGCGCTTCCACGACGGCCGCACGGAGAGCGAGCTGCACGCGGCGTATTCGGTGCTGTACCACCAAGCCTACCAGGAAGCGCTGCGGCGCGACAGGCCCGAAGGGTTCATCATCGGCAGGGCCTCGACGCTGGGCGGCCAGCCGCACGTCGACTGCATCTGGCCAGGCGACCTGGACCGCGACTTCTCGGACCATCGCGAGCCGAACGCCCAGGGCAATCCCTCCGTCGGCGGCCTACCTGCGGCCGTGCACGCCCTCCAATCGCTCTCCGTCAGCGGCTTCCCGACGTTCGGATCGGACACCGGCGGCTACCGCGGCGGCGCGCCCACGAGCGAGGTGCTCGTCCGCTGGGCCGCCCACACCGCCTTCACGCCGGTCATGCAGATCGGCGGCGGCGGCGACTCGCACAACCCGTGGGATACGTCGCTGTACCCGGGCGACTGGGTCCTGCCCGCGATGCGCAAGTTCATGAAGACCCACCAGCAGCTCGTGCCGTACCTGTTCTCTCTCGTCCGGCGCGCCTCCGCCGAAGGCGCGCCGCCGGTGCTGCCCGTCGGCCTTGCTTATCCCGGCGATCCGGACCTCCGGGAGGACGGGTGCGCCTACATGCTCGGCGAGCGCATGCTCGTCGCGCCGGCGTGCAGGGGCGAGGATCCCCGGCGCGTCCGCCTGCCGGCGGGGACGTGGGTCGATTGGTGGACCGGCGAGGTGCGCTCGGGGCCGGCGGTCGTCGACATCCCGAACCCGATCGACTCGATCCCGGTCTTCCTGGCGCCCGGCGCGGTCGTGCCGCTGTTCCCCGCCGAGGTCGACACGATGGTCCCATCGATCGATCCGGCCGTCGTGTACGCCTGGGAAAGCGGCGGCGCGCTGGTCTTCCGGGTCGTGCCCGCACAGGAGGGGAGGCCGGGCGAGGGCCGGGTGTTCGGACCCGACGGTGCGGCGACGGACGCCTACCTGTCGGTGGCGCTGGACGGCGACTGCCAGCGGTTCGACCGCGTGCCGCCGGTCGTTTCGACCCGGTTCCGCGCCACGGTGATCGAGATCGACTGGCGGGTCTTCTCCGGCTCCCCGCCGTCGTCGGTCGGCGGGTTCGCGCCGGCGGCGTCGGTCGACGACGTCTTCGCGGGCTGCGGCGGCTGCTGGTTCCACGACGCCGCCGCGGGGAAGGTGTACGCGACGCCGATCCCTTCGGCCGCCTGCAGGTAGAGGCGTTCGGCTTCGGACCGGGGCGGGAGATCAGAAGTCCATGCCGTGCGAGTGGCCGCCGGGCGCGGCGGGCTTGTCTTCCTTGGGCTTCTCGGCGACGAGAGCCTCGGTGGTGATCATGAGCCCGGCGATCGACGCGGCGTTCTGGAGGGCGCAGCGGACGACCTTGGTGGGGTCGATGATGCCGGCCTCCATGAGATCCTCGTAGGTGTCGGTGGCGGCATTGTAGCCGAGCGCCTTCTTGCCTTCCTTGACCTTCTGGATCGCGATCGAGCCGTCCGTGCCGGCGTTCTCGGCGATGCGGCGCAGGGGCTCCTCGAGCGCCCGGCGGACGATCGCGACGCCGTGCTGCTGTGCGACGGGCACGTCCAACTTCTCCAACGCATCGATGCTCCGGATGAGCGCCACGCCGCCGCCGGGGACGATCCCCTCCTCGACGGCCGCGCGGGTGGCGTTGAGGGCGTCCTCGACGCGGGCCTTCCTCTCCTTCATTTCGACCTCGGTCGCCGCGCCGACGCGGACGATGGCGACGCCGCCGGCCAGCTTCGCGAGGCGCTCCTGGAGCTTCTCGCGGTCGTAGTCGGAGGTCGTGTCCTCGATCTGGCGCCGGATCTGGTCCATGCGCCCCTTGATTTCGGACTTCTTGCCGGCGCCGTCGATGATCGTGGTGTTTTCCTTGTCGATCTTGACGCGCTTGGCCTTGCCGAGGTCGTTGATCGTGACGTTCTCGAGCTTGAGGCCGAGTTCCTCGGCGACGACCTGTCCGCCGGGGACGCCGGTCAGGATGGCGATGTCCTTGAGCATCTCCTTCCGGCGGTCTCCGAAGCCGGGGGCCTTGACGGCGGCGCAGGCGAACGTGCCGCGGAGCTTGTTGACGACCAGGGTCGCCAGCGCCTCGCCCTCGATGTCCTCCGCCACGATGAGCAGGGGTTTGCCCGAACGCGCGACCTGCTCGAGCAGCGGCAGCAGGTCCTTCATGTTCGAGACCTTCCTCTCGCACAGGAGGATGTACGGGTCGTCGAGCACCGCCTCCATCTTCTCGGCATCGGTGATGAAGTACGGCGAGACGTACCCGCGGTCGAACTGCATTCCTTCGACCGTTTCGAGCACCGTCTCGATCGACTTGGCCTCTTCGACGGTGATGACGCCCTCCTTGCCGACCTTCTCCATCGCCTCGGCGATGATCTTGCCGATCGTCTCGTCGCAGTTCGCGCTGATCGTCCCGACCTGCGCGATCTCCTTGTGGTCCTTGGTCGGCTTGGAGAGCTTCTTGAGCTTGTCGACGACGGCGTCCACGGCCTTGTCGATGCCGCGCTTGATCTCCATCGGGTTGTGGCCCGCGGAGACGAGCTTCATGCCCTCGCGGTAGATCGCCTGGGCCAACACGGTCGCGGTGGTGGTGCCGTCGCCGGCGACGTCGGATGTCTTCGAGGCCACCTCGCGCAGCATCTGCGCGCCCATGTTCTCGAACCTGCCCTCCAGCTCGACCTCCTTGGCGACCGTCACGCCGTCCTTGGTCACGACCGGCGAGCCGAAGCTCTTCTCGATGACGACGTTGCGGCCCTTGGGGCCCAGCGTCACGGCGACGGCGTTGGCCAGGACGTTGACACCGCGCAACATCGCCGCGCGAGCGCCCTCCTGGAAGATGATCTCCTTGGCTGCCATGCGAATTCTCCTTTCGGTCCGGGGCCCGCTCCCGCGGCTACTTGTCGATCACGGCCAGGATGTCGTCCTCACGCAGGATGAGGTGCTCCTCGCCGTCGATCTTGATCTCGTTGCCCGAGTACTTGCCGAACAGGATCCGGTCGCCCTCCTTGACATCGAGCTTCCGGATTTCGCCGTTCTCCAGGATCTTCCCGTTGCCGGCGGCGACGACGCGACCCTCGAGCGGCTTTTCCTTGGCGGTGTCGGGGATGATGATCCCGCCCTTCGTCTTCTCCTCCTCCTCGAGGCGCTTGACGATGACGCGATCGTGCAAGGGACGAATCTTCATGGTTGACCTCCTGTCTCCTTTGTTCGTTACTTGCGGGGCCCCGTCACTCCGGCGGCCCGCGCCACCCTCAATAGGCCGCGGCACGATAACCACCGGCCGACGGTTGTCAACAGGTGCTGCGACGACGTATTCCTCCCCGCAAGGGCGCAAGGAAGCCAAGGCGCCGGCTGGACGGGAGATGAAGACGACCGCCGCTTGCAATTCGCTCGCTCCAATCGCCGGCCTGGTCGTCGCGGCGGCCGCGGCGTGCGGCCCGGTCGCGGCCCCGCCGGCGGTGCCGGTTCCCGCGGACCGGATCGCCCGCCCGGCGCCGGTTCCCGCACCGGACGCGGCGTTCCCCGCCCCGGAGGTCTTCGCACTGACGAACGGCCTGGAGGTCTCGGTGATCCGCCGCGGCCGCCTGCCTCTGCTGCACCTGCTGCTGGTCGTGCGCGCCGGCCTATCCGCGGAGCCGCCGGCGCTGACGGGCCTGGCGGACTTCACGGCCGAGATGCTCAAGGAGGGGACGACCGGCCGCACCGGCCCGGAGTTGCTCGACGCCCTCGAGGACGTCGGCGGCAGCCTGGCGATCGCGACCGACCAGGACGCTGTCTACCTGCGCGTGACCGCCCCGTCGGAGCACGCGGCCGCGGCGGCCGGCGTGCTCGCGGAGATGGTCCGGCGCCCGGCGTTCCCGGACGCCGCGGTGGAGAAGCACCGCGCGGGGGAGATGAATCGGCTGCGGCTTGCCCGGTCCGACCCGGAGTACGTCGCCCGCTTCGTGCTCCACGGGGCGCTGTACGGTTCCCACCCGTACGCTCGGCCCGACGCGACGCCGGCGTCGATCGCCCTCATCCGGAGGGATCACCTTGTCACGTTCCACCGGGATCGCTACGCCCCCGACGGGGCGTTCCTGTTCGCGGCCGGGGACGCCGATCCCGCCGTGGTCGTGCCGATCCTGGAGGCCTCGTTCGGGTCATGGCGCGGCGCCGCGGCGCCTCCGCCGGCGATTCCCGACGCGCCGTCGATACCTTCCCGGAAGGTCCTCCTGGTGGATCGCCCGGGCTCCGTGCAGTCGGTGATCCTGATCGGCAACGTGACCGTGCCGATGGGCGATCCGGACCACCTTGCGCTGTCCGTGGCCAACGAGGTCCTCGGCGGCAGCGCCTCATCCAGGCTGTTCATGAACCTCCGGGAGAGGCACGGCTACACGTACGGCGCCTACAGCGATCTGGGACAGACCGCGCTGCCCTCGCCGCTCGCATCGTCCGCGAACGTCGACACCGCCTTCACGGCACCGGCGCTCGCGGAGTTCTTCCGGGAGATCCGGCGGATCCGGACCGAGGCGGTCCCCGAGGACGAGCTGGCCTCCCGCAAGGCGTACATGACGCGCGCCTTCCAGGTGCGCATCGAGACGCCGCTGAGCGTCGCCTTCATGCTGGCGCAGCAGAAGGTCAACGGGCTCCCCGGGGACTACTGGGACACGTACCGCGATCGCGTGCCGGCCGTGGGCGCCCAGGAGGTCCGGCGTGCGGCCGATCGTTTCGTCCACGACGACCGCGCGGTCGTCGTCGTGGTCGGCGTGGCCGACGAAATCGAGGAGGCCTGCGCGGCGTGGGGACCGGTGACGAGGGTCGACGAGGAGGGGAACCCGATCGGCGTCGCCGCCGCGAGCCGCGATCGCGAAGGGAGGTAGGGAACGGATGATCCATCGAGTGCTTGTCGCGGGTCGCGCCGCTCGCGCGGCGGCGGCGGTGGCGGCGTTTGCGGCCGTACCGGCCGGAGCCGCGCCGGAACCGGAGGCGCCGCTGCTGACCGGCCCGGTCGTTCGCGGCGGTGCGCCGATCGAGATCGCGTCGGCGGCGCTGCGCGTGCGCTTCGGCGAGAGCGCGCGCACCGCCCAGGTCGAGTACGCCGTCCGGCTGGCGGGCGCCGAAGCGGGCGAGGCCGAGATCGGCTTCGAGGGGGTCGGCGTGCGATCCCTGCGGGCGTCGCTGGACGGCGTTCCGGTCCCCGTCGAGCAGGTCGTCGCGTCCGGCCGAACCCGCTTTGCGCTGCGCGTCCCCGTGCGACCCGGCGAGCCGACCCTGCTGGTGGTGACGGCCTGGTGCGACACGGTCGAGGAGGAGCGCGCGGCGCCGCGGACCTACCCGCAGGCGTGGTTCGTGCGGAACCGGGTCCTGGACGCGGCGCGGGCGCGCGTCCTGCTGATCGATCCGGGACCGCACGTCCCGCCCGGCCGTCTCGTCGTTCGCGTCGAGGCCGCCTCGCCGCGGACCGTGGAGGCTCCGCTCGACGCGGCGCCGACCCCGATTGCGGGCGGGGAGGCGGTGGAAGGGACGCCGGCGAGCGACGTCGCGGTCCCGTTCCGCGTCGCCGCGGTCGAGGGGACCGCGGAGGCGCCGAGCGACTGGGGCGTCGCGTTCGGCATGGGGATCGCGATCGATTGGCCGCGGGTCGAGAACGTCACCCGTGACGACGACGGCAACGTGACGGCCCGGAGCTACTCCGGGCCGCCCGCGGACGACCCGGCGACGCGCATCTGGTTCCGGGGGCTGTTTCTCTGGGCGCTCGGCCCGTGGATGCTCTCCACGGGCCTCGAGGGCGACTGGAACGGGACGCTCGAGGCGCCGTTCATGGCGACCTGGTTCCCGGCCGGAGGAACGCCTTCGGACGATGCCGTCCCGGCCGACTACCGGCTGTCGGCGGGCGTGGCCGTGCAGATCCTCAACGACCGATCGCCCGGGAAGCACGGCCTCGACCCCAGGATCTTCCTCCGCGCCGGGGCCGGGATGCGCCTGCTGCTGTTGACCTGCGAGTTGGCCTACGAGATCGCGCCGCCGATGGGCGCATGGGACGGCCCCCGCGGCGGCCTCGAGCACAAGCTGCTGCTGACGTTCCCCTGGGCGTTCTGACCGCGCTACTGCGCCCCCTGGATGACCGGCGGGACGAGGAAGAAGACGCGGCGCGTGTCCAGCGGGGTGAAGAGGTCGCCGATCACGTCGATGTGGGCGACGAAGATCTGCGGCTCGGGCCTCGGCGGAACCGTCACGTTGGACTTCGGAACGATGTCCCAGCAGACGCTCGTGCCGGGGAAGATGCGGGGGAAATAGTCCGGCCGACCGTCGCCGTTGCCGTCCGCCGTGGTCAGGCCCGTGGTGCAGACCCGGCCCATGACCGTCCGGCCGCTCGTGTTCGTCTCCAGGTAGTCGATGAACTCGACCACGGCGTCGACCGCGTCGCTCGGCTCGTCCCGCGGCACGGCGTCGACCCGGATCGGCACGTTGCGCGCGAGCTGATCGACGGCGTCCACAATCGTCGTCGACAGCCCGCTGCCGTCGGAAGGGATCGTGAAGACGAACGGGCTCCCGGTGCGGCCGTCCACCGAGCCGGTGTCGCGCCCGACCGCCTGCATGTCGGTCCGCAGCGTGGCGTTGCCCGACTCGATGCCGATGTACCGGATCTGCTGCGCCGTCATCGCGGCCACCACGTCGGCATGGGTCCGCGCCGGGCTGCACGAGTTGCTCTGGCTCATCGGTTCGTCGCCGCACTGGATGATGATCTTGACCGCGTCCGGGCGGAAGCACGGCCACCCCACGGTCAGGGGGTCCGTGCACCGTCGCGGCCGCGGCCGCACGTTGCCCGAGAAGACGCCCGTGTTGCCCGTGGCCAGCAGCCAGAGCATCTGGCGGTACGGTTCGCTGCCCCCGCAGGTGGTCGTGATCGATCTGAGCGCGTTCTCCACGAGCGTGATGCTCGAGGTGATGTCCTGCAGGTTGTTCATCGAGTTGTAACACGTCGAACTCGGACAGTCCTCGAAGCGGCCGACGCCGAACTGCACCTCGGGAATGCGCGCCGCGATCTGCGGTACGATCGTCGCGCGGAAGCCGGCCGTGAGGTTCGCGATTTCGCCCCCCATGGAGCCCGACGTGTCGATCGCGACGTAGACGTCGACCCGCTGCAGCGCCGTCGAGAACGAAAGGGTGTCCCGCAGGGGATCCGGCGGGATCGGCGGCGCCGGCGGCTCGCTGTACTCGACGACGAAGACGAAGTCGCCGCGGGTGCGCGGGGAGTCCTCGGAACGCAACGGGTCGCTGCCGTACGTGATCTCGACAAGGTCGCTCACGCCGTCGCCGTCGGTGTCCGGGTTGCACGGATCCGTCCCGTGTGCCGGCTCGTCGCGGTCGCCGATGCCGTCGTTGTCGGAGTCGGTGTCGCGGAAGTCCGGGAGAGCGTCCCCGTCGCAGTTGCGGGCGGGGGTCGACAGGTCCGCGTCCCCAGCCTCGTCCGCGTCCGGGATGCCGTCGCCGTCGGAATCGAGGTCGAGGTAGTCCGGGAACCCGTCCCCGTCGGTGTCGGCGATCGTCTCCTCGGCGTCGGAGATCGTGTCGTCGTCGGAGTCGAGGTCGAGGAAGTCCGGCGTGGTGTCGCCGTCCGTGTCGATCGGCGATGTCGACGGGTCGAGGTCCCCGGCCTCCTCGCGGTCGCCGATGCCGTCGCCGTCGGAGTCCCAGTCGCGATAGGCGGGCACGCCGTCGCCGTCGGGATCCAGGAGCCACTCGTCGTAGTCGAGGATCGTGTCGTTGTCGGAGTCGGTGTCGAGGAAGTCGGGCACGCCGTCCCTGTCCGAGTCGAGCGGCGGGGTGCGCGGGTCGGAGTCGCCGGCCTCGACCTCGTCGGGGATGTCGTCCCCGTCCGAGTCGAGGTCGAGGTGGTTCGGGATCGTGTCGCCGTCGGCATCGCCCGTCCCTTCGTGCATGTCGGCTATCGTATCGTCGTCGGTGTCGACGTACGGGTCGGGAGCCTCGGGTTCGGCGTCGTCGGCGGCGTCTCCGCCACCGTCACCGTCGGCGTCTCCGTCACCGTCGTCGGCGGCGTCTCCGTCACCGCCATCCGGCGGCAGGTCGGCGTCCGCGTCGCGGTCCTGCGAGACGCACCGGCCGTCCACGCACGCCTGATCCGCCGGGCAGGGGCGATCCGGCGAGCAAGCCTGCCCGGACGAGTCGTCCCCGGCGGAGCCGCACGAGGCGGCGCCGGCAGCCGCACAGAGCAACATGCAGGCCACAACGGACCGTCGCAAAACCGGCATCCGACCCTCCATGGCTCCCGTGGTCCGACGCGGGTGCCGCAATCCGACGGGACACGGACAGTTTGACCCCCGAGCACGGCACTGTCAAGGCGAACCGGCGCGGCGCGGTAACCGTTCACGGCGAGCATTTAGGCGCACACGGCCGGCTCATCGACGCACCGGGCCGGCATTGCGACGCACGGGGCGAGCATTGCGACGCACGGGGGGAGCATTTAGGTGCGCGCAACAGGTGCGCGCAGAGACCGCGCGCAGCCGTGGAGGCGCCGCCAGACAAGCACAATCACTAGGTTTTTTCGGTCGAGTGCTCTGGAACGGCCTCAACCGCGATCCACAGCGCGCGGCGGTAGCCCGGATCGGGCGGCGCCGTGTTGCATACCGAATCGCGGCCGCAGCCGCTCATTTCGTTCCGCCGCCACGCCAGCCCAGCGCCGCATAGAGGGCGGGTTGCACGACGAGCGTCAGCAGCGTCGTGGACAGGACGCCGCCCACGACGACGGTGGCGAGCGGCCGCTGAACCTCGGCGCCCACGCCGACGGCAAGCGCCATCGGCAAGAACCCGAGGCTCGCGACGAGTCCGGTCATCAGCACCGGGCGCAGACGCGTCTGGGCCGCCTCGCGCACCGCTTCCATCAGGGGCATGCCCGCGTCCAGCATTTGCCGGACGCGCGACACGAGCACCATGTCGCCCAGCACCGAGACGCCTGACAGGACCACGAAGCCGACGCCGGCCGAGATGCTGAACGGCATGTCGCGAAGCCACAGGGCGGCGATGCCGCCGACCGCCGCGAACGGCGCGCCCAGGAAGACGCGCAGGGCGTCGGAGATCCGCCCGTACGTCGCGTACAACAGGACGATCACGAGCAGGATCGCCCCAGGCACGACCACAAGCAGCCGCTCGCGGGCGCGTTCGAGGTGCTCGAACTGGCCCCCGAACTCGATCCACGCCCCTTCGACCCGCGGCAGTTCGCCGGCGACGCGCCGCCGGAGTTCCGCGACGAAGCCGCCCACGTCGCGGCCGCGCACGTTGGCCTGCACCATGATGCGCCGGCGACCCCACTCGCGCTGGATCGACGCCGGCGCCTCGACGACGCGCAACGCGGCCACATCGCGCAGCAGGACCGGAGCGCCGCGGTCGGTCGCCACGGGAATCCGTCCGACCGCCTCGGGATCCGACCGGTACGGCGCGGCGATCCGTACCGCCACGCCGATGCGCCGCATGCCGGGCCGGATCTCACCGACCTTCAGGCCGGTCCCGACGGCCTCGACCGCCTCGAGGACGTCCTCGGCGTCGAGGCCGCGCAGCGCGAGGGCCTCGCGGTCGACCTCGACGTCGAGCATCGGCTGCCCGGTCGCCTGGTCGACCGTCACGTCGGCCGCGCCGGCGGTGCCGCTCACGATGCGGCGGACCCCCTCCGCTCGCGCCCGGAGCGCCTCGAGGTCGTCCCCATACACCTTGACCGCGACGTCCGCCCGCGCCCCCGCCGTCGTCATCTCGTTGATGCGCATCTCGATCGGCTGCGTGAAGGCGGCGCGCATTCCGGGGAACCGCTCCAGCAGTGCGGCCATCGCGCCGACCAGTTCCTCGTGGGTGCGGGCCCGCCTCCACCGCTCGCGCGGCCGCAGCGTCACGAAGATGTCCGACACCTCCACGCCCATCGGGTCCGTCGCGATCTCGGGCGATCCGGTCCTCGTCCAGACGCGCTCGATCTCGTCGGGGAACGCATCCAGCAGCGCGCGCTCCAGCAGCGTGCCGTACCGCACCGATTCGTCCAGCGACACCGACGCCAGCCGCACGGCGTTGACGACGACCGTGCCTTCGTGCAGGCGCGGCACGAACTCGGCGCCCAGGCCGGAGGCGATCCAGGCCGCGGCGGCGCCGAGGGCGACGGCAAGCGCGATCACGATGAAGCGGAAACGGAGCGCCGCCCGGAGGACCGGGCGGTACAGCCACAGCAGCGCGCGGGTGAGCGCCTCGTGGCGCGGCGTCAGTCGGCGGGGCAGGAGGAGGCTGCAGAGCACCGGCATCCATGTGAGCGACAGCACTAGCGAGGCGGCGAGGGCGAAGACGACGGTGAGCGCCATCGGCCGGAAGAGGCTCCCCTCGACGCCTTCGAGCGTGAGGATCGGCAGGTAGACGACCATGATGATCAGCTCGCCGAACATCGTCGGCCGGCGAACCTCCATGGCGGCGTCGCGCACGACGTCGATCGCGGGCCGCCGGCCGCCGTCCCCGCCGGTGCGGCGCACGGCGTTCTCGACGATGACGACCGAACTGTCGACGATGAGGCCGAAGTCGATGGCGCCCAGGCTCATCAGGCTGCCGGCGATGCCGGCTTGCAGCATTCCGGAGCCGGCGAAGAGCAGCGAGAGCGGGATCGCCGAGGCGACGATCAGCCCGGCGCGCAGGCTCCCGAGGAAGGCGAAGAGCACCGCCACGACGAGCAGCGCGCCCTCGAGCAGGTTGCCGCGGACCGTGCGAAGGACGCGGTCGACCAGGTCGGTGCGGTCGTAGGCCACGTCGATGGCGACGTCGGGAGGGGCGTCCGAGCGAACGGCGTCGAGCCGTTCGCGCAGTCCGCGGGCGACCTCCCGGCTGTTCTGGCCCATCAGCGAGAACCCGAGGCCGAGCACGGCCTCGCCGCGGCCTCCCTCCGTGACGGCTCCCAGGCGCAGCTCGCTTCCCTCCGCCACGTCGGCGACGTCGCGCACCAGCACCGGGCCGCGGTCCACGCCCGTCAGGGCGATCCGGCCGATGTCTTCCGCCGAGGCGGCCTGGGCCACGCCGCGGACGACGGTCGCCTCGCCAGCCGCGACCACCAGGCCGCCCCCGGCATTGCGGTTGTTGCGCCGCAGCGCCTCGACGACGTCGTTCAGGCACAGGCCGTGGCGGATCAGGCGGTCCGGGTCGACGGCGACGTGCACCTGCGCCTCCAGGCCGCCCCACGAGTTGACTTCGGCGACGCCCGGGACCGCCTGAAGCCGCGGGCGCGCCTCCATGTCGTGCCAGGAGCGCAGGCCGGCCAGGTCGCGCCCCGCGGACCGGACCAGGTAGTGGAAGACCTCGCCCAGCCCCGTGGCGATCGGCCCCAGCCGCGGCGGCTCGACACCGTCGGGCAAGTCGACCCCGGCCAGACGCTCGGAGATCGCCTGCCGAGCCCTGTGGATGTCCGTGCCGCCGGCGAAGACGACCGTGACCTGCGAGAAGCCGAACCGCGAGAGCGAGCGGAGGTTCGCGGTTCCGGGCAGGCCCCCCAGCGCGCGCTCGATCGGCGCCGTCACCTGCCGCTCGATCTCGACCGTCCCGAGCGACGGGGCGACGGTGTTGACCTGCACCTGCACCGGCGTAACGTCTGGAAAGGCGTCAAACGGCAGCTCGGAGATCGCCCAGCCGCCCGCGGCGGCGCCCGCCAGGACCAGCGCTATCACCGCCGGGCGGTTGCGCAACGACCACTCGATGATCCATGTCATGGGCGGCGCCTCCTAATGATCCTCTGCGCAGCCCGCGCCGATGCGGTCGCGCAGCATCTCGGTCTTGAGCAGGAAGCCGCCCTCCACGACCACCGGTTCGCCGGTGGCGATCCCCTCCAGGACCTCGACCACGCCCGAGCCGAGGTCCGCGACTCGGACGCGCCGGGGCTCGAAGAGCCCCGGGCCTAGCCGCACGAACGCGAGCGTCTCGCCGTCCACGGCGTGCACGGCGTCGCGCGGAACGGTCACGGCGGTGCGTGCGGCGGCGGGACGAATCGTCGCGCGGACGAACATGCCGACGCGAAGCCGTCCGTCGGCGTTGTCGATCCCCTCGATGCGCGCGCGGGCCATCCGGGATCGCGGGTCGATCTCGGGCTCGACTCCGGCAACTGGCATCTCGAACGCCGCGCCCGCCGCGCCGTCCACGGCCAGCACGGCGACCGGGTCGGTCATCGCGCGAAGCCTCGGCAAGTCGGCGTCGCGCACGTCGAGCATCGCCCAGACGACCGAGACGTCCGTCACCTCGGCGATCGGGTCGCCGGCCCGCACGAAGGCGCCCTCGTGCGTGGCCAGCGCTGTCACGACGCCGGCGAACGGCGCGCGGAGCGTCGCGCAGGCCGGCTCGTCCCCGCAGATCCCGCGGCTCGAGGGCGCACCGGCGCCGGCCTCGGGTTCGTCGCCCAGCAGCCGCGCCGCCTCGGCGGCTACCGACAGGTCGGCCCTCGCCTGCTCCAGTGCGACGCGCCTCTCCGCCACCTCGCGTTCGGTGTTCACGCCGATCTCGCGCAGCCTCGATTCGCGATCGAGCAGCGATTGTGCGAGTTCGTGTGCGGCACGGGCGGCGCGGAGCCTTGCGCGCGCCTCGCCCACCTCGGGGCTGCGGACGGCGGCGATCGGCAGGCCCGCGGCGACGAGCGATCCGATGCGGGCCGGCAGGCGTACGACGGTGCCGGTCGTGCGACTCGCGACGATCCCCACCCGGTGCGGGTCGTAGGCGATCCTGCCGAAACAGGTGATCCCGTCCGTGGTGCGGACGAGCGCGGCCGGCCGCGACACGATCCCCGCCGCGGCCTCGACGCCGGGGTCGGCCAGCCGCACGGGCGGCGCGGCGTCCTCCCTCGGCGCGAGCGGCGGCGCCGTCGGCGGCGGGCGGCCTTCCAGGTTCGCGGGCCGGCAGACCGGACAGACCGACTCCGGCAGGCCGTGCTCGGCGCACCAGTCCCCGCGCCGACGGAACTCCGGTATCAGATCCGGGTTGCAGATCGTGCACGCCGACTCCGGGACGCCGTGCGGCGCGCACCAGTCCGCGGAGTCGTGACGCCGTTCGTCTTTCCGCCCGGGCGCCGGCGCTCCTGCGCGCTCTCGGCAGCCCGGCGGCGCCGCGGCGGCAGCGCCGAGCACGGCGAGCAATCCGACGATCGTTCTCATCTTGGCGCCTCCGTTTCGTAGCCGATCAGCGACTCGATGCGGATCGAGGCGAGTTGCAGGCGTAGGTCGGCATCGATCGCGCCGGCACGCGCCTCGGTGCGGGCGCGGCGGGCATCGAGCAACACGATGTGGTCGGCGCGGCCCTCGCGGAACGCCGCCTCGGCCCGGGCCAGCGTTTCCGTCGCGAGGGGCACGAGCCGCTCGAGCAACAGTTCCAGTTCGGCCAACGCGGCATCGCGTTCGGCCATGGCCGCGCGGAGCGCGGTCCGAGTCGCTACCTCGGTTGCGGCCAGATCCGCGGCGGCCCGAGTCCTCCGGGCTGCGGCCTCGGCGCGGCCGCCGCGATTGCGGTCGAACAGCGGCAGCGGGACGCCGACCGAAACCGTCCACAGGCTCTCGGCGGGGCCCAGCGCCTGCCCGTACCCGACGCCGACCGTGAGGTCGGGCGTCGCTTCGGCCTCGGCGCGGCGCGTGCCGACCTCGGCGGCATCGAGGCGCGCCCGGGCGGCGAGGACCGCGGGATGAGACTCGAGCGCGCGTGGTGTTTCCTCGCCGTCGCCCGACCGGAAGACCGGCAACGGGCGGCCCGGCGCCGCGCACACGGGCGGCGCGCCGCCGGGGGTTCCCATGGCGCCCAGCAGACGGGCGCGCGCTACGGCGAGCCGGGCGAAGGCCCCAGCCAGCGCCGCGTGGGCCCGCGCTTCCTCGGTGCGTGCCCTGGCCGCATCGAGTTCCGTGCCGCGTTCCGCCGCGCGCCGTGCCTCGGCGACGCGCGTCGCCTCGGCGACCGCCGCGAGGTTCTCCTCCGCCAGCGCGGCCAGGGCCTGGGCGGCAACGACCTCGACGAACGCGGCGCTCGCCTCGGCGACGACCTCGACCTTCCGAGCGAGCAGGTCCCACGCGGCGGCCTCGGCCTCCAGGGCGGCCTGGTCGGCGCCGAGCCGCCGCCGTCCGCCCAGAACGATCGGCTGCTCGACCTCGAGCCACAGCTTGGGGCGCGCGCCGTCCCCGGCATCGTCGTCGGAGGCCGTCGCCCGAGCCGACGGGTTCGGGTAGGCGAGCGCCCCCACGCGGCGCGCTTCGGCCAGGCCGATCGCCGTGGCCGCGACGGCGAGGTCGGGACGATTCGCCAGCGCCGCCCGGACGGCGTCGACGATCGTGAGACAGGCGGCTTCGCCGGAGTCCGCCGTTTCGCCGGCCGGCGGCGGATCGACCGTCCGGCCGAGGTACCTGGCTTCGATCGCCGAGAGAGGCGGCGCGGCCGGCGCCCACGGCGCGGAGCAGGCGCTCCACGCCGCGCCGCAGGCCAGGGCCGCGAGCGCGGTCTTGCGCATGTTCGAGTCCTCCGCGAGCGGCTGGCGCGCACGCGCGCCACCACCCGATGTCACCGGTCGAGCGAGCGGCGCGTTGCGCCGAGTTCGCCCGGCCGGAGTCCTCGTTGCCTGTGACTGCGTGAGGCGGCTAGGCCCGCGGAGGGCGGTACACGGAGGCGGGATCGCGGATCCCCGGCGTCCGTTCGCGGTCGGTCCCGGCGACCGCGTCGATCGATGGGGCGTGCAATGCCGGCGTGGGCGCCGGACGCGCACGCAGGCAGCACAGACAGGGGCACTCGTCGCCGTCGTCCGATTCGGCCCCTTCGATCGCGGCGACGCCGGGAGCGGCGGAATGCTCGCAACACGGGGTTGCGAAGCAGGCCGCCAGGTCCGCGCCGAGCAAGGCGAGACAGAGCACGGCTCCGACTGCCTGCAGGCACGGCATGGATCCATTTCGACGATCGACGGTCATCACGTCGTGTTCGTACTCCCCAATCGGGCCGGCGGCAAGGGCCGCTGGCGGTCTCCGGCTTCCCTGCCCGGCGGACCACCGTTCGCCGCGACGGGGCGCCCCGGGCGTCGTTCGCGCTCCGGTAGGGAGCGGGATGGTGCCGGAGATCAGTGTGGACAAACAGGATAGACAGGGATAGACAGGATGGGATGTTGCATGAGGACCTCACCGAGAAGATCATCGGCGCATGCTTCGATGTCATGCCCAAGTTGGAGTTCAAGAGGCTCCTCCACAGATAGGCCGTTCCTCCTCCTGTTCATCCTGTTGTCCCCCTACAACCGACTATGGAGCGGGGAAGAACGGCTGGACCTCATCGCCACCTGTTTTTGATCTACTACTCCCGAGAATCGTCGCGCGGCGCGACGAATTCCCGGTCTGTCCGGACTCTCAAC
>CAMTWF010000201.1:0-8850 GCA_947085355.1 uncultured delta proteobacterium
GGGAGTTGTCCGGGTGGCGCAGCGGCGCCGCCGCGCCTGCCTGCCGGCAGGCAGGCGTCGAGAGTCAAGGGTCGAGAGTTGAGAGTCCGGACAGACCGGGAATTCGTCGCGCCGCGCGACGATTCTCGGGAGTAGTAGATCGGCGTATCACCGAATCGACCGGAGGGACGGAAACGTTGATCCGGCACGTCGAGAAGGGTACAGGGGGAAGGGGCGGATCCCGCGGGTCGGCGGCGCCGATCACGCGGGCAGCAGCACGGTGAAGGCGACGTCGCGGCCGTCTCCGCCCGGGTCCAGGTCGATCGCTCCGCCGTGGGCGTCGACGATGCGCGCGGAGATCGCCAGGCCAAGGCCGGTGCCGGTCTCCTTGCTCGTCACGAACGGGTCGAAGATCCGCTCGCGCATTTCCGGCGGTATCGGCGGGCCGGTGTTGGCGATCCGTATCGCGGCGTGCTCGACCTGGCCGCGACGCGTCCGGGCGGTCGAGATCGCCAGCCTGCCGCCGGCCGGGGCCATCGCCTGGATTGCGTTGAGGCCGATATTGAGAATCACCTGGACGACCTGGTCGGCGTCGCACGGCACGATGGGGTCGTCCGGACCCGTCGCGGCGGAGATCGCAACGCTCGCGCGCGCCGCCTCGACCTCCAGAAGGCTCGCGCCGCGGCGCACCATCTCGCCCGCCGGATGCGGGATCTTGCGTGGCGGCGCCGGCCGGGCGAACGACAGGAACCTGTCGAGCAGCGCCGCCAGGCGGTCGATCTCGCGAACCTGCATGTCCAGCATCCTGCGCGGCGTGGGGTCGTCGGGGAGGAAGTCCCCGAGCACCTCGGCCGTGCCCTTGATCGCGTGCAGCGGATTGCGGATCTCGTGGGCGAGGCCGGAAGTGAGCTGGCCAAGGGCGGCGAGGCGGCCCGAACGGACGACCTGGGACTCGGCCGCCTTGAGGTCGTCCAGCGCCTCCCGGAGCTGCGACGCCAGCTTCTCCTGCCGCGCACGCTCGGCCCGCTCCCGATCGACCAGCACGCCCGCCACCGCCGCGACCACCTGGTAGAGGGCGATCTCGAGGACCTTCTCCGCGCCGCGACCCGGGTCGTGCTCGGCAAACGAGAAGAACGCGTGGGGCACGTACACCGCCGCCGTCAGCAGGGAAGAGGCCAGGCCGCCGGCGAGACCCGCGGCGAAGGCGCCGAGCAGGATCGGCAGGTAGTACAGGCGCCGCAGCACGTCGTGCGCGGCATGGGCGTGCGCCGGCGTGACGTAGTGCATCGTCGTGATCGCCAGGATCGGGACGTAGGCGAGCGTCCACATCCTGGCGCCCAGCAGCGCGCGCGGTCTACGAGCGTCTGAGGCCATACTTCTCGATCCGGTACTGGAGGATGTGTCGGGGCACGCGCAGGTACGCCGCGGTGCGGGTCTGGTTCCACGAGTGCATGCCGAGCGCCCTGGCGATCACGTCCCGCTCCAGGTCGACCAGAGAGAGCCCGTCGGGCGGCAGGGCGAAGAGCGGCGTCGTCCCGGCCTGCGCCTGGCCCGCGCCGGCCGGCGGCAGGTCCTCGACCGCGAGCCTGTCGCCGCGGCACAGCAGCACGGCCCTTTCGCAGGCGTTCTCGAGTTCCCGCACGTTGCCGGGCCAGGGGCGCCGTCGAAGCTCCGCGAGGAACGCATCCGGCGCCTCGAGATCGCGCCCGGCCGCGAACCCGGCCACGAACCGCCGCGCCAGCGGCTCCACGTCCTCGGGCCGCTCGCGCAGCGGCGGCACCCGGATCTCCACCACGTTCAGGCGGTAGTACAGGTCGGGGCGGAACTCGCCGGACTCGATCATCCCCGGCAGGTCCCTGTTCGTCGCCGCCACCACTCGGACGTCGACCGCCACGGGACGGTCCGACCCCACGACGTCCACGGTGCGCTCCTGGAGCACGCGGAGCAGCTTCGTCTGCATCTCCAGCGGCAGGTCGCCGACCTCGTCGAGGAAGATCACGCCGCCGTGCGCGGCGACGAAGCGGCCCGGCCTGTCGCGCGTGGCGCCCGTGAACGCGCCCCGCACGTGGCCGAACAACTCGGCCTCGAACAGGTCGCGCGGGATCGCCGAGCAAGGCACGGCGACGAAGGGCCCCGCGGCCCGGCCGGACCGCTCGTGGATCCGCCGCGCAACAAGCTCCTTGCCCGTGCCGCTCTCGCCGCTCACCAGCACCGACGCATCGCTCGGCGCCACCCGATCCGCCATCTCGACGACCGCGCGCATCGCTTCGGACCGGAAGACGATCTCGCGCCCCCTGCCAGCGAGGTCGCGCAGGCGGCGGTTCTCGTCGAGCAACCGGGCGTGTTCGAGCGCCTTCGTGACGACCAGGCCGAGTTGATCGCGGTCGAACGGCTTGCCGATGAAGTCGAAGGCGCCATCCTTCATCGCCGCGACGGCGGTCTGGATCGAGCCGAACGCGGTCACGACGACGACGGGCGTTGACGCGGACAGCCGGCGCACGTGCCGCAGCACCGCCATGCCGTCGGCCCGCGGCATCTTGAGGTCGGTCACGACGAGGCGGTGCCGGGCCGCGTCGAACCGCTCGATGGCCGCCTTGCCGTCCGTCGCAGCATCGACCTGCAGCCCCAGATTCCGAATGTGGTACGACAGGACCTCCCGCGACGTCTCCTCGTCGTCGGCCAGAAGCACGACCGTCGCGCCGGCGCCCTCGCCATCCATCGCCGCCTCGCTCGGCGAGCATACCACGTCGAGCCTCCGCCGCACTTGCCCGTGTCGGCCGGTCGGCGTATGTTCGCCGGCGATGGACGCGGCAGCCTACATCGAGCCGTGGCTCAAGCGGGATCGCGACGAACGGGAAGCGCTCGCGGCGCGCGAGCGACGGGCTCGAGAGGTGCTGCCGGAGCTGGTCCGGCTGCTCGTCGATCGATACGGGGTGCGCCGCGTCGTCCTCGTCGGTTCGCTCGTGCGCGGGACATTCCATCTGAGATCCGACATCGATCTGCTGGTCGAGGGGCTTGGTTTCGCGGAGGCGCTGACGGCGTGGTCCGAAGCGGCCGAGTTGGTCGGACTGCCCGTGGACCTGATTCGCGCCGAGGCGCTGCCTGCCGAGTCGCGCCGATATCTCGAACGATGGGGGCAAGTACTGCATGGCGAATGACGCGCCGGCAAGGCAAATCGAGGAGCTGCGGGATGCGCTGGCCATCACCCGGACGGATCTCGGTCGCCTGGTCGCGCGCGGATCGTCGTTCCTGGCCGGTCTCGGCGACCGGACGCCGAGCGACATCGAGGTGTACGGGGCGGGGGCAGTGGTTCACGGCTACTACAACACGCTCGAGCGATGGATGGAACGGGTCGCACGTGACCTGAACTCGGGACCCCCGGAAGGGCCGGACTGGCACCGGCTCCTGCTGCGTGCGATGGCGCTCCACAAGCCCGGCTGCCGCCCGCCGCTCTGGGATGACGCCGCCACGAAGGACCTGGGGCGGTACCTTGGATTCCGTCACCTGTTCCGCCACCTGTACGTGCTCGACCTGCGTTGGGATGAGGTCCGCCTGCTACTCGTCGATCTGGAGCCGCTGCACCGTCGTCTCGACGGCCTCCTCGATCGCTTCGATCGCTTCCTTGCCGACCTGTCGGTGCGCCTCGAATCGACGGGCGACTGATCCGGCCGTTTCAAGCAAGAAGGAGTGTGTCCCACATGACCGGCTGCCGGAACCTTGCGCCAACCGTTCTTCCCCGGATGTAGGGGCGCCACGCAGCGGCCCCGAAGGGGCCGCAAGTGCGCCCGCGAGTTCACCCAAGCGCTGGGAGTGTGCCCGCGGGCGCACTTGCGCGCGGCGCGTTGGCCTGCTTCGCCGACCCGCTTCGTGGTCGCGCGCCGCGCGCTGCGTGGCGCCCCTACACCCTGAGAAGGGTGGCCCCAGCGGGTCATGTGGGACACACCCGCAAGAAGGAGCCCCCTCGCCCCCCCTTGCCGGCCCCCTCGACTTGCGCCCCCGACATGGTGTAGGGAGCGGCGGTTGGCGGGGGTGGGGCCGTCGGCCGTTGGGGAACCGGCGATATGGAAGAATACCGGGAACGAGACATCACGCTCCCCGAGGAGCCGATGACGCTGAACATGGGGCCGAGCCATCCGGCGATGCACGGCACGGTCCGGTGCGTGCTGCGGCTGGACGGCGAGACGATCGTGGACAGCGACGTGCAGATCGGCTTCCTGCACCGCGGGTTCGAGAAGGAGTGCGAGGCCGGGACGTGGACGCAGGTCTTCCCGTACACCGACCGGCTCAACTACGCATCGCCGCTGCTGAACAACATCGGCTACGCCCTGGCGGTGGAGAAGCTGCTCGGCGTCGAAACGCCGCCGCGGTGTCAATACATCCGCGTGATCCTCGGCGAACTCGCCCGCATCGCCGATCACTGCGTCTGCAACGCCGCCATGGCGATGGAGCTGGGCGCCTTCACGGTCTTCCTGTACCTCGTCAAGGCGCGCGAATGGATCTTCGACGTCCTGGAAGAGACGACCGGGGCCCGCGTGACCCACTCGTTCTGCCGCGTCGGCGGCGTCCGGGCGGACCTCCCCGAGGGCTTCGCCGAGAAGACGCGCGGGGCGCTTCGCAAGACCATGGAGGCGATCGCGGACTGCGAGAAGCTGCTGCTGCGCAACCGCATCTTCATGGACCGGACGATGGGCGTCGGCGCGATCGGCGCGGAAGAAGCGGTTGCGTGGGGCTGGACCGGACCGTGCCTGCGCTCGACCGGCGTGGCGTACGACGTGCGCAAGACACATCCCTACCTGGCGTACGGCGACCTCGAATTCGACGTCCCGGTCGGCGAGAACGGCGACAACTACGACCGGTTCATGGTGCGCATCGAGGAGATCCGCCAGAGCCTCCGCATCGTCGAGCAGGCTCTGGACCGGATCCCGGACGGCCCCACGTCGGTTCCGGACGACCTCGGAATCGTGCTGCCGGACAAGTCGGCGACGTACACGACGATCGAGCGGACGATCCAGCACTTCAAGATCGTCACGGAGGGGATCGCGGTCCCGGCCGGCGAGGTCTACTCCTACACCGAGGCGGCCAACGGGGAACTCGGGTTCTACATCGTGTCGACGGGGGGCGGCCGGCCGCACAAGTGCCGCGTGCGGCCGCCGTCCTTCGCGAACGTCCAGGCGTTGTCCAGGCTGGTCCGGGGCAGGCTGCTGGCCGACATCATCCCGACCTTCGGGTCGATCAACATGATCGGCGGCGAGTGCGACAGGTAGGCGGCGCGGGGAGCGGGTGGCCACGATGCCGAGGCTGACGATCGACGACAGGGAGATCGAGGTCGCGGAGGGAACCACGGTGATCCGGGCCGCCACGGCGGCGGGGATCGAGATCCCGCACTTCTGCTGGCACCCGGAGCTGTCCATCGCGGCCAACTGCCGCATGTGCCTGGTCGAGATGGAGAAGTCGCCCAAGCTCGTGGCCGCCTGCCAGCAGACCGTCGCCGACGGGATGACGATCCGGACGACGACGCCGAGGGTGCGCGAGGCCCGGCGGGCCGTGATGGAGTACCTGCTGCTCGACCACCCGGTCGACTGCCCGATCTGCGACCAGGCGGGCGAGTGCAAGCTGCAGGACTACTACATGCTGTACGACCGGGGGCAGTCGCGCCTCTGGTCCGAGGACCACAAGATCCGGCGGGTCAAGCGCAAGGTGTTCGGCCGGTACGTCGTCTACGACGCCGAGCGCTGCGTGCTGTGCACCCGCTGCGTCCGCGTCTGCGAGGAGTTCGCCAGGGATCCGGCGCTCGTGCCGGTCAACCGCGGCGACCGCAGGGAGATAGCCCCGGCTCCCGGCAGGACGCTCGATCATCCGTACTCGCTCATGACCGTCCACGCCTGCCCCGTCGGGGCGCTCACCAGCCGCGACTTCCGCTTCCAGAAGCGCGTCTGGTTCCTGGCGTCGGGCGAGGTGGTCTGCCCCGGCTGCGCGACCGGCTGCGCCGCGTACATCGACCACTGCGACGGCGTGGCGTACCGGCTGCGCCCCCGCGACAACCCCGACGTCAACCGGACCTGGCTCTGCGACGACGGCGTGCTGTCGTACCGACTCCACAACGACGGCAGATTCGCGCGGCCGGAGATCGGCCGGGGCGAGGGAAAGCCGGCCTCGTGGCCGGAAGCGCTCGCCGAGGCGGCGGCGGCGCTGTCGAGGGCGCCCAGGACCCGGGTCGCCGCCGTCCTGTCTGCCGAACACACGTGCGAGGAGAACCACGCGCTGGTCGTCTTCGCGCGGGAGGCGCTCGGCATCGAACGGTTCTTCCTCGCCGTCCGGGCGGACGGTCGAGGCGACGACATCCTTCGCAGCGCCGACCGGAATCCCAATCGCGCCGGCGCGCGGATGGCGCTGGGCGCCCAGCCCGAGCCGATCGGAGCGCTCCTGGAGGCCGCCGCGGCGGGCTCTATCGCCGCGGCGATCGCGCTGGGCGCGGAGGCCGCCGTCGAGTCCGGCGCGCCGGCCGAGTCCGGCCTGCTGCGGCTCGAAACGCTCGTGTCGCTCGCGTCGCGCCGCGGCGCGCTCACCGGCGCCGCGACCGTGCGGCTGCCGGTGGCGTCCTTCGCCCAGACGTCCGGCGCGTACGTGAACCGGGCCGGGCGCGTCCAGCGGTTCGGGCGCGCAATCCCGCCGGGCCCCGAGGTGCTGGAGGTTCCCGAGGCGCTTGCGAGGCTGGCCCGCCGGATGGATCTGGCGATGCCGTTCTCGACGACGGCGGAGGCGTCCGCGGCGCTGGCCGCCCGCGATCCCGCGTTCGATTTGCCGGGGGGCTGTTCGGCGCCGAGCGCCTCACCGCCCCCCGGACCCCCGCGGCCCCTCGCGGCAGAGCCGCTCGGGGCCTTCATCCCGGATCGCTCCGGACCGGGCGGGGAGGCGCGCGACGCGCGGCGCGCGCCGGCCGGGGAGACGACCCGATGACGACCTTCCTCGTCGTGTCCACGGTCATCAAGCTGGTGCTGTTCCTGGTCGCGATCCTGGTCGCGGGGGCGATGCTGGTCTGGGTCGAGCGGCGGCTGTCGGCGATGGTCCAGGACAGGATCGGGCCGAACCGGGCGAACGTGGGTCCGCTGCGGCTGTGGGGCCTCGTCCACGTCGCCGCCGACGGCATGAAGATGATGTCCAAGGAGGACTTCATCCCGCGGCGCGCCGACCGGCTGCTGCACTCGCTGGCGCCCGTGATCGCCTTCCTGCCGGTGGCGGTGACGCTCGCGGTGATCCCGTTCGGACCCTGGCTCGACCTCGATGCCCTGTGGTCCGTGAACCGGTCGGGAACGGAGATCGCCGGCCCCGCGGTGGTGGCGCTGCAGGTGGCGAGCGTCGACATCGGGCTGTTGTTCGTCCTGGCGATCGCCGGCACCGGCGTCGTCGGCGCGGTGCTCGCCGGCGCCTCGGCCGACAACCGCTTCGCGCTGCTCGGGGCGCTCCGCGCCGCCAGCCAGATGATCTCGTACGAAGTGACGCTTGGCCTGACGCTCGTCGGCTGCATCCTCGTGTACGGCTCGCTGCGGATCGAGGAGATGGTCCTGTGGCAGCACGCGCACGCATGGGGCGTCGTCGTCCAGCCGCTGGCGTTCGTGCTGTTCCTTGCGGCCGGCATCGCGGAGACGAAGCGGCCGCCGTTCGACCTGCCGGAGGGGGAGTCCGAGCTGGCCGCCGGGTACTTCCTGGAGTACTCGGGGATGAAGTTCGCGATGTTCTACCTCGGGGAGTTCATCGAGGTGGTGATCCTGGCCTGCCTGCTGGCGGTCTTCTTCTTCGGCGGCTGGGACGTGCCGTTCGTGTACGCGGACGGCATCCGCGTCTGGCTGCCGGTGCTGGGGGTCAAGTCGATCGAACTCCCGCACCTGGCGGTGGTGCTGATCCAGACGACCGGTTTCGGCCTGAAGGTCGTCGGGCTGGTGTTCCTCCAGATGATGATCCGCTGGACGGTGCCGCGGTTCCGCTACGACCAGTTGATGGACCTGGGGTGGAAGATCATCCTCCCGCTGGCGCTGGCCAACGTGGTCGCGACCGCGCTGGTGGTCGCCGCGGTCCGCTAGGGCGGGCGCCGGGAAGGAGATGTCGATGGCGTACAAGGCGCCGCGTCCCGAACGCAACCTGTGGGAGCAGTCGTACGTCCCCGAGCTGATCCGCGGGTTGTCGGTGGCGATGCGGCATTTCTTCCGCAACGTGATCGGGCGCCGCGACACGGTGACGCTGCAGTACCCGGAGGAACGACGCGTCTATCCGCCGCGCTTTCGTGGCGTTCACAGGCTGACCCAACGGCCCGACGGGTCGCCGCGCTGCACGGCGTGCTACTGCTGCCGGACGGCGTGTCCGGCCGAGTGCATCGCCATCACGGCCGGGGAGTTTCCGGAGGATCACCCGTCGGCGGGGTTGGAGAAGTACCCGGTCGAGTTCACGATCGACGAGTTGCGGTGCGTGTTCTGCGGCTTGTGCGTCGAGTCGTGCCCGTGCGACGCGATCCGGATGGACACGGGCCTGCACCCGCGCCCGGTCGAGGCGCGCAAGCACCTAATCTACCGCCGCGACCTGCTCTTGTCGATCACCGACACCGCGGGCAACGTGCTCACCGCCAACCCGCGGCGTGATGGTGCTGGTGTTCACCCCCTTCGTAGCCCCGACCGGTAGGGGAGGGGTTCGGCGGGTCGGCTGAACAACCCCACCCCTCCGGGTGCATTCGCGATTTGTGGGGGGGGCCGGCGTAGCCGTTCACGGCCCCGGCTACAGCCTCCCGCCTGCCGTCCCGGTCCCCGTTGCCGTTGCCGTTGCCGTTGCCGTTGCCGTCGCCGTCGCCGTCGCCGTCGCCGTCGCCGGATCGTATGGAGGTGA
>CAMTWF010000202.1:0-11354 GCA_947085355.1 uncultured delta proteobacterium
CCGATCTCGGCCGCCTCCCGCGCCGCCGCCTGCTCCGCCTGCCGCCGCCTTCGTTCGCGCGCGCCGCGGCCGAAGACGACGAACACGGCCCGGCCGGACCGGCGCCCGAGCCGGTCGCCGTCGGCCTCGGCGGCCCGCGCGAGGGCCGATGCGGCCGCCGGCGGTGCGGCGGAGCCGAACAGGGCCTCCGCCAGCGAGGCCGCCGTCTCCTCGCGATCCTCGTCGCCGGCGAGCGATTCCCACAGCAGGTCGAGGTCGACGGCGTCGACGGCGACGCGCGCCACGTCGGCCGCGCGGCGCGCGAGCGCCCCGTCGGCGTCGGCGCCCGCGGGGCCGTGATCCGCGATGAGGGCGGCTTCGAGCGCGCCGATGGAGAGGGCGTGCTCGCGGCCGCCGGCCGTGCGGATTCTCGCCTTGCCCTTGGCGGCCTCGCGCACCCATGCCAATTCGAGCCTGTCCTTGCCCGGCTCGACGATATCGACGATGCGGCCGGCGAGGCGCGATTCCGCCATCCTGTCCTCGGGTCCGGCGCCGGCCCTACGGCAGGTAGTTCACGGGGCCGCAGCCCCAGGTGACCTCGTAGGCGGGGTAGTTCGAGCCTACCTGCTCGGTCCAGGCGAATGCGTAGTAGCCCGTGTTGTACGCGATGGTCGGGAACAGCGCGGGCGTCGGCGCGTCCCGCTGGCTCACGGTGATCGGCCCCTCGATGAGCGTCGGCGTCGCCTCGTTCGACACCCGCGCGAACGCCACTTCGTGCAAGTCGGCCGAGCGGGTGTAGCGCCACGCGATCCCCCACTCCGACCGGTCGTCGGCCCAGGCGATCGCGACGTGCCCCGGCTCGGTGGAAGCCAGCGGCGTGCCGGACAGCGGCTCGAACTGCGAAGGCAGATCGCCGGCGCCCGGCGCGACGACGACGAAGTGCAACGTGGACGAAGCGGGTCCGGCGGTCTCGAAGACGACGCCGAAGGCGGCGCCGCTCCATGCAACCGCGGGGTAGCCCGAGAAGGTCTGATCCGCCGCCAACGGCAGCGGGTTGTCGGTGGTTACCGCCAGGCCGGCGTCCAGCTCCGCCAGATGCACCGCGCGGTCGTCTTCGCGGTAGTAGACGAGCAGGAAGCGGTCGGAACCCCACTGGATCCTCGGTTCGAGGACGCCGACCGCGCCCGTTCCCGTGGCGACCGTAGAGACTGCGCCGACGATCGCGCCCGTCGCGGCGTTGAACCGTCCGGCGCGGATTTCCTGCGAGGGCGTCATGGACGATCGCTGAACCCACGCCACGGCGAGGCTCGTACCGTCGAAGGCGATCGCGGGCTCCACGCTGTCGATGTCGGTGCCCGGCACGGGTGCCGCCACGGGCCCGCCGCCTCCGCTGGTGTCGGTGATCTTGATGTACAAGCCCGCGGATCCGCCGGCCACCGTGAGGGCGATCGCGAAGCCGATGCCGGGCACCTCGACGAACGGGTGCGCCCCGCCCATGCGAACGCCCGACTGCGGCGTGGTCGGCGAAGTCGCCAGGGTCGCGTCTCCCGCGATCCGCTGGAACCGCAGGCCGTGCGTACCCGCGGGCGACGTGGCCGGCACGCGCGCCAGGAAGGCGAAGCGCCCGTCGGCGGCGCTCCGCGTGTTGTTCCAGGCCGAGGCGATCATCACCGGACGCTCCTGGCCGTCCGCCACCGTGGGATCGATGATCCGCCTGGCCCCGCTGGCGGGGAACCCCGGCGTGCACGGCGTCGCCTCGTCGCCCCCTTCCGGGATTTCGCCGTCCGTGACGTCGGTCCCCTCCGGGATCTCGTCGGCATCGACGTCGCCGATGTCGTCGCCGCCCTCCGCGTCCGGCGCGTCCGGGGGCGGTGCGTCGAACGCATCCTGCTTGGCGGGCACGGCGACGCACCGCGATGCGATGCAGACCTGCGGCATCGGGCAGTCCGTGTCCTTGGCGCAGGCGTCCGCGCCGCACCCGGCGCCGGGCGCAACAGCGCCGAACGTCCCGATGGCGACGACGCCCGCCACGGCCGCGATCGCTGGAAGGACGGTGTTGATCTTCATGACGGGTGAACGATAGCCGAGCCGCCCCGTGCTGTCCAGCGCGTCGCGCCGGCGGCTCCGAAATGCCATTTGACATCTGGTCCGGTCCGGGCTAGAAGCCTCGCTCCAGGAGAGGAGAAGGGAGAGTCGTTCGAACCCATGTCGTTGCATCCGGAGAAGAAGGCCGAGGTCGTCCACAGGTTCCGCAAGCACGAGAAGGACACGGGATCGCCCGAGGTCCAGATCGCGTTGCTGACCGAGCGGATCAACATGCTGGCGGATCATTTCAAGTCGCACTCGAAGGACCATCACTCGCGACGCGGCCTGCTCAAGATGGTCGGACAGCGTCGGCGGCTCCTGGACTACCTGAAAAGGTCGGCCGGGGACCGTTACCGGGCCGTCATCGAGGCCCTCGGAATCCGGAAGTAGGGTGGGCAATCGCGGGCAAGATGCCCGCGCTACGTCGCGTGCGGCGCTCGTCCGCCCGGCGAGCCCCGGTTCGCGTCCCGGCCTGCGGCAGGCCGTGGACTTTCCCGCAAACCTCCCGGCGTCGCGCCGGCCGGTCCTCGCGGCCCGGTCGTCGGCGCGGGACCGGGAGCATGTAGGGTACGAAAGGACGAACGGAAGATGATCACGAAGGGTACGGCGGCATTCGGAGATCGGCCGGTCACGATCGAGTACGGCCGGGTGGCCCGGCAGGCGGGCGGCGCGGTCTGGGTCCAGCAGGGCGGCACGGTCGTGCTGGTCACGGCCTGCGCGTCGCAGAAGCCGAGGGAGGGGGTGGATTTCGTCCCGTTGACCTGCGACTACGTGGAGAAGACGTTCGCGGCCGGGAAGATCCCCGGCGGCTTCTTCAAGCGCGAGGGGCGGCAGAGGGAGGAGGAGATCCTCAACAGCAGGTTGATCGACCGGCCGTTGCGGCCCCTGTTTCCGAAGGGGTGGCGCAACGAGACGCAGGTGATCGCCACCGTGCTTTCGGCGGACAAGGAGAGCCCCAGCGACGTGTTGGCGCTGAACGGCGCCTCGGCGGCGTTGCACGTGTCCGAGATTCCCTGGGATGGGCCGGTCGCGGCGGTCCGGGTGGGGCGCATCGACGGGGCGTTCGTCGCCAACCCGACGTTCCAGCAGATCGAGAAGAGCGACCTGGACATCGTGATGTGCGCGTCGAGGGACGCGATCGTGATGGTGGAGGGGTCGGCGGCGGAGGTTTCCGAGGACCTGCTGGTGGATGCGCTGTTCTTCGGAAAGGACGCCGTGCAGCCGGTGCTGGACCTGCAGGAGAAGCTGCGGAGCGAGGTCGGGAAGCCGAAGGCGCCGTTCGTGCCGCCGGTGGGCGATCCGGCGGTGGCGGAGTTGGTCCGGTCCGAGGCCTCCGGCCCGCTGGACGACGCGTTGCGCATCCCGGAGAAGCAGGATCGCTACCGGGCGCTGGACGAGTTGCGGACCAGGCTGGTGGCGGCGATCGTCGCGCGACCGGGCTGGGAGCAGCGGGGCGTGGAGGTCGGCGCCGCCTTCGACGCTCTCAAGAAGTCGAAGGTCCGCGCCAGGGTGCTGGAGGACGGCGAGCGGATCGACGGGCGGAAGCCGGAGGAAATACGCGGGATCGCCTGCGAGGTCGGAATCCTCCCGTGCGTCCACGGATCGGCGCTCTTCACCCGCGGCGAAACCCAGGCCATCGTCACCGTGACGCTCGGGACCAGCCAGGACGAGCAGAAGATCGACGGTCTCATCGGCGAGCGGTGGAAGGCGTTCATGCTGCACTACAACTTCCCGCCGTACTCCACCGGCGAGGTGAAGTTCCTCCGCGGGGCCTCCCGCCGCGAGGTCGGGCACGGGAACCTGGCCGAGCGTGCGCTGATGCGGATGATCCCGAAGGCCGAGGACTTCCCCTACACGATCCGCATCGTGTCGGAGATCCTCGAGTCGAACGGTTCGTCGTCGATGGCGACCGTCTGCGGCGGCTCGCTGTCGCTGATGGACGCGGGCGTCCCCACGGCCGAACCGGTGGCGGGCATCGCCATGGGCCTCGTCACCGACGGCATGCGCCACCGCGTGCTAACCGACATACTCGGCGACGAGGACCACCTCGGCGACATGGACTTCAAGGTCTGCGGCACGCGCTCCGGCGTGACGGCCGTGCAGATGGACATCAAGATCAAGGGGCTGACCCGCGGGATCCTGTCCGAGGCCCTGCACCAGGCTCGCGAGGCTCGGCTCCACGTGCTCGGCAGGATGCTCGATACGCTCCCCAAGCCGCGCGCCGAACTGTCCCCCTACGCCCCGCGAATCGTGACGATCCAGATCAAGCCCGACCGGATCCGCGACGTGATCGGACCCGGCGGCAAGATGATACGGGCCATAGTCGACAAGACCGCCTGCAAGATCGACGTCGAGGACGACGGGCGGATCAACATCGCCTCCCCCGACGCCGCGGCGGTCCAGAAGGCGGTCGACATCATCCGCGGGCTGACGCAGGAGGCGGCGGTCGGCGAGGTCTACACCGGCACGGTGAAGCGCTGCGTGGAGTTCGGCGCGTTCGTCGAGATCCTGCCCGGCGCCGAGGGCCTGCTCCACATTTCCGAGATGGACCACCGCCGCGTCGGCACCGTCGACGAGATCTGCAAGGAGGGCGATACGATCCAGGTCAAGGTGATCAACGTGGACCCGTCCGGCAAGATACGCCTGTCGCGCAAGGAACTGTTGCCGAGGCCGGAGGGCATGCAGGACGACGGTGGACGTGATGGGCACGGCGGCGGGCGAGGCGGTCCCGGTCGTCCCCGCGTCGGCGGCAGGCCGGGCGGTCGGGACGGAGGACCGCGCGGCGGGTCACGCGGTCGCGGCGGCCCGGGCCCACGCGCGGGGTCCTGAGGCCCCAAGCCCGAGACCGGAAGCCGGGGGTCACCGGTGCGGCGCGTCGAGTGCAACCGCTGCGGCAGCGAGATCGACGCCGGGCTTTCCCGCTGCGAGCGGTGCGGGGCCAGCGCGCCGGTCGTGTGGGGCGATCAGGACACCGACCCGGGATACGCCGGGGATGACGCCACGGTCGTTTCGGCCTCGCCGACGCGCCCGGTCGCGGAGCCGGGCGAGCGGGTCCTGAATCGCTACCGGATCGCCGGCGACCCGAGGCCCGACCTGTGGGGCGCCTACCTCCAGGCCGTGGAAATCGAGACCGATCACGAGGTGACGCTGCTGCGGCTCGAACGCGGCGTTTTCCGACAGCGCCCGGACATCGACCGCTTCCGCAAGGCGCAGCAGGCCCTGGCAGGCGTCGTCGAGCCGGCCCTCGTGACGCCCAGATCCGTCTCCGAATGGGCCGGGCATTGGTACCTGGTCTACGCCGCCAGGCTCTCCTCGACGCTGCGCGACGCCGCCGCCGCGTCCCACTTCCGCGGCGCGCTGCCCGACAACGTCCGACGACTGCTGGACTGGTGCGCGCGCTACGTGGAGGCGCTGGCCCACGGCGGCCCGAGGCTCGCCCAATTCTGCCTGCGGCCGAGCGCCGTCTTCGTCGCGGGGCGCGAGATGAGGGCGGCGCAGGCCGGTTTCGCCGGAGCGATCGATCCGGACATCGTGGCGCGCCGCGTCCGCGGCGATGCCGAGGCCGCCTTCTTCGCCGCGCCGGAGGTGGCCCGCGACGGCCGCGGCTCCCCGCGGTCCGACCTGTGGTCGCTCGCGCGGCTCGTCGGTTTCGCCGTGTCCGGACGGCTTCGGGCGCCCCTGTTCAAGGGGTTCCAGATCCATCCCGATCTCAAGCGGGCGCTCGCCGCGATGGCCGCCTCGGACGAGTCGCAACGCCCCGCCGACATGGGCGCGTTCGCCTCCGAGCTTCGCGCCCTGTCCCGCCTACCGGAACCCATCCGCCCGGATCCGTCGCGCCCCGCGGCCGCGGCCGCGCGCGAGGCGACCGCCGAAGTGGACGCGGACGAGATCGAAGCGGTGGGCGACGGGTTCGACGGCACCGGCGTCGTCGCCGCGGACGATATCGAGCCTGTCGAGGGGACGCTCACCGTCGCCGCGGACGATATCGAACCGGTCGAGGCCTCGGTGACGCGAAAGGCCATCCCCGACGGCGCGCCGGAGTCGGCCGTCGACGAGGACTCGTGGGCGCCGCCGCCCGAGGCGCCGCGTTCGGGTCGTCGGATCGAGGAGTCCGACGGCACGATCGACCCGAGGCTGCTGCGGGCCGCGGTTCGCTCGGACGTCGACCGCGGCAGGTCGCCCGCGGCGCGTGCCGTTGATCTGCTCCGGCGCGAGGCCGACAAGGGCGACCGTCGCTCCCGTGAACTCATCGAGGCCCCGAGCGGCTTTGCCGCGAGGGTCCGCGGGGGTCCGGGGGGCGGTGAGGCGCGTGGCGCCGAACAGCCCCTCCCGGGACGTCCCTCGGCCCCGCCTCCCCGCCCGCAGGCGCGCCCCGCCGCCCCCGACGTGGCCGCCTCCTCGCCCTTCCCCGCGCCGCGGCAGATCGCCGTTCCGGCGCCGGCCGCGCGGCGGCCGCCCGTCGTCGCTCCCGGATCGGTCGGCCCCGACCTGGTCATCAAGAAGCGGGTCCAGCCCGTGCGTGCCGCGGCGCCGGAAGAGGACCTGGACGAGACGGCCACGCGCGAAGTACGCGCGGACCCGGCGGCCGGCGTTCAGGATCTGGTCGTCCGCAAGGTGCCGCGCCCTGCGGAGGAGGCCGATCTGCCTCCGACGGAGAAGTGGAGGCCGGGGATGGAGCCGCTGGGCCCCGGCTCGTCGATCCATCCCGCGAGTGCGCCTCAGCAGCCCGTCTACGACGACAGCTACAGGTTCTTCAAGACGTCGGATCTGGTGGATGCCGCGGGCAGGATCCATGCGCCGGGTCCGGCGCCGGAGGAGGAGCACTCACGCTCGATGGATCTGATCTGGTGGTCCCTGGCCGCGGCCGGGGCGCTGATCCTGATCGCGCTGCTGATCACGTTCAGGTAGCAGGGCGGAGCCCGCCCCTTGAGGAAAACAGACTTCCCGCTACGTCAACGCCTTGTCGAGCATCTCGGCCAGCCTCGACTTCGACACCAGGCCCACCGACTGGCCGGCCACGTTGCCGTTCTTGAAGATCAGCACCGTCGGGACGCCGCGGACCTGGTACTTCGCGGCCGTGTCGGGACACTCGTCGACGTCGAGCTTCCCGATCTTCGCCCGCCCGGCGTACTCGTCGGCCAACTGCTCGACCACGGGGGCCAGGGCCCTGCACGGGCCGCACCATGTGGCGGAGAAATCGACCAGGACGGGAACGTCGGACTTGAGCACGTCGCCGTCGAAGCCCTCGTCGGAGAAATGAAGAACGTTGTTGCCTGCCATCTCGTCCTCCCAACCGGCCAGCGGCGCCGGAAGCTACGTCCAGGCTGCTCCACTGTCAAGCACGCGGCCGCCGCCGCGGCGGTCCTCGCCGTGTCCGCGTCCGCCGTCGCGGAACCGCCGCGCGCGGCGGAGCGACCGGCCTACACGATAGATGCATCGATCGACCCGGAGGGTTCCACAATTGCCGGCACGGTCCGGATCCGGGCGGCCGGCGGCGAGGACCTGCGCCTGTGGCTCTATCCCGAACGGTTCGCGGCGCCGCCGGCCGGGATGGACCAGCGCAACGAGCAGTGGATCTACCCGCGGGGGTTCGACGCGGGCCGGATGGAGATCACGTCGTGCCGGTCGATACACCGGGGGGCTGTTCGGCGCTACGCGCCTCACCGCCCCCCGGACCCCCGCGGAACCTCGCGGCAAAGCCGCGAGGTTCCTTCATTCGGCGGCGATGGTGCGACCTGCACGGTGACCGTCGAGCCCGGCGGCGCGGCGACCGTGCGGTTCGAGGGGCGGGACGGCGCGGATGGCGGCGGCCCGGCCGCGGCCGGCGAACGGCGCGAGATCGAACTCGGCTTCCGCGTCACCGTTCCCGAACGGTTCGGCGTCTTCGGCCGGGCCGGCGGCGTGATGGTTCTCGGCGGCGGATGGCATCCGCTGCTGATGGGCAGGCGCGCCGACGGCGCCTTCGACGAGCGGGCGCCGGTCGAGCGGGCCGACTACGACGTGAGGGTCGCGGCGCCGGCCGGTCTCGACATCGTCGTCGACGGCGCCGGGCCGTTCCGGTGCGAGGCCGAGCGGGGCGCGCGGTGCATCGTCGAGCGGTCGTCGCGCGGCGCCGAGCCGCCGGCGGTGATCGTCGCCGAGCGGTTCCACCGTCGGTCCGTGCGCGGGGCCGGGATCGAGATCGTCCTGCTCTCCCCGTCGCCTGCTCCGGAGCCCCGCTCGTACGCGGTGCGCCCGGGTCGCGGCCTGGACTCGTCGGCAATCCCCGACCTGCGGACGATCGACCACCACGGGCGGATGCTGCGCGTCCTGGCCGGGGCGCTCGATGCGCTGGATCGCGCGGCGCTGCTGCCTTCCGCGGCCGCGATCGTGCCGATCGCGATCGTTCCCCTGCGGCTGGACCTCGCGGCGGGCGTGGAGGGGATGGTCCTCGTTTCGGATCGGGCCTACCAGATCTTCCCGTTCGAGCGGTTCCTGCGGTTCCACGACCGCGAGGTGCTGCGCGCGGTGCTCACGGAGATCTTCCGGATGGCGCTCGGCGCTCGCCCGCTCGCCGAGGCGCGGTGGACGGCGGAGACGGCCGCGGCGGCGGCGCTGGATCGCTTGAGCGCCCCGGCGGGCGGCGGGCGCGATCGCGCCGAGGATCTGCTCCGGTACGGCGCCTTCCTGCCGGTCGTCGATCAGATGATCTTCGCGCCGCTCATGGAGTTCCGCGACGTCTACTACCCGTCGGTCGAGGAGACCGACTCGCTGCGGGACGAGATCTGGCGTCTGGGGACCGACCTGCCGCGCGGGCGCCGCGTCTGGGCCAAGCTGGTCGATCGGCTCGGCCCCGACCGGGCGCTCGCCGCGATCCGCTCCACGATCCAATCCGGCGCGCCGTTGCGCGAAACAGTCTCGACCGCGGGCGGCGAGGACCTGTCGTCGTTCTTCGACGTGTGGCTGGGGCCCTACCCGCGGGTGAACCTGGCCCTGGTCGGTTTCGATTGCGAGCCGCTGGACGACGGCGCCTTCCGCACGGTGGTGCGGCTCCGGCGCGACGGGGAGCCGTCGGCGAGGGAGGTGGCGGCGGTGCGGATCCGGTTCGAGGACGGGACGACGCGCGACGTGACGTGGGACGCGGTCGCGGCGGCGGGAGAGGTCGCGACGACGGCCGCGGCGTGCGCCGAGGACGTGGAGCTTGATCCCGAGGGGAGGGTCGTCGAGGATCCGGGGCTGTCGGACGGCCATCCGAGGGCGGACAACGCATCGAGTCTGCCGTGGCGCCTGCCCGTCCTGGACAAGATCCGCGTTTCGCTCGACCTGGACGACCTCGCGGCGTCGCAGGTGGACCTCGACGCGACGGTGCGCCGCCGGTTCGACCTGCGGCAGGCGTTCCGGGGGCGCGTGAGCCGCGACGCGCGGGGCATCGGCGGCAGCCTGGCGTACCTGCGCGGATTCGGGCCGCCGCGCGACATGAACCGGCCGTCGTGGATGGCGATGGGGTGGGTCGAGGCGTTCCGTTGGGACGACGAGTTCGGTTTCCAGGGCAGGACCGCCACGACGATCGAGATCGGCGGCCTCGTAGGACACGACGACCGCTGGTACGACATCGACCCGGCCGACGGCTGGCAGGCGCTCCTGGCGCTGTCGGCGGCGATCGGCCTCGACGCCGCCGACGTCTGGTCGGTGCGCCCCGCGGGTCGCGGCTTCTACCTGTGGACGCCCGCGAGCGGCCACACGTTCGCCGTCTTCGGCGGCTTTGCGCTGGCGCTCGGCGAGCCGCTTCGGGCCCAGCTCGAGTCTCTCGGCGACAGGCTGTTCCTGCGGTCGCTCGCCCCGGACGAGGCGCTCGGGCGGGCGAAGCTTTACGTCGTCGCGGAGTACCGGCACCTCCTGGTGCGGGACCTCGACTGGAACCTCCTGCACCTCGCGTGGCTGCGGGGGATCCAGGGCGTTCTGTTCGGCGGCTTCGGCACGACCGGCCGATCGGGGTCGCTGGACGGGATGTTCCGGGAGGGCCGCATCTTCCTCGAGGCCGGCTACGGCCTGCGGCTGTTCCTTGACTACGCGGGCGTGCAGACCGGGCTGGTGTCGCTGGACGTCGGCGTTCCGTTCGGCTTCGCGGGGGGCCGTTTCGGGATTCTCGGGCAGACCGCCGCCGAACCCGACGACCGCGCCTCGTACCGCCGCCGCCCCGCCCTGTTCGGCCTGCCGATCGGCGCGCACCTGTCGTTCTACCAGACGTTCTGATGCGGATTTCCGCAATCCGAAATCATCCGGGCGCCACCGCGTGGACGACGATCAGGGTCCAGCCGAGCGCCGCGGCGGCCAGGACGGGGCGCGCCCACCGGGCGTGCCGCCCGCCGATCACCCACGCCGCCGCCGCGCCGGTCGCCGCGAGCGTCGTCAGCCGCAGCGCCGTGGACGCAAGGGCCGGCGCCTCGATGTCGCCGGAGGCGAAGTAGGCGGCCGCGCGCATCAGGCCCGTTCCGCCGGCCAGATCCCGGTGCGCGACGATCAACAAGCCGACTCCGGCCAGCCACAGAACCGCGTCCTCCACCCGCCGGCCGACACGCTCGCCGTCGGCCAAGTACAGACCCGCCACGACCGCGATCGGGACGAGCGCCCCGAACGGGTCGTAGTGCCACCTGTCACCCAGCACCGCCGTCGTCGCGAACGCTCCGACGGCCCACAACAAGCACAGCAGCCTGAAGTCGTCCGCGCCGGGCGGGTCGGAGCACTCGTCGCCCGGCCGCTGCACGCGGCGCCGCGCCAGGCCCAGGGCCGCCGCCGGCAGCAGGACGATCCACGGGTACGTTCCACGCAGCAACGATTCCACGCCGCGGTCGAACCCGCCGCGATCGTCGGGCTTCCCCGCCGCCGCCTCTTCATCGCCGACCGGCATCTCCTCGGCGAGGTCGGGCCGGACGAACGTCCAGGCGGCGGCCGATCCGTGGGCCGCGATCGTCGGCGCGACGATCGCGGAGGCCACGGCGAGCGCGACGACCGATCCCGACCGCCACCGGAGCCTTGCGGGGGCGCCGGACCCGGGCGATACGAGGCAGAGGCCGAACAGACCCCCGGTGCAGACGAACGCGAGCAGCGCGACGGCGGGGGGAACGACCGCCGGGATTCCGCCCGCGCCGGCCGCGAGGCCGAGCAGGATCCACCCGGCCCATCGGACCCGGGGCGGCGCCGTTGCGTCGCATGCGGCGGCGGCGAGCGCCAGGAACGCGCCGGCCGAGGCGGCGATCGCGACGGCCGCGGGCAGCGCCGACCGGAACAGGACGGCGAGCAGCGCGGTGACG
>CAMTWF010000203.1:0-6194 GCA_947085355.1 uncultured delta proteobacterium
ACGGCGACGGCGACGGAAACGGCGACGGCGACGGCAACGACAACGGCAACGGCAACGGCAACGGGGATGTGGATGGGGGCGGCGGACGGGCTACCCCAGGAACCGCGAATGCACCCTTGCATCGCCGGTTCCTTGCGCGCGGGACCGGTGTGTCGCTATAGTCCGCCCGCCATGAGCATGGAAGTTGCGACCGTCGTCACCGGACCCTTCGTCGAGAACTCGTACGTCGCCTACGACACCGACACGCGCGATGCCGTCATCATCGATCCGGGCGACGATCCTGGCAGGATCCTGCGGACCGTCGACCAGCTCGGCGTCGAACCGAAGGCCGTCCTCCTGACGCACGCCCACATCGATCACGCCGGGGCGGTCGGCGCGATCCTGGGGAAGCACGCCGTGCCGTTCGTCTGCCACCGGGACGAGCAGCAGTGGCTCGACGGGATGGAAGGGCAGGCGATGATGTTCGGCGTCCGGTCGTCGCCTCCGCCGAAGCCGACGCGATACGTCGAGGACGGCGAGAAGATCCGCTTCGGCTCGCTGGAGTTCGAGGTGCTCCACAGCCCGGGCCATACGTCGGGCGGCGTCTGCTACCTGATCGGCAAGGTCCTGTTCTCCGGCGACACGCTGTTCGCCGGCTCGATCGGCCGGACCGACCTGCCCGGAGGATCCTACGAGGGGATCATCGAGTCGATCGAGAAGAAGATACTGACGCTGGCGGACGATGTCGTCGTGTACTCCGGCCACGGTCCCATGACGACCGTCGGCCGGGAGCGGCGCAGCAACCCATTCCTGCGGTAGGCGGGCCGCGGGGCCGGCGCCGCCGGACGGAATATCCGCCGACAGGAGGAACCGATGAAGAAGGTCGCGGTGTTACTCTCCGGATGCGGCAACAGGGACGGCTCGGAGATTCACGAGTCCGTCATCACGCTGCTGGCGCTGGATCGCGCGGGCGTCTCGTACGCATGCTTCGCACCGGACGCGGACCAGCCGCAGGTGATCGACCACCGGACGGGCGGGCGGGTCGATCAGAAGCGGAGCATGCTGGCCGAGGCGGCGCGGATCGCCCGCGGAGCGATCGAACCGCTCGGGAAGCTCGACATGGCCTCGTTCGACGGCTTGGCCCTCCCGGGGGGCCTCGGTGCGGCGATCGGCCTGTCGGACTTTGCGTCGCGCGGCAGCGAGTGCCGCGTTCGGCCGGAGATCGGGCGCGCCGTCGCCGACGCGCACCGGGCCGGCAAGCCGATTCTCGCGCTCTGCATCGCCCCGGCCGTTCTCGCGAAGGCGCTCGCCGATGCCGGCGTCACGGGCGTCCGGATCACGATCGGCGACGATCGCGGCACGGCCGCGAAGATCGGGGCGACGGGGCAGGTCCACGTCGACTGCCCGGTCGACGGCTGCGTGGTCGACGAGGGGCACAAGGTCGTGACGACTCCGGCGTACATGCTGGCATCGCGGATCTCGGAAGCGGCGGCCGGGATCGAGAAGGCCGTGGCGGCCTTCGCGCGGATGCTGTAGCGGAGGTGCTGCGGCCATGGTGACGAACGAGGAGATCCTGCAGCGGGATCCCGCCTTGGCCGAAATCGTGCGCCGGCTTGTCGAGGAGTTTCAGCCCGAGCGGGTCTACATGTTCGGCTCGAAGGCGCGCGGCGACGAGGGACCGGACAGCGACTACGATCTCATGGTCGTGGTGCGGCAGGCCGCTGAGCCGAGCTATCGCCTCTCCCAGCATGCCTACTCTTTGCTGCGCGGCATTCGCGCTGCCGTCGATGTGCTCGTCTGGACACGACGAGCCTTCGACGGTCGGTTGCACCTGAAGGCCTCTTTGCCCGCGACGATCGTCCGAGAGGGGAAGCTGCTCTATGCCGCATGATCCGCAACGTGTCGCCGACACCAAGGCCTGGCTCGCGAAGGCCGACGATGACTTGCGCGGCGCCCAGGTCGATCTCGCCGCGCAGCCACCGCTGCTTGGCGATGCCGTCTTCCATTGCCAGCAGGCGAGCGAGGGTCTGACGTCCTTCGCGTGGGTGTTCCGCTATCCGGGCGAACCCGAGGAGCCGACGATCGAAGAGGCGCAGGGGGCGCTCGCCGTGGCGCATGACGTTCGCAAGGCCGTTCTTGCCCGCCTGCCGGAGGAGGTACGCGCTTGAATGCGCTTTCTCGGGTAGCGGGCGAACGCCGCTACGGGTACGCGGCGAACCCCAGGCGCACGTTGATCCGGGCCTCGAAGTTGTCCGTGGTCAACCGGTTCGTCATCCCGCGGATTCCGACCCTGAAGTTGCCGCCCAGGAGCGCATCCTGGATCGGCGCGAGTTCGTGCTCGTGGGCGACCACCTCGCAGTTGACCGGCCCGGTCCCCGTCGGGGCGTTGGCCCGGCCGACGTTGACGGTTCCTCCCGCCGCTCCGGCGTCGAAGAAGACGTCCACCTGGGCCGAGAAGAGGTCCGCGAACGACGCGACGCCCCGGCTGTCCGCGTCGAGGGTGAAGGAGACGGCCGTGACGCCGATCCGGCCGGGATTGCGGCCGAGCCGGGCGCGCGCCGTCCGGATGAAGTCGTTGTAGTCGCCGTCATCCGGCCCCGAGATCGCCTTGGATTCCGAGATGACCCCCTCCCGGATGTCGTCCTCCTTGATTCCTCCCAGCGTCACGACGATCGTGTCCGTCGTCGCCACGGGTTGGGAGTCGTCGTCGCACGCGAGTGCCGCGAGGAGACCGACCGACAGGACTGGGAACAGGTGCGGTTTTCGCATCGAACGTCTCTCCTTTCCCGGCCGGACCCGGCCGGATGCGCGGGTACGTAGCAGCGACCCGCACGGCCGACAAGTCGGCCCTCGACGTTGCATTGCCGTGCGCCGCCGGCTCCTTACGGCGCGGCCGTGTTGATCGCCGCGCCGAACCGCGATAGGTGCGCCCCGTGACGCTCCGCGGCCGGCGCGCCTTCGTGCGCACGATGGGGTGCCAGATGAACCGGCACGACTCCGCCCGCATGGCGGAGATCCTGCTCGAGGCGGGGTGCGACCCCGCCGACGATCCCGCCGGCGCGGACGTGCTCGTGCTCAACACGTGCTCCGTCCGCGGCCGGGCCGAAAACAAGGCGAGATCGGCGATCGGGGAGGCGGTCCGCTGGAAGCGGGCGCGGCCGGGCCGACGCATCGTCCTGGCGGGCTGCGTCGCCCAGCAGTTCGGCCGGCGGTGGCTGGAGATCGAGCCCGAGGTGGACGCGGTGATCGGACCGGACGGCATCGCGGGCGTGGCGCGCATCCTGGAGGAGATCGACGGCGGAGCCCGGCCGACGGTCGAGGTCGGGTTCGACGGAGGCGCCGCGGAGGACTTCCCGCCGTCGCGGCCGGACCTGGCGCCGCCTGGCCCCACGGCCTTCGTCACCGTGTCGAAGGGGTGCGACGAACGATGCACGTTCTGCATCGTGCCGAGCGTCCGGGGGCCGTTGCGATCCAGACCGCTCCGGGACGTGGCGGCCGAGGCCGAGGCGCTGGTCGCGGCCGGAACCAGGGAGATCGTCCTGATCGGCCAGGCGGTCAACGCCTACCGGCACGGCGACGCCGGCTTCGGGACGCTCGTCCGGCTCGTCGGCGCAATCCCGGGGATCGCGCGGCTGCGCTACACCAGCCCGCACCCGCGGTTCGTGGACGACGATCTCGTCGCCGCGCACGCCGAAACCGCGGCGATGTGCGAGCACGTCCACTTGCCGGTCCAGTCCGGGTCCGACCGCGTGCTGCGACGGATGGGGCGCGGGTACACGCGCGAGCGGTATCTCGCGATCGTCGAGCGGCTCCGCGCGGCGAGGCCGGGGACGACCTTCGGCACCGACGTCATCGTCGGCTTCCCGGGCGAGACCGAGGCCGATTTCGAGGAGACCATGTCGCTGGTGGCCGAGGTCCGACCGACGCAGGTCTTCTCGTTCGCCTACTCCGCGCGACCGGGCACGCCGGCCGAGCGATGGGAGGACGACGTCCCCGCGCCGGAGAAGTCGCGCAGGCTGCGGACGCTGCAGGAACTCGCCGAGCGCCTCGCGCGGGAACGCCTGGCGTCGCTGACGGGTACGACCGTCGAGGTGCTCGTCGAGGGTCCCAGCGACCGCGGCGGCGGGTCGTCGCAAGGGCGCACCAGGAACAACGACGTAGTGCACGTCGTGCCGCCGGAAGGGCGCGAGCGGCGACCGGGAACGACCCTCCGCGTGCGGATCGAGGAGGCGCTCCCGCACTGCCTGCGCGGCAGCCCCGAGCGCGACCCCGGCCGCGGGACGGACCGGACGGCGGCGGTCGCGCCGTGACGCGACGACGCCTGCGAGCCTGGTGGCCCGCGACGCTCTGCGCCGCCGTCATCCTGCTCGTCTCGTCGATGCCGCTGGCGATCCGCGTGGTCGAATTCCGGTTCGCCGACAAGATCGCGCACTTCGCCGAGTATCTCCTCCTGGCCGCTTTCGTCTCCCGCGGCCTCGCCCTCGACCCGCGAGCGACCGCGTGGTCCCGCCGGACCCGCCTGGTCGTAGCCCTCGGTTCGCTGTTCGTCTTCGCAACACTCGACGAAGCCCACCAGGCCTGGATCCCCGGCCGCTCCCCCAGCGCCGGGGACCTCGCCGCCGACGCCGCCGGCGTCATCGTCGGATGCGCCGCCGGCGCCCTCATGTGGCGCCAACATCGTGAACAGGTACGACAACCTACGGCTTGACGCATGACAACTTGTGTTGCACGATGTTGCCATGACCGGCTGACATGGCAACACGGATGGCAACCAAGTACCAAAGGAACGGCGGTCGGCGGCCGGCGGTCGGCGGTCGGGAGAACAGGAGCCCCGCACCTCGCTCGCCGACCCACGACCCCCGACTTCCGGTCGTCGTCAACGGCGCCTATCGCCTGACCGACCTGCTCGCGGAAGGAGAGTCGGCGCGGACGTACCGCGCCGAGCGGCTGATCGACGGCCTTCCGGTCGTCGTCAAGGCATACGACCCGCGAGCGGTCGGCGCGGCCGTGTCCGAGGCGCGGATGTTGCGTTCGGCGCGGCACCCGTCCGTCGTCGAGGTCCTCGACGTCGGGCGGGTCGAACGCGCGGATCCGAGTCCGTTCGATGCCGTGCTGGTCGTCACCCGCTTCGTCGAAGGCGCGTCCCTGGACGAGTGGCTCGGCGCCGCGGGCGCGGACGCCGCGGCCGCCGCAACCGAGTTGTTCGCACAGGCGTTGGCCGCGACGGGACACCTCCATCGGCGGGGGATCGTCCACCGCGACCTGCACCCGGCGAACCTGCGGGTCTCGGGCGGCGCGACGGACCCGCGCGTGACGATCCTCGACTTCGATCTGGCGGTGCGCGCGGGAACGGCCGCGGTCCCGGCCGGCCGGATCGGCTTCATCGCGCCCGAGCAGATTCTGGGGCGGCCCGAGCCGAGGTCGGACCTGTACTCGCTGGCCGCGTCGATCCGCCGGGCGTTGATCGGCCGCGACCATCTTCCCCCGTCGGATTGGGTCTCCCTGGCGACCCTCGCGCTGCGGTCCGACCCCGTCCCGCTGCGCGACGTCATGCCCTCCGTGCCAGCCGCCTTCGCCCGCGCGATCGACGCGTGTCTCGCCCGTGAGCCGTCCCGAAGGCCCTTCTCCGCTCGGGCGGCCCTGGCGATGCTGGATCCCGCGCGGGCCGAGGACGTCGAGGCGCCCGCGCCGGGGCTTCACGACCCGCCGCTCGTCGGCCGCGACGCCGAGGTCTGGGCCGTCGCCGTCGCCGCCGCAGCGGCGCTCGACCGCGCCCGCGATGCCCCGGCGGTCGTGCTGGTCGAGGGCCCCGACTCCTCCGGGCGGCGCAGCGTGATCCGGGAAGCGGCCGCGCGACTCGCCGAGGATGCGCTCCTGGCCGGCAGGAGCCCGCCGGCGGTCGTGCGCATGACGACCGGCGCCGGGACGCAGGACGACGCCGCGACCTCCCTGGCCGAGGCGCTCGACCGCGCCGCTCGGTTGCACGGCGCCCCGGCGGAGGGCGTACTCCTGCTGGCCGACATCACCGGTGCAGGCGATCCGGCGACGGCCGCCGCGCGCATCGCCCGGCTCGTGGCCGAGGCGCGGGCCGTGGGAAGCGCGCGCAAGGACCCTCGCGGCTTTGCCGCGTGGGTCCGCGGGGGTCCGGCGGGCGGTGAGGCGCCCGGCGCCGAACAGCCACCCGGTGCGAGGGACCGCAGGGGCCGCGCGGGACG
>CAMTWF010000204.1:0-6726 GCA_947085355.1 uncultured delta proteobacterium
GTGCAATGAAGGACCCGAGCGGCTTTGCCGCGAGGGTCCGCGGGGGTCCGGGGGGCGGTGAGGCGCGCAGCGCCGAACAGCCCCCCGGTGCAATGAAGGACCCGAGCGGCTTTGCCGCGAGGGTCCGCGGGGGTCCGGGGGGCGGTGAGGCGCGCAGCGCCGAACAGCCCCCCGGTGCAAAGGATCGGGTGTTCAGCGGGATCCAGCCCAGCGGCGAGGTCCACGTCGGGAACTACCTCGGGGCCATCAGGAACTGGATCGGGATGCTCGATCGGCACGACTGCATCTTCTGCATCGTCGACCTGCACGCCGCCACGATCGAGTACGACCCGAAGGAGATGCCGCGACGGATCCTCGACGCGGCGATCGCCAACATCGCCTGCGGGCTCGGCCCCGAGCGGTGCACGCTGTTCGTCCAGTCGGCCGTTCCCGCGCACGCCGAACTGTGCTGGATGTTCATGACGGTCGCCCCGATGGGCGACCTGGGCAGGATGACGCAGTTCAAGGACAAGTCGGAGCTGCACCGGCACAACGTCAACGCCGGCCTCTTCGCCTACCCCGTGCTCCAGGCGGCCGACATCATGCTGTACAAGGCCACGCTGGTTCCGGTCGGCGAGGACCAGCTCCAGCACCTGGAGCTGTGCCGCGAGATCGCCCGCAGGTTCAACGCGCGGTACGGTCCGGTCTTCCCGGAAGCCAACGCCGTCATCGGCGCCGTGCGCCGCGTGCTGGGCCTCGACGGGCAGGCGAAGATGAGCAAGAGCCTGGGCAACCACCTGGGCGTGCTGGAACCGCCGGAGGAAATCCTGCGCAAGCTGCGCCCCGCGTTCACCGATCCGCAGCGGCAGCGGCTGAGCGACCCCGGCCGGCCGGAGGTGTGCAACGTCTTCACGATGCACGGCGGCTTCACGCCGCCGGACCAGGTGGCGGAGATCGATTGCAACTGCCGCGGCGCCCTGTGGGGATGCACCGACTGCAAGATGGTGCTGGCCCACCACATGCTGGAGGATCTGACGCCGATCCGCGAGAGGGCCGCCGAGCTGCGGGCGCGGCCGGAAAAGGTGATCGAGATCCTCGACGCCGGCGCACAGCGGTGCCGGGCAATCGCGAGGGAGACGATGGCGGAAGTACGCGAGGCGATGGGCCTGCGGCTCGCGCCGGGGACGCCCGGATGAGGCGCTCTGCCGGCCGGACCCTGATACTGTCGGTGCTGGCCGCCGCGACGGCCGCCTGCCCGGCATGCCGCTCGCGATCCGACCGCTGCGGAGATCCGGTCGCGGCTGCCGGCGCGTTCGTCGAGGCGATGGAAACCGGCGATCGCGAGGCCGCACTGGCGCTCCTGTCCGCGGCCGCGCGCGACGAGCTCGGCAGGGCCGCCGCCGAGGCCTCGGCGACCGCGGGCCAGGCGATCGGCCCCGCGGATCTCCTGGTGCCGGAACGATCGGTCCTGGCGCACCCCGGACGCCTCCGTCTGAAAGCGGCTGCGGGGAACGCGGCTTTCGTCGAACAGGTCACGCCCGACGCCGGGGAGGCCGGGGAGCCCGAACCAGGCGGCATCCAGCGCCTCGTCCTGGAAGGCGGCTGTTGGCGGGTCGACCTGTTCGCGGAACCGCCCTAGCGTCCTGTCGGGAAGATGCGGCGGCTTGCCGCCGCTTTCCCGGCCGCCGGCTTGCCGACGAACGGCTGGACGTGGTTCTTGCGGGAGGTGTAGAAGCCCGCTGGTGGAACCCGGAGCGCCGGCGCTGACCGTGCATCTCTCGCCCGCCGGGCGGCCGCACCTGGACAGGCCGGAAGCCGAGCCGGCCTGGCCGGCGCCGGCGATTGCGCGGCGCATCGCGCGGGCGTTCGAGCGCGGCGCGGGGCACGGCATCCTGCACCTGGGCGCGGTCGAGACGGCGACGGACCTCCCGCCGGTCCTCGCCTGGTGGCGCGACCTCGGCCGGCTGTTCATGACCCGCCTGTGCGCGATCCCGGATTTGGTTGAACTGTCTCCCGGCTGGGACGATCGGTTCGCCGAGGTCTCGGTCCCACCGCCGGAGGACGCATTCGACGAGCTGCTCGCGTGCGCGCCGCCGATGGTCGGCGGAGAATACTTGTCGGCCTCGGTCCTTGGGGAGTCGTGGTCGAGCCTGGACGCGGCGCTGCGGATCGAGGTCCGCGAGACCGACGGCGGCCTGCGCGCGTGGCTCGCCTCGCGCAGCCCCGCCTGGAGCATCGTCGGGCGGGTCTGCTTTCACCTCGCCGAGAACCGGAGGGACGAGCGCGCGCCGTTCGCCTTCCTGGCCACCTACGCCCCGCGCCTCTCCGCCGTCGGCCGCGTCCAGCACGTGCCGCTCGGCAGGGCCCTCCAGGAGTACGCCGGCGAGCGCAACCGCGAGGCGCTCCTGGCGCTGCTCTCCCCCGTGCACCGTGCGGCCGAGCGCAGCGATCTGGCGGCCGAGATGGTCCGCACGGGCGAAGTGTTCCACCCGCTCGCCTGGACACCGCGCGATGCGTACCGCTTCCTCAAGGACGTGCCGCTCTTCGAAGCCGCCGGCCTGGCGGTGCGGATCCCCGACTGGTGGAAGCCGAAGAGCCCGCCGCGCCCGCAGGTGGCCGTCACGGTCGGCGACGGCCCTTCCGGCCTCCTCGGCCTCCGCGCGCTGCTCTCGTTCTCGGTCAAGATCACGCTCGACGGGGAGACGCTCACCGACGACGAATGGCGCGCCCTCCTCGACGGCGCCGACGGCCTGGCGCTCGTCAAGGGCCGGTGGGTCGAGGTCGACCGCGAGAAGCTCCGCGAGGCGCTCCAGCACTGGAAGTCCGTCGAGCGCGCGGTCGGGAGGGACGGGATCGGCTTCGTCGAGGGGATGCGGCTGCTGGCGGGAGCGCGAATCGGCGGCGACGGCGCGGCGGACGCGCCGCCGGCGCCGGCGGTCGAGTGGTCCCGGGTCGTCGCGGGCCGGGCGCTGGCCGGGGTGCTGGACGATCTGCGGCGGCCGGAGGCGATCGCGGCGGCCGATCCCGGCGCGGATCTGCGGACCGCGCTGCGGCCGTACCAGGAGGTCGGCGTGCGCTGGCTGCGGCTGCTGGCGGGGCTCGGCCTCGGCGCGTGCCTCGCCGACGACATGGGGCTCGGGAAGACGGTGCAGGTGATCGCGCTGCTCCTGCTGCGCCGCCGCCTGCAAGGCGCCGAGCGGCTTGGCCGCGAGGCGCCGCGGGGGTCCGGGGGGCGAGAGGCGCGTAGCGCCGAACCGCCCCCCGGTGGCAACGACCGGCGGCCGAGCCTGCTCGTCGTCCCGGCGTCGCTGGTGGCCAACTGGTGCGCCGAGATCGAGCGGTTCGCGCCGGCGCTCGTGGTCTTCGTCGCGCACCAATCGATGACCCCGGCGGAGGAACTGAAGTCGCCCGACCCCGGGCGCCTCGACGCGGCGGACGCGGTGATCACGACGTACGGCTCGCTGCTGCGCCTGTCGTGGCCTGCCGAGCGCGAGTGGGATCTCGTCGTGCTGGACGAGGCGCAGGCGATCAAGAACCCCGCGGCGAAGCAGGCGCGCGCCGCCAAGCGCCTCCGGGCCCGGGCGCGCATCGCGCTCACGGGGACGCCGGTGGAGAACCGCCTGTCGGACCTGTGGTCGATCTTCGACTTCCTGTGTCCCGGACTGCTCGGGTCGGCCGACGCCTTCGCGCGCTTCGTCAAGCGGATCGGCTCGGCGTCGGCCGGCGGCTACGCCCCGCTGCGCGCCCTGGTGCGGCCGTACATCCTGCGCCGGCTGAAGACGGACAGGACGGTGATCGACGACCTGCCGGAGAAGACCGAGGTGCGGGCGTTCTGCCCGCTGACCAGGGCGCAGGCGGCGCTCTACCAGCGGTCCGTGGAGGAGCTGGCGGCCGGGATCGAGGGGCGGGAAGGAATCGCGCGGCGCGGGCTCGTGCTGTCGTTCCTGATGCGCCTGAAGCAGATCTGCAACCACCCGTCGCAGTGGCTCGGCGACAACGCCTACGCCCCGGCGGACAGCGGCAAGTTCGGCAGGCTGCGCGAACTGTGCGAGGAGATCGCCTCGCGGCAGGAGAAGGCGCTCGTCTTCACCCAGTTCCGCGAGATGACCGGGCCGATCGAGACGTTCCTGCGCGGCATCTTCGGGCGTCCCGGCGCGATGCTCCACGGCCAGGTGCCGGTGAGCCGACGGAAGCCGATCGTCGACGCCTTCCAGAGCGACGACGGGCCGCCCTTCCTCGTCCTGTCGCTCAAGGTCGGCGGCACCGGCCTCAACCTCACCGCGGCCCAGCACGTGATCCACTTCGACCGGTGGTGGAACCCCGCCGTGGAGAACCAGGCCACCGACCGCGCGTTCCGGATCGGCCAGAGGCGGAACGTGCTCGTGCACAAGTTCGTCTGCCGGGGCACCGTGGAGGAACGGATCGACGCGCTGATCGAGTCGAAGCGCACGCTGGCCGAGGAGGTCGTCGGAGCGGGCGGGGAGGCGATCCTGACCGAGCTGCCCGACGACGAGCTGCTGCGCCTCGTCCGGCTGGACATCCGCGCGGCGATGGGGGATTGATCGCGATGGAGGTGTGAGAATGGGCTGGCGAAGCAGGGGACGCGGTTGGGGCGGGTACCGCCGGTGGGATCCATACGTGCCGGTGTGGAAGCGGCGGGCGGATGCCGAGCGGAAGCTGGCGAAGCTCCGGAAGAAGGGGCGCGCGTTCTCGCCGGTGAAGATCGAGGGACGGGAGATCGCGCGGACCTTCTGGGGAAAGGCGTGGTGCGACAACCTCGAGGCGTACAGCGACTTCGAGAACCGCCTGCCGCGCGGGCGGACGTACGTGCGCAACGGGTCGGTGATGGACCTCCAGGTCGCGCCCGGCAAGGTGACGGCGCTGGTCAGCGGCTCGGACCTGTACACCGTGGAGATCGGCATCCGGCCCGTGGCGCGCCCGCGGTGGCGGTCGCTGTGCCGCGAGTGCGCCGGCGGGATCGGATCGCTCGTGGAGCTGCTGCGGGGGAAGCTCTCGCGCGAGGTCATGGGCGTGATCACGCGGAAGGAGACGGGGCTGTTCCCGTCGCCGGGCGAGATCGAGATGAAGTGCTCCTGCCCGGACTGGGCGACGATGTGCAAGCACGTCGCGGCGAGTCTGTACGGCGTGGGCGCGCGTCTCGACGCGCAACCCGATCTGCTCTTCCTCCTGCGCGGCGTGGACCACATGGAACTGGTCGGCGCGGCGGTGGATGCGACGCCGCTGGCGGCCGGCCCTGCGCCGTCGGAGCGCGTCCTGGTCGGCGCCGACTTGCCGGACCTGTTCGGGATCGACCTCGACGAACGCGCCCCGAGTCGGCCGGCCGCGACGCCGCCGGTGAAGCCGACCCGGACGCCGGCCCGCGGCGTACCCCGACGCCGAGCGCCGGTCGCCGCCGGGAAGAAGACTCCGAGCAAGCGTTCACCGCAGAGGACGCAGAGGGGCGCAGAGGGATGAACATCAATGAAATCAGCGGGGACGTTGTTGACGCGGCCATGAAGGTTCACAGCGTCCTGGCTCAAGGAAGGCATCAGACGAGCACTCCGTGCCCCCTCTGCGTCCTCTGCGTCCTCTGCGGTGAACGCTTACGACTCCGACGCCGCCTTCCGCGTCCACGCCCACGAGGACTTTTCGGATGACGTCGAGCTACGCTTCGAGGACCTTCCGCACCTTCCCGATTGCGGCGTCCAGGTCGGCCTCCTCGATGACCAGCGGCGGTGCGAGGCGGATCACGTCGTCGTGGGTCTCCTTGCACAGAAGCCCCTCGGTCTTGAGCCGCTCGCAGTAGCTCCGGGCGCCGCCCGCCTCCTTCGCCAGGTGCACACCCACGAAGAGGCCGCGTCCGCGCACTTCCCGGATCAGCGGGTTCCGGATCCGCCGCAACTCGCCCAGCAGCTTCTCCCCCAGCCGCGCCGAACGCTCGACCAGGCCCTCCTCGACCAGCACGCGAATCGCCTCGCGGGCCACGGCGCACGCCAGCGGGTTGCCGCCGAACGTGGAGCCGTGCTCGCCAGGCCGGAACAGACCGAGGACGTCCGCGGAGGCGACGACGGCGGAGATCGGAAGGACGCCGCCGCCGAGCGCCTTGCCGAGGATCAGCGCGTCGGGTCCGGCGTCCGGCTCGTACTCCCAGCAGAAGCGCTTTCCCGTGCGGCCGAAGCCGGTCTGGATCTCGTCCATGAGCAGCAGGACGCGGTTGCGCGAGCAGATCCGGCGCGCCTCGGACAGGTACCCGGCCGGCGGCATCACCACGCCCGCCTCGCCCTGGATCGGTTCCACCAGGAAGGCCACCGTGTTCGGCGTGACGGCGCGCTCCAACGCCGCGGCGTCGCCGTACGGGATCGCCTTGAACCCGGGCGGATACGGCCCGAAGTCCTCGCGGTACAGGCTCTCGGTCGAGAACCCGACGATCGCTATCGTTCGTCCGTGGAAGTTCCCGTCGCAGACGATGACTTCGGCCGACTCGCGCGGGACCCCCTTGACCCGATACCCCCACTTGCGCGCCATCTTCAGCGCCGTCTCGACCCCCTCGGCGCCGGTGTTCATCGGCAGCACCATCTCCATGCCGCAGAACACGGCCAGTTCCTTGCAGAACGCGCCGAGCTGGTCGTTGTAGAAGGCGCGCGACGTCAGCGTGCAGCGATCGGCCTGGCGCCGGAGCGCCTCGATGATCCTGGGATGCCTGTGGCCGTGGTTCACCGCCGAGTAGCTCGACAGGAAGTCCAGGTA
>CAMTWF010000205.1:0-6015 GCA_947085355.1 uncultured delta proteobacterium
CGGCCCCCCGCCTCCGGCGACGACGGCCCCGGTTGCGGGTGCCGCGCTCCGGGCGCCGGCCGCGCCGCCGGCGCTTCGGCCGTCTGGAGCGCGATCCTTTTCGGACTCGCGTTCATGGTGCGGCGGCGGCGCGGATAAGGCAGGAAGACGATGCCCGGGAGGGTTTCCGCGTTCGGGATGTTGGCGGTGTCGTGCGCGGCGGCGTGCGGCGGATCGGGCGGGACCGGTTCCGGGGAGTCGTGCGTGTCGTCCACGGAATGCCGCGGCGGGATCTGCCTGGACGGACGCTGCGTCTTCGCGGACGGCGGCGGGGAGTCCGGGGGGGACGGGATCGACTTCGGCGGCTGCGACCCGGCGGTGTGCCGGGAGGAATGCACGGCGGCGGGGTTCGGTTCGGGGTACTGCGGCGAGCGAGGTTGTCGGTGCTCGCGGGATGCCGACGGCGGCGACGTGGAGGCGCCGGAGGTGGCGCCGGGGACTGAGATCTGCGGGGACGGACTGGACAACGACGGCGACGGCGAGGTCGACGAGGGATGTAGCTGCGCGCCGGGGGACAGGAAGGCCTGCTACGACGGCGATCCGGCTCACGCAGGGGTGGGGATCTGCGCGATGGGTTCGCAGATCTGCGAGGAAGAGGGTGAGTTCGGGACCTGGGGCCCCTGCACCGGCGCGGCGCCGCCCGCCGTCGAGGTGTGCGGGAACGGCCTGGACGAAGACTGCGACGGCTCCGCCGACGAGGGTTGCGCGTGCCGCCCCGGAGAGACGCGACCCTGCTACACCGGCCCGGCCGGAACGGAACGGCGGGGGATCTGCGCGGCGGGAAGCCAGGCCTGCGAGGCGACACCGGGCGGAGCGGGCTGGGGACCGTGCACGGGCCAGGTCCTCCCGCAACCCGACGTCTGCGACGGACGGGACAACGACTGCGACGGCGTCACCGACAACCTCTGCGCCTGCGAACCGGGAGCGGTGCGGCCGTGCTACGACGGACCGGCCGGGACGCGCGGACGGGGCGACTGCTACGACGGCAACCAGGCGTGCGTGCTGGAGCCGGGCGGCCTGGTCTCGGCATGGGGGTCGTGCATCGGCTGGCGCGGGCCGCAACCCGACGTCTGCGACGGACGGGACAACGACTGCGACGGCGTCACCGACAACCTCTGCGCCTGCGAACCGGGAGCGGTGCGGCCGTGCTACGACGGACCGGCCGGGACGCGCGGACGGGGTGACTGCTACGACGGCAGCCAGGCGTGCGTGCTGGAGCCGGGCGGCCTGGTCTCGGCATGGGGGTCGTGCATCGGCTGGCGCGGGCCGCAACCCGAGGTCTGCGACGGGCGGGACAACGACTGCGACGGCAGCACCGACCCGCTCTGCATCTGCACCCCCGGCGCAACCAGGCTCTGCTATTCCGGCCCGCCGGGAACGGCGGGGATCGGCGTCTGCCGCAACGGGACGCAGAGCTGCGTCAGCGACGGGGTCTCCTCGAACTGGGGTCCGTGCATCGGACAGGTGCTCCCCGGCCCAGAGACCTGCGGGGACCGGCTGGACAACGACTGCGACGGCCTCACCGATGAGGGCTGCGACTGCACGTCGATCCCCGCCGGCCGCCCGCCGAGCGTCACCTGCCCCCCCAACGTGACGACCCGCGCCCTGACCACCGTCACGCTCACCGCCTCCGCGATCGACGACTGCCGCATCGACCGCTACCGCTGGGAGGTCGTCGCCGCGCCCGCCGGGTCGGGGGCCGTCCCCGCCAGTCCGACATCGATCTCCACCGCCTTCACCCCGGACCTGGTCGGCGAGTACCGCCTCCGGTTCACCGCCACCGACAACGAGGGGCTGAGCGCTTCCTGCGAGGTTCGCGTGACGGCCACCGGCCAGGGCCTGCGCATCGAGCTGTTCTGGGACATCCCCGGCGACGTCGACCTGCACCTCTTGCACCCGACCGCCACTGCCTGGTTCACCTCGCCCGGCGACTGCTACTACGCCAACACGGGCCCGTCATGGGACGCCCCGGGCGCCGCCGACGACCCGCGGCTCGATATCGACGACATCCCAGGCAACGGCCCGGAGAACATCAACATCGACATTCCCGTCACCGGAAACGTCTACCGCGTCGGCGTCCACCACTACCGCTCCGACGGTTGCCGCACGGCCACCGTCCGCATCTACTGCGGCGACATCAGCATCGTCCCGGTGGCCACGTACACCCGCACCGTCTGCGCCAACTCCGGCGGCGACGCCCGCGACTTCTGGCGCGTGGCCGACGTCCGCTGGAACGGCGGCACGTCGTGTACCCCCACTCCCCTCGGCACCGTCATCTCCACCGGCGTCGCCTACACGAGCCGCTAGCATCCGAGGGGGGCTGGAAAGGAGCGGGGAAATGCGAGAGCACGCGGGAGGTGAAACGATGAAGCGCTCGTATCACCCGTTTGGTTGCGGCGCCGCCGCGCCATGGTGGGGAGCCGTGCTCGTACTGGCCGGCGGTTGCGCTTCCGGCGGCGACGGCGAGAGGCCCGGGCCGGACGACGGCAGCGGCGAAGTGCTGCCGGACGGCGGTGACGGCGATTCGGGCAGATGCCCGCCCGGGTTCATCCGCTGTGGCGGTGAATGCATCGACCCGATGTCCGACCCCGCGAACTGCGGCGGCTGCGACAACCCTTGCGGCGCCGGCGAAGTGTGCAACGAAGGGGCGTGCGTCGACACCTGCAGCGGAGTGCGCATCCGGTGCGGCGCCGAGTGCGTGGATCCGGCGACCGACGCGGAGAACTGCGGCGCGTGCGGGGTGCCTTGCGAGGGCCTGCCGAACGCGGACTCGATCTGCTCGGACGGCGCCTGCGCGGTCGCCGCGTGCCACGTCGGGTTCGTCGACGCCAACGGCGCTCCCGGGGATGGTTGCGAGTACGCATGCACGCCGACGGGATCGTCGGAAAGCACGACGGACGAGACGTGCGGCGACGGGCGGGACAACGACTGCGACGCCAGGACGGACGAGACGGATCCGGACTGCGCGCCCTGCGTGCCCGAGATATGCGACGGCCTGGACAACGATTGCGACGGGCTGACCGACGAGGACTTCGACCCCGAGTTCGACCCGCTGAATTGCGAGCGCTGCCGGTCCGCCTGTCCGGGTCGCCCGAACGCCGTCCCGATCTGCGTGCTGGGCGAGTGCGACATCTCGTGCGTCGCCGGCTGGGAAGACCGCGACGGCGTCGTGGCCAACGGCTGCGAGGCGCGTTGCACCCCGACGGGGGATCCCGGGGAAACCGAGTGCGACGGGGTGGACAACGACTGCGACGGGCTCACCGACGAGGGGTACGTGCCGTACGAGTGCGGCTTCGGACCGTGCATGCGCAGATCGGTGTGCAGGCGCGGCCGGCCGGTGTGCGAGCCCCGCCCGGCCCCGGCGCCGATCGACTCGACGTGCGACGGCATCGATGACGACTGCGACGGGTCGGTGGACGATGACGTCGACTGCCGGTGCCGCACCGACGCCGACTGCGACGACCGCAATCCGTGCACCGTCGACAGGTGCGGCCCGGGCAGCATCTGCGTTGTCGAGCCGGCGCCCGACGGGACGGCGTGCCCCGCGGGCATCTGCTGCGGCAGCCGGTGCGTCGACCCCGCCTCGGACGCGGCCAACTGCGGATCGTGCGGCTCGGTCTGCGGTCCGGCGAGCACCTGTCTCGCCGGTACGTGCCGCTGCACCGGCGCCGCGCTCAACTGCGACGGCAGCTGGGCCAACGGGTGCGAGACCGACCCGATGCGCGACTCGGCAAACTGCGGCCGCTGCGGCAACTCGTGCGGCGCCAACGCCGCATGCTCGGGCGGCGCCTGCGGCTGCGTCGCGCCGTACCTGAACTGCGACGGGAACTGGGCCAACGGGTGCGAGACCGACCCGGCGCGCGATCCGGCGAACTGCGGCCGCTGCGGCAACTCGTGCGGCGCCAACGCCGCATGCTCGAGCGGAAACTGCGTCTGCAGCTCCACCCGCTGGGGCAACTGCGACGGGAACTGGGCCAACGGGTGCGAGACCGATCTCACCACCCTCTCCAACTGCGGCGGCTGCGGCGTCCCCTGCAACCCGCCCAACACCACCGGCCAGAGCTGCGCGACCGGGACGTGCACCTTCTCCGGGTGCTTCTCCGGCTGGGGCAACTGCGATGGAGTTGTCGCCAACGGCTGCGAGGCCCAGCTCAACACCCTCGCGAATTGCGGCGCCTGCGGCGTTCCGTGCGGCCCCCTGCCCAACGCTTCCGCGTCGTGCGCGACCGGGACCTGCGCGATCGGGTCCTGCAACGCCGGCTGGGGCAACTGCGACGGAGTTGTCGCCAACGGCTGCGAGACGAGCCTGAACTCCGCGACGAGCTGCGGCACGTCCTGCACCTCGCTCGTGAACTGCACCACGCTGCCCAACGTCTCGACCGCAACGTGCTCCTCGGGCTCGTGCAACATCACGGCCTGCCGTAACGCCTACGCCGAGTGCAACAACATCGTCTCCGATGGGTGCGAGCGCCTGCTGGACGACAACTTCGGCGCGTGCGGCAACAACTACCTCGGCTCCATCGCCGGGGATACAGGCAGCGGCGTTCTGACGACGTCGAGCTGGGGCGAGAACTGGTACTATTTCCAGCTTCGCGAGGACGACAGCGGATTGGGCTTCCCCTACATCAGCGCCACGATCAACCTCACCGTCCCGCCGGGGATCGACTACGAGCTATACATCCGCTGCGGCGGATCGTGCTCGACCAGCGGTCCGAGCGGAACAAACGGGACGGGTGTGAGCGAGAGCGTCGGCATCAGGTGGAACGACAACATTGGATCTAGCGACACCCGCTACGTCTACGTCGAGATCCGCTTTTTCTCCGGCAGCACGCTGGACTGCGGCGGCTGGACGCTGACCATCTACGGCAACACCCTGGTCAGCACGGCCAACTGCTGACGGCGGCCTTTTTTCTACGTAACCGTTCACCTTCCCCCCCTCCCTTACCCCTCCCTACCGGCCGGGGCTATGGAGGGAGGGGAAGGTGGCGTGGCGTCCAGCGACCCCCGGCCCGGTTGTTTTTTTCTCTTGACATCCCGTCCCGAGCGTCGCAAAGTCCCGACGTTCGGGAGCTCTTGTGCCGCCCGACAAGGAGAGAAGAGATGGGAGAAGTAATCCACAGGAAGGCCGCAGCCGACGATATCATCAAGGACATCAACACGACGTCGATCAACGCCAACGCCAAAGGCGGGAAATGGAAGTCGCTCGCCGCCGAGCATCTGGACCCGCTCGTCGCCCTGATCGCCGCCGTCATGGCCCGCCTGACCGCCGCCCAGGAGGCCGCCCGACCCCTGATCGCCGGCCAGAACGTCGAGGACGACAAGGCGGACAAGCTCCTAGGCCGCATCTCCGACGAGATCTGGAATGCGGTGGGACGCCCGGCATTCGACCCCGCGCTGTCCATCCTCTTCCCGGGCGGGATCGCGTACTACGCCGAGGGCGCCGACGAGGAGCAGCCGGACATGATGGAGCTTCTGGCGGATCTGCTCGAGGCCGGCATACACCCTCGGCTGGATGGTGCGCTCGCCAGGCGTGCCGCCGGCGAGATCCGCGCCGCCGCCGCGGCGATGCGCGATGCCGTCACGGCGGGCCGAAGGGCCCGCGTGCGCGCCGAGATGCTCGGTCGCATGAAGACCGCCGTTGCGCGCGCCGGGCAGATCGATCTGGCCGACCTCAAGCGCTTGTACAAGACCGAACAGTTCAGCGAGGCCGAGATCCACACCGTGATCCCGGACCGCGAGCGCCGCGGTTCGTCCAAGGGCCCCGGTTCCGGCACGCCTCCCCCGGCGTAGCGCGTCGGACAGGTCGCCGGCCGCGAATCCATCGGACCGCGACGTCGGACCTGCCTCCCTGCGGCGGGGCTCCCGGCGCGCTATTCCGCCTTCCGCCGGCCTGAACCCCGTTCCCGCAGATGGAAATCGACGATCGAGGTCGCCGGCGCCGATTCCCGCAAGGGGACTTCGGCGATCCAGGTCTCC
>CAMTWF010000206.1:0-3804 GCA_947085355.1 uncultured delta proteobacterium
CGGCGTCCGCGAAGACGGCGGCGCCCCCGCCGCCTGCCGCGGCCCCCCAGGCCGCCTCGGGCGCGACGCCCTGCCTGTCGTGCGGCAACGAGGTGCCGGCCGGCAACATCTTCTGCGGGCGCTGCGGACACCGGATGGACGTTCCCGCGCCGGCCAAGGCCCCCGTCGCCCCTGCTCCCGCGCCGGCGGTCGCCGTGACCCGTGGCCGCCTGGTCCTCCTGCAGCCGGACGGCTCCGAGGGCGCATCCATACCGCTCGGCGATGGTCCCACCCAGGTCGGTCGCGCCACCCATCACATCCTCGCGGGCGATCTGTTCCTCTCGCCGGTGCACATGTCGTTCACCTTCCGCGGCGGGCAGCTCGTCGTGCAGGACGAGAACAGCCTCAACGGCATCTTCTTCCGCCTCGCGCCCAACGTGCCGGTCGAGATCCATCTCGGCGATTCGTTCCGCTTCGGCCAGGAGTACCTCCGATTCAGCCCGGTTTCGCCTCCGGTCCCGGAGCCGGACGGAACGGTGCGAATGGGCACCGATCCGACGGACACGTGGGGCCGCTTGGACCAGGTGGTCGGCCCGGATCTCGTCGGCAACTCGTTCCTGTGCCGGGGTGATCGGGTCGTTTGCGGGCGCGAGCGCGGCCACGTGTTGTTCCCGCACGACGGCTACGTCTCGGGCGCGCACATCGAGATCCGGCGCGACGGCGACCGCATGCTGCTGAGCGATCTGCAATCCTCCAACGGCTCGTACCTCCGCATCCAGGGGCGGAAGACGCTCGCCCCCAACGAGATCCTCCTGGTCGGCCAGTACCTCTACCGCGTCGAATACTGACGCACGGCCGCCCGCGTGCTCGTGAAGATTTTCGCCACGCTGCGCGGCGTCGCGGGCGGCAAGGCGGTGGACGTGGAGGCCGCGGACGTGCGGAGCCTGATCGACGCCCTGGCGGTGCGGTACGGCCCGCCGTTCCGCGAGGAGGTCATGGCCGGGGACGACCTGCGTCCCGGCGTCGTGCTGCTGGTCAACGGCGTCAACGTCCGCGCCCTGCGAGGCATGGGGACGCCCTTGACGCCGAGCGACACGGTCGCGATCTTCCCGTTGCTGGGCGGGGGGTGAGGAGTGCGGCGCAATGCCTGATACGGGCAACGTGGCTCCGGAGCCGACGGCGCGGGACCTGGCGCGGATGATCGACCACACCGAGCTGAACCCGCACTCGGGTCGGGGCAAGATCGAGAACCTCTGCGACGAAGCGATCGAGTTCGGCTTCTTCGCGGTCTGCGTGAACCCGGTCCACGCGGCGTTCGTCGCCGAGCGTGTCCGCGGGAGCGGCGTCAAGGTGTGCGTCGTGGCCGGGTTCCCGCTGGGCGCGAACCTCCCCGAGGTGAAGGCCCGGGAGGCGCGGCTGGCGGTCGAGCAGGGCGCGGACGAGATCGACATGGTGATCGACGTCGGTGCGCTCCGGGACGGCAGGCTCGACGCCGCACGCGACGACATCCGCGCGGTGGTCGATGCGTCCCGCCCGGCGCTCGTGAAGGTGATTCTGGAGACGTGCTTCCTCACGGACGAGGAGATCGTCAAGGGGTGCCGGCTCTCGGTCGAGGCCGGCGCGCGGTTCGTGAAGACGTCCACCGGGTTCGGCGATTTCGGCGCCTTCCCGGACCACGTGCGGCTGATGCGCGAGACGGTCGGGCCGGACGTCGGCGTCAAGGCCTCGGGCGGGATCAAGAACTTCAAGGACGTATGGCGGCTCGTGCTGGCCGGCGCGAACCGGATCGGCACGAGCGCCAGCGTCTCGATCATGGAGGGGCTCGGGTTGCTGCGCTTCGCCCCGGCGGCGTGGCTCGAGCCGGAGATTCCGTGCCACTTCTGTCCGTCGCGGTTCGCGAGCCTCGGCAAGCAGCCGAAGGCCGCGTACGCCTACTACAAGCGCAGATGCCGGGCGTGCGAGCACCGGGACGCGCACAACAGGTTCTACGACTAGGGGCGGCGAATGAACGGCTGGATGGGACGCATCTTGAAGGTCGACCTCGGCGGCCGGCGCGTCGAGCCGCTCGACGTCGGGGACGACGCGCGGCGGACGTACCTCGGCGGAAGGGGGCTCGGAGTGCGGCTGCACGCCGACCTGTGCGCGCCAACGGTCGATCCCTTCTGTCAGGAGAACCCGCTCGTCTTCATGACCGGCCCGCTGACCGCGACCCGCGTGCCGACCTGCGGCCGCTACCAGGTCGTCTCGCGATCGCCGCTGACCGGCACGATCTTCGACTCCAGCTCGGGCGGCACGTTCGGCGCGGCGCTCAAGAGGACCGGCATCGACGGCCTCGTCGTGACCGGCGCGGCCGACTCGCCGGTGTACCTGCTGGTCACGGACGAAGGGATCGAGTTCCGCGACGCGGGGCGCCTGTGGGGCGCCGACACCCACGTCGCTCGGGACGAGATCGCCGCGGAGACGGGCGGGAAGGCGAGCGTGGCGAGCATCGGACCGGCCGGGGAGCGGCGCGTGCCGATGGCCGCGATCATGAACGACAAGGATCGCGCCGCCGGCCGCGGCGGTCTCGGCGCCGTCATGGGATCCAAGAACCTCAAGGCGATCGCCGCCGCCGGATCCCGGCAGGTCGGCGTGGCCGACCCGGACGGCCTCAAGGCGGTCCTTGCGCGCGTCGATCGCCTGCTGGACAAGAACGCCGTCACAGGCAAGTCGCTCCAGATCCTCGGCACCGCCGTCCTGGTCAACCTGATCAACGAGCACGGGATGTTCCCTACGGAGAACTTTCGCCGGGGGGTGTTCAACGACGCCGAGGGTGTGAGCGGCGAGAAGATCGCCGAGACGATCCTGACGAAGCGGTCGGCGTGCCATGCCTGCCCGATCGCTTGCGGGCGGGCCACGAAGACGTCGAAGGAGGAGGGGGAAGGGCCGGAGTACGAGAGCGTCTGGGCGTTCTCGGCGCACTGCGGCGTCAACGACCTCGAGGCCGCCACGCACGCCAACTACGCCTGCAACCGGCTGGGCCTCGATACGATCTCCACCGGCGGAACGATCGGGTGCGCGATGGAACTGTCCGAACTCGGGCTGCTGCCGGAGAAGGTCCGCTGGGGCGACGCGGCGCGCGTCGTGTCGCTGGTGGAGGAGATCGCCTGCCGCAGGGGGCTCGGCGCCGAACTCGCGCAGGGCTCGCGGCGCCTTGCCGAGCGGTACGGCAGGCCGGAGTTGGCGATGCAGGTCAAGGGGCTGGAACTGCCGGCCTACGATCCGCGCGGCGCGCAGGGCCAGGCGCTGGCCTACGCCACTTCCAACCGCGGCGGGTGCCACATGCGCGCCTTCCTCATCGCGCCCGAAATCCTCGGCATGCCGTGCTTCGTCGACCGCTTCTCCATCGCCGGCAAGGCCGATCTGACGATCCTGCTGCAGGACCTCTCGGCCGCCGTCGACTCGACCGTCCTGTGCCGCTTCCTCCAGTTCGCCCTCGGGCTCGACACCTTCGCCGACCTCCTCGCCCGCGTCACCGGCCTGGACTACACGCCCGACGAGCTGCTCTGCGTGGGCACGCGGATCTACAACCTGGAGCGGCTCCTGAACTGCCGCGAGGGCTTCGGACGCAAGGACGACATCCTGCCGCGCCGGTTCCTGGAGGAGCGCCTCGACGACGGGTCGTCGCGGGACCGGGTGGTGCGGCTCGACGAGATGCTCGACGAGTACTACCGGCGGCGCGGCTGGGACGCCGGCGGCCGCCCGACCACCGAGACGCTCCGGCGGCTCGGGCTGTGAGCGCGCCCGCCGCGCCGCGCGCCGGTCCGGGGGTCCCGGCGGCGCTGC
>CAMTWF010000207.1:0-7452 GCA_947085355.1 uncultured delta proteobacterium
GGCTGTCCAGCAAGCGCCCCGACGGCGGGGTGGACGTGAGCGAGGGCGTGGCGGTGCTTACCACGCCCGCGGGCGAGATCGTCGAGATCGAGATCCGCAAGGCTCGTTCCCGCGTCCCGGCGACCCTGCTCCGCAAGAGCGGCCTGATCGCGCCGCCCACCCGCCGTTGCGAACTCGTCCGCGCAGCCGACACCCGGTGCGCCAACGCGCTCGACGACGACGACCACGCCGGGATATCGCCAAAGCGGGAATCGGGGGCGTCGTTCCGTCTTGCGTCTCGACTTTGCGCCGCGTAGGCTAGGGTCATCGTGAGGCGGCGGGTCTACATCGACACGACGATCCCGAGCTACGCGGTCGAGCGTCGCGCGGACATCGCTGCGCGGTACCGCCGTTCCACGACGCGGCGCTTCCTCGCGGCGACGGCCCGCTTCGACTTCTTCGTCTCCGACGTCGTTCGGGCCGAACTCGCCCGGGGCGCATTCCCGCGGTGTCGCGACGCGCTGGGGGTCGCGGCGAAGATACGGGACCTCCCCATCGTTCCGGAGGTGGTTCAGGTCGCGAGCGTGTTCCGGGAAAACCTTCTGGTTCCCTCCCACGACATCGGCGATTCCCTGCACCTCGCGATCGCCGTCGTACATCGGATGGACGCGTTGGCCACGTGGAACTATCGCCACCTCGCGAACCCGCGCAAGCGCAGACACCTCGCGGTCCTCTGTGGCCGTCTCGGCCTGGCGGTTCCGGACGTCGCGCCGCCCGACGAACTTCTGGAGGAGATATGGGACGCATGAAACCCAGGGAATTCGCCCTGCACGTGGATCCGGTCGTGGCGGATCTCCATCGCATCCGCCGATCGATGTTCCGGGATGCGGGAGGCGACATCGACCGGTACGTCGGGTTGGTACGGGCCGAGGCGCGCCTCACCCGCAGGCGGCCCGCGAAGGCGAAGGCGCGCCCCCGGAAGTCGCCCTCCGTCGCCTGAGTACAGCCTCCCGCAAGTCCGGGACCACCCTGCGATCGAGGGGAACAGGGAACCGGCGAATGACGGGCCCGTTGTCCATTCCCGGTTCCCTGTTTCCTGTTCACCGGTTTCCGGGCGGCGCCGCCCGACTTTGTCCGTCGCCTTGATTGTGGCGCCGTCCCTGCTTGCGCGGCGGCAGGGGCCGTGGCAAGGTCCGCTCATGGTGGTCCGCTGGCCCGCTGGCGAGGCCCGTGCCGCCCGGCTCCGGCTGGAGTTGGATCGGATGATGGAGATCCTGCGCTCCCGGTCGGACGTGCGGCGCGTAGTGCTCTTCGGCTCCTTGGCCGAGGGGCGCGTTCGCCGCACCAGCGATGTCGACCTGGTGGTCGTGCTCGACACCGATCGACGATTCCTCGATCGCCTCGACGATCTCTATCGGGCCCTGTGCCCGCGCGTCGCCCTCGACCTGCTCGCCCTGACGCCGGCCGAGTTCCAGCGACTGGCGACGGAGAGCCCCTGGCTCCGGCGGGCGCTGGCGCGCTCCAGGGTGCTCCATGCCGCATAGCCCGCGCGGCGAGGGACTGCGGTGGCTGCGTCAGGCGGAACGCGACCTGGACGACGCGCGGTACCTTCTCGCCGGCGACCGGTACGGCCTCGCCTGCTTCGTGGCCCAGCAGGCCGCGGAGAAGGCGCTCAAGGCGTTCCTGTACGCCGCGGGGGCCGAGGAGGTCTGGGGCCACTCCGTGGCGGATCTCTGTTCGGAGGCCGCGGCGCTCGATGCAGCCTTCGACGCCCTGCGGCCCACGCTCGCTCCCTTGGACAAGTTCTACGTTCCCACGAGGTACCCGAACGGTCTCCCAGGCGGGATTCCCGCCGATGCATTCTCGCGGGCGGACGCTGAAGGCGCCTTGTCCATGGCCGGGGCCGCCGTGCAGGCCGTGCGTCGAGCGCTGGAACCCGCACCGCCCTAGAGGGGATAGTCGTTCGTTCTTCGTAACCGTTCACCCCCGGTGGGGGCAGGCGTGAAACTTGACGCGACCGCCGACCGGCGGCATATGGGGGGCGGCGACGACCTGCCTGCCGGCAGGCAGGCGACGGCGATACCATGGTCGATTCCGCCGACACGCAGCGCATCAACGCCCTCGATGACGACGAGAGCGCGTGAGGTGACCGGCGGGCATCACGACCGCGGCTTGGCAGGTCAGCGCCCGGGCGCCTCGATGATCTCCTTCACCTGCGCCGCGAGCAGGGGAAGCTTGTTGGAAACCGCGTCCCACAGCGTCTCCGCATCGAGGCCGAAGTACCCGTGCGCCAGGACGTCGCGAAGACCCGCGATCTTCCGCCACTCCACCTGCGGGTGGAGCGCCCGGAACTCCGGCGGTACGTTCTTCGCCGCCTCTCCCACGATTTCCAGGTTCCTCAGAACGGCGTCGTAGGTGCGCTCGTCGGCCACGAACGCCTCGAACGTCATCCCCTCGACGTAGCGTGCGATCCTCTCCCCGCTTTCCGGGATATCGTCGAGGTAGAGCCGGACGTCACGCGGCACGGATGGCCTCGGCCTCGACGTGCGCGCGGATGCGCGGTCTCAGCGACCGCGGCGTCACGAGATCAACCCGGGCGCCGAGGAGATCCTCGAGGAAGATCCGCAGATCCATGTACCTGTCGAACGACGGCGGCTCTTCGAACTCTACCAGCACGTCCACGTCGCTTCCCGCGGCGGCCTCTCCCCTGGCGATCGATCCGAAGATCGACAGCGACTTGACGCGAAAGCCGCGCAGGTCGGCCTGCTTCTCGGCCAGCACGTGCAGGATCTCGTCTCGGCTCACTCGCCCGCCCTCCGACACCTCGATGCTAGCCGTCCGGCCGCGTCGACGTCAACCCGACATCTGGTGCATCCGATTTGTGGGGGTGGGGCCGGCGTAGCCGTTCACGGCCCCGGCTACAGCCTCCCGCCTGCCGTCCCGGTCCCCGTTGCCGTTGCCGTCGCCGAAGACTCGACTACCGGGAAGTCGTCACATTGCCATCTTGACCAGCATCGACACGATCCGCCAGTCGTCCGGCCGCGTCGGGTCAGACATCGGCAGCCACGTAGACCTCGCGCCCGCCGTCGATCGCGGGTCCGATGATGCTTCCGACCCTGCCCCGTGCTGCTTCCACCTCCTCGGGCGTCACCAGAACCACGTCCACGGGCGCACCGGCGTCGATCAGATCCTCGTAGATGCGGGAGGCCAGCTCGCGCCGGCGCGTCAGGCCGGGCTTGATCACGAGCAGGTCGATGTCGCTGTCAGAGCCGGCCGTACCGTGCGCCGCCGAACCGAACAGGATGATGCGCTGCGGCCTGGCGGCGTCGACAACCCGCCGGACGATGTTCTCGAGGAGCGACGACTCCACGAAAGTCAAGGTACCCGTGGCACGGCAACAATGTCAACGGCCGTCGAGACCTCCGGGATTCGGAGCCTCGGGGGGAGCCCCCCTTATTTCGTGCCCGTGCCCGTGCCCGTGCCCGTGCTGCGGGTCCTGGACCGCGTAGGTCAACGGGATCACGGTCTTGCGGTCTCCCGAAAAACCGGCAAGGGGAAGCTTGTTGGAAACCGCGTCCCACAGCGTCTCCGCATCGAGGCCGAAGTACCCGTGCGCCAGGACGTCGCGAAGACCCGCGATCTTTCGCCACTCCACTTCGCCGGGACCCCGGCGCCGCCCGCCGCCGCGGTTGACAACAGGTTCCCCAGCGCCTACGAAGAAACCGTGAGTTCGGCTGGTTCCCGAAGCGGTGAGTGCGGAGATGCGGCAATCCGGGATCGACTGCGGGATGCGGTGGATCTCGTCGCGCGCCGGATCCGCGAGCACTACGGCCGGCGGCTCACATCCGTCGTCCTGTACGGCTCCGTGGCCCGGGGGGACTTCCGGCCCGAGAGTGACATCGACCTGCTGGTCGTGGTCGAGGGAGAACCCGGCATGGGAGGGTTGATCGAGGCGCTCCGGGAATCGCGCCTGTGCGACCTCGAGGTCGAGTGGATGAAGGCCGGACTGCCGCATTCGGTGCAACCGGTGGTCATCACCGTCGAGCACCTGCGCGCCCACCCCCCACTGCTCCTCGATCTCACGACCGACGCCGTCGTGCTCTTCGACCGCGACGGCGTCTTCGCCCGCGAGATGGACGTGCTCCGCTCCCGCATGGCGGCGCTCGGGTCGCGCAAGGTCGTGTTGCCGAACGGGAGCTGGTACTGGGACCTCAAGCCGGACTCGAAGTTCGGGGAGGTGGTGGATCTGTGAACAGTCGCCGCATGGCCGGCCCGTACCTCGACTGGGCCAGGGGCGTCGTCGGCGAAGCCCGGGGGGCGCTCGCCGAACGCGTCTGGTGGCGCGCGTACCGGCGGGCCCACGAGGTGGTCGAACTGGCCTCCAAGGCGTTGCTGCGGGAGATGGCGATCGAGTTCCCGCGCGAGCACGACGCCGGTCCCGCGCTCCTGGAGCTTCGGGCGAAGATGCCCGCCGCGACCCACGCCGACCTCGAACGGCTGGCGACGCTCATGCGGAACATGACCCCGTACCGCGGCCCGGCCATGTACGGCATCGAGAAGGACGGGATCCCGCCGAGCGATCTGTTCGACGAACCCAGGGGCAGGCGCGCGGTCGAGGACGCCGAATGGGCGCTGCGGATCTGCGAGGCCATGATCGCCGCCGCGCGCGGGGAGACGCCGAACGGCGGAACGAGGTGACTCGCGGGCCTCACGACCGCGACCACCAGCCCCCCCCCCCCCTCGGGCGGCCCGCCACCGAACGTGGACACAAAACTTCGGCGCCCTGGCGCCGCGTTTGACAGCGAGACCCCGGACGCGTACAAAGAATCCGTGAGTTCGGCGACTTCCCGAAGCGGTGACGCCGGTGAGGCGGCAGCCGGGGATCGACTGCCGGCGGCGATGGATCGCGTCCTGCGCGTAGTCCGCGAGCACTACGGCCGGCGGCTCACATCCGTCGTCCTGTACGGCTCCGTGGCCCGGGGGGACTTCCGACCCGAGAGCGACATCGACCTGCTGGTGGTGGTCGAGGGAGAGCCGGGGATGGGAGGGTTGATCCAGGCGCTCCGGGAGTCGTGCCTGCGCGATCTCGAGGTCGAGTTGATGAAGGCCGGATTGCCGCATTCGGTGCAACCGCTGGTCATCACCGTCGAACACCTGCGGGCCCATCCGCCGCTGCTCCTCGATCTCACGACCGACGCCGTGGTGCTCTTCGACCGCGACGGCGTCTTCGCCCGCGAGATGGACGTGCTCCGCTCCCGCATGGCGGCGCTCGGGTCGCGCAAGGTCGTGCTGCCGGACGGCAACTGGTACTGGATCCTCAAGCCGGACATCAAGTTCGGCGAGGTGGTGCGGCTTTGAACACCAACCTGATGGCCGCCGGCTACATGGAATGGGCCAGGCTCGCGATTGAGGACGCGCGGGCGGGGTTGGCCAAGTCTTGCTGGTGGTACGCCTACCGTCGAGCCCACGAGGTGATCGAACTGGCCTCCAAGGCGCTCCTGCGCGCGATGGCTATCGAGTTCCCCAAGGTCCACGATGCCGCTCCGGGCCTGCTGGCCCTGCGTGACATGATGCCTGCCGCGACCCACGCCGACATCGAACGGCTGGCGACGCTCATGCAGAACATGACGCCGTACCGCGGCCCGGCCATGTACGGCATCGAGAAGGACGGGATCCCGCCGAGCGATCTGTTCGACGAACCCAGGGGCAGGCGCGCGGTCGAGGACGCCGAATGGGCGCTGCGGACCTGCGAGGCCCTGATCGCCGCCGCCCAGGGGGAGACGCCGAGCGACGGATCGACCTGACTCGAAGGTGACTTGTGGGCCTCACGACAGTAACCGCGAAGGTCGGCGGCGGGAAGCGCGCGAGAGAGATCGACTTCCTCGTCGATAGCGGGGCGTCGTTCACGGTGCTTCCCGAGAAGGTCCGGCGCGCGCTGCGCCTCAAGCCGATCGCCGAACAGAAGTTCGCGCTCGCCGACGGCGCCGTGATCCGCCGGAGGATCTCGGAAGTCCGCCTCGAGTACGCCGGAGAGGCGCGCACCGTCCAGGTCGTCCTCGGCGAACGCGGCGACCAGTCGCTGCCAAGGAACTCGCGCGCAAGTGACCGTGATCCTTAGTACGGCCCCGCAGAAGTTCGGGACCACCCCAAATTCCTGGCCGACCGGGGTGGTCCCGAACTTACGCGGCGCTGTACTAAGTACGGCCCCGCAGAAGTTCGGGACCACCCCCGTCGATTCCCCTCATGCCGCCGCCCGGATCTCGGCCTCGACCTTCGCCAGGGTCTTCTCGAAGGACTTGGCCGTCCAGTTGAACGGGTGCGCGATCTCGTTCCACTCCGCAATAAACGCCATGACCTTGGCGTCGAGCTCGGCGAGGTCAGTGAAGTTGGAGGCCGTCATCCGCTTGACCTGGAAGATGGAGAACCACTGCTCGACTTGGTTCATCCAGGAGCAGTGGACGGGCGTGAAGTGCATCTGGAAGCGCGGATGCCGCTCCAGCCAGGCACGCACCTTCTTGCCGTGATGCATCCTGACGTTGTCGCAGACGAGGTGGATGATGCGGACCGACACCGGGGTCGACTCTTCGATCTGCTGGAGCAGCTCGAGGAACTCGACCTGCCGCTTGCGCCGGCGACAGAGCCCCAGGACGTGCCCGCTGCGCGGGTTGAAGGCTGCCATGAGCTGGAGCGCACCCTTCCGGACATACTCGTGTTCGACCCGCACAGGTACCAGATCCGGCTGTGCAGGCTTGGTCGGGGAGGTACGCGGGCGTGGCTGTAGCGACGTCTTCTCGTCCAGGCAGTACACGATCTCGTCGTCAGCCAACGGGCCCGTGTACAGCTCCAGGATGTCGAGCACCCGCCGCCGGAACTCCTCGTCCCGCGGTACCTTCGGGCTCAACCAGTGGTGCACCCGCCAAGGCTTCAGCCGGTGCGATGCAAGGATCCGCCGGACCGTGTCCGCCGAGATGCTCTCCACGATTCCGTCCCGCACCAACGACCGCGCAAGCTCCATGCACGTCCACACCGACAGGGATCGGCCGGCGGCGTCAGGCAGCTCGCACGCCAGCTTCACCAAGATCGTCGCCACCTCGGGGGGAAAAGACCGGGGGCCGGCCACTCCGCGGCTCATCATCCAAGCCCCGCAGCCGCTTCCGCAGGAACCGTTGCGCCCACTTCCGCACGTGCTTCCGCTGCCGCCCCACCTTCCGGGAAACGGCAGAGACCGTTTCCCCCGCCGCCAGCAGCAAGATCGTCCGCGCTCGCACCACCTTGCGATGGGGCCCCGCCAGCGACCGCCCCCACCGCTCCAGTTCCGCACGCTCTCCCTCGGACAACTCGATCCGGATCTTCGTGATGTTCGCCACCATCCCGCCCTCCACCCACCGTCCAGACGGCTCGCATCACATCACCCCCGTGCGCCGTGTCCAAATTCCTGGCTGGTCCCGAACTTGCGCGGCGCGGTACTAAGGA